>NZ_JBLUQC010000016.1:0-158925 GCF_048068435.1 Pseudomonas sp. NY15437
GCAGTGGCGCGGGCGTCCTGCACGGAGGATTTCACGTCGCGGATGATCGGTTGCAGCTTGTCGAGGAAGCGGTTGAACCAGCCGGCCAGCTCGCCCAGCTCGTCCTTGCCGGTGTAGTCCAGGCGCTTGGTCAGGTCGCCTTCGCCGCTGGCGATGTTGCGCAACATGGCGGCGACGCCGAGGATCGGCCGGGTCACGCCGCGGGCGGTGAGCCACATGGCGAACAGCCCGATCAGGATGGCGACCAGCCCGAAGCCCAGTTGCGAGACGGTGCCCTGTACGCGCTGGTCGTCCAGTTGGTTCTGCAACCGGATGGCCGGGCCGAGCAGGACGTCCTGCGGGACCTCCAGCAGCACGCCCCAGGGTTTGGAGCCGGGGATCGGCTGCAGGGGTTCGATCACGCGTAGCTGATCGTCCTGGCGGAATACCTGTTCATGGTTGCTGGCCACCGCTTGCAGCAGCTCGGCACCCTGGTTCGGATAGACGTCCTTGAGATTCTTGCTCAGCTTGGCGGCGTCGGCGCTGTGCCCGGCGAGCAGGCCGGCGGCGCTGACGATGCTGACGCGGCCCTGGCCGTCGTACAGCTCCCGGCTGCCCTCGACGGCGATGTCCTGCAGCTTCTCCATGCTGATGTCCAGGCCCATGACGCCGATGACCTTGCCGTCCAGCTCCAGCGGGAAGGCGATGCTGGTCATGAGCATCTTCTTCTTGCCCACTTCGTCGAAGTACGGATCGAGCACGCAGGGCTGGCCGGTGGTCTTGGGGCAGGTGAACCAGGCGTTGTACGCGCTGCCGCTGGGGCCGGGGCTGGTGTCATTGAGCAGCGACTCGGCCATGGCCTCGGATTCCAGCTGGCCCGGCGTGGCCTGGGACCAGTAGATGGAGAAGCGCCCGGCGTCGTTGCTGCCCAGCTCGCCCTGGCCGGCGAAGAGCTTGTCCTTGCCGTCCAGCGCATCGGGTTCGAAGGCCACGTAGAGGCCGAGCAGCTCCGGGTTGCCTTCCAGTGCGGTCTTGACCTGGCGGGTCAGGTCCTCGCGCAGGTCGTAGGCGTCGAGGAAGCGCTTCTGCGCCTGGTCGCGCAGGAACAGCACCTGCCGCGAAAAGCCCTTGCCGTACTGGTAGGCATCCATGATGTAGCGCTGGATGCGCATGGCCTGGACCTCGCCGCGCGATTGCAGGCGCGCCTTGGCCGCTTCGTCGAGCATGTCGGTGCTCGATTGCTTGACCAGCGAGGTGCTGTGTTGGGTGCGATAGACCGATAGGCCGGACAGCAGCGAGACGACGCCGAGCAGGCACAGCCCGGCGAGCAACGTGATCTTCCACTGGATGGAGAGACGGCGCAGCAGCATGGAGGGGAATCCTTGTTTGAACTAAGCCTGGGGACGCCCGCTATATCGGCGTTTCCCGCATCTTCTTGACCCGTGACGGGGCGAAACGCCAGAAAACAGGCGATTCTGGCGTGCCGTCGCAGCCAGCGGCAGAAAACTAGGCAAAAAGCGTGCGCACCGCGGTGAAAGTCCCGCCGCCCTCGTTCGGAAACGTCTTGATTCCACTCAGGTTTTGACACGCCAGCGGGCCTTTGGCAGAGTGCGCGCCTTTTGCCCGTGCCCCGGTGGGGCGATACGCAAGAGGAGTGGTGACGATGAATGCGGTGCTGATTGCCATTGGCCTGATGCTGGTGCTGAGCCTGTGTCGCGTGCACGTGGTGGTCGCACTGATCGCCGGCGCGGTGGCGGGTGGCCTGCTGGGTGGCCTGGGCATGGACGGCACGCTCAAGGCCTTCAACGACGGGCTGGGCGCCGGCGCCACGGTGGCATTGTCCTACGCCATGCTCGGCGCCTTCGCGGTGGCCATTGCGCGCTCCGGCATGGCGCACGCCCTGGCTGACCGTGCCCTGGCGATGCTCGGCCGGCACGAGGCAAACGGCGCCAGCGGTTTCAAGTGGATCATGGTCGGGCTGCTGCTGGCGGTGGCGATTTCCTCGCAGAACATCCTGCCGATCCACATCGCCTTCATTCCCTTGCTGGTGCCGCCGCTGCTCTATGTGCTGACCCGCCTGCGCATCGACCGCCGGCTGATCGCCTGCGTGATCACCTTCGGCCTGATCACACCCTACATGTTCCTGCCGGTGGGCTTCGGCAACATCTTCCTGAACCAGATCCTGCTGGCCAACGTCGCCCGCGCCGGTGTGGACGTGCAGGGCATCAACGTCACCCACGCCATGCTGATCCCGGCGCTGGGCATGGTCTGTGGCCTGCTGATCGCGGTGTTCTTCAGCTATCGCCGCCAGCGGGACTACGACCTCGCGCGCATCGAGCAGGCCGAGCGGGTCGACACGCCCTACAGCAGGATGAGCCTGGTGGTGGCGGGTGTCGCCGTCGCCGCGGCCTTTGCCGTGCAATTGCTGCTGGACTCGATGATCCTCGGCGCGCTGGTGGGCTTTTTGGTGTTCTCGCTGTCCGGCGTGGTGCGCTGGAAGGAAGCGGACGACCTGTTCACCGAGGGCATGAAGATGATGGCGATGATCGGCTTCATCATGATCGCCGCCCAGGGCTTTGCCGCGGTGATGACCGCCACCGGGCAGGTCGCCAGCCTGGTGGACAGCGCCGCCGGCTGGATCGGCAGCAGCAAGGCGCTGGGCGCTTTCATGATGCTGCTGGTAGGCCTGCTGGTGACCATGGGTATCGGCTCGTCGTTCTCCACGGTGCCCATCATCGCGGCGATCTTCGTGCCGCTGGCGGTGCACCTGGGGTTCAGCCCGCTGGCCATCGTCAGCATCGTCGGCACCGCCGGTGCGCTGGGGGACGCGGGTTCGCCGGCGTCGGACTCGACCCTGGGCCCGACCTCCGGCCTGAACGTGGACGGCCAGCACAACCACATCTGGGACACCGTGGTGCCGACGTTCCTGCACTACAACCTGCCGCTGCTGGCGTTCGGCTGGGTTGCGGCGATGGTGCTGTAGAGCGCTCGCGTGCACGGAACGCGCGCCGAAAGTTGCACTTGGCAGGGCAACTGCTGACTAATGAGCAGGTTTATCCATCCTGGACCCGCTCATGTTCGAATCGAAACTGGAATACCGGACGTTCCTCGTCCTGCTGCTGGTGGTGACACTCGCCTTCGGCTGGATCCTTCTGCCGTTCTACGGGGCGGTCTTCTGGGGCACCATCCTGGCGATCATCTTCGCCCCGTTGCAGCGCCGCCTGCGCGTGCGCCTGAACGACCGCAACAACCTGGCGGCGCTGATATCCCTGGCCGTGTGCTTCCTCATCGTGATCCTGCCGGTGACCTTCATCGCCGGGGCGCTGGTGCAGGAGGGCGCCACCGTCTACCAGCGATTGAAGTCCGGTGAGCTGAACTTCATCGTCTACTACCAGCAGGCGGTCGCCGCGCTGCCCGCCTGGGCGCACCAGCTGCTGGAGCGCTTCGACCTGGCGGACCTCTCCAGCCTGCAGGAAAAGCTCTCGGCGGGCGCGATGCAGGCCAGCCAACTGGTGGCCACCAAGGCGTTCAGCATCGGCCAGAACACCTTCGAGTTCGTCATCAGCTTCGGCATCATGCTCTACCTGCTGTTCTTCCTCCTGCGCGATGGCCCGGCGCTGGGCCGACGGATCAAGCAGGCGGTGCCGCTGAGCGCGGAGCACAAGCAGCACCTGTTCACCAAGTTCACCACGGTGATCCGCGCCACGGTGAAGGGCAACATCGCCGTGGCCGCGACCCAGGGTGCGCTGGGCGGGCTGATCTTCTGGTTCCTCGGTATCCAGGGCTCGCTGCTCTGGGGCACGCTGATGGCCTTCCTCTCGCTGCTTCCGGCCATCGGCGCGGGGCTGATCTGGGTGCCGGTGGCGGCCTACTTCCTGCTCACCGGGGCGATCTGGCAGGGCGTGGTGCTGACGCTGTTCTGCGTGGTGGTGATCGGCCTGGTGGACAACATCCTGCGCCCGATCCTGGTGGGCAAGGACACCAAGATGCCCGACTACGTGGTGCTGATCTCTACCCTGGGCGGCATGTCGCTGTTCGGCCTCAACGGCTTCGTCATCGGCCCGCTGATCGCGGCGCTGTTCATGGCCTCGTGGGACCTCTTCACCGGCCGCGAGGGCGAAACGCCCAAGCGGGCGGAGTAGGGCAGTGGCATTGTAGGAGCGAGCTTGCTCGCGAACTCGGCCTCGCAGCGGGGGTTGTTCGCGAGCAAGCTCGCTCCTACGAAAGGCCGCAAGGCTTCACGATAGGAATCCTGCCCAATAAAAAACCCCGCCGAAGCGGGGTTTTTGTTGCCTGTCGAACTTAGCCGGCGACGGCTACCAGGCCGCTGTGCTGGAGGATGTCCAGCAGCGGCTGCGGGTAGACGCCGAGGAAGAAGGCGAGCAGGGCGATGGCCACCAGCATGATGCCGCCGGCGCGCTGGGCCCAGTCCAGGGGCGCGTCGTGGCGCTTCATGTTCGGCTCGACCAGGTACATGGTCACCATGACGCGCAGGTAGTAGAACAGGCCGATGGCACTGCCCAGTACCAGGGCGCCGACCAGCCACCAGTGCTGGGACTCGACGCCGGTGGCGACGATGTAGAACTTGCCGATGAAGCCGGCGGTCAGCGGGATGCCGGCCAGGGACAGCATCATCACGGTCATCACCGCGGTCAGCACCGGACGGCGCCAGAACAGGCCGCGGTACTCGAACAGCGCGTCGGCGTCGCGGCCGCTGTACGGAGTGGACATCAGGGTGACCACGCCGAAGGCGCCCAGGGTGGTGACGACGTAGGTGGTCAGGTAGACGCCGACCGCTTCCACGGCCAGGCCCTTGCTCGCCACCAGGGCGATCAGCAGGTAGCCGAAGTGGGCGATGGAGGAGTAGCCCAGCAGGCGCTTGATGTTGCTCTGGGTCAGCGCCAGCAGGTTGCCGATCAGGATCGAGGCGATGGCGATGACCGCGATGGCGTCATGCAGCAGGCCGTTGTTCAGGGCCGCCGGTGCGATCTGGAACAGGCGCAGCAGCACGGCGAACACGGCAACCTTGGCGGTGGTGGCCAGGAAGGTGGCTACCGGGGCCGGGGCGCCTTCGTAGACGTCCGGGGTCCACAGGTGGAACGGCGCCAGGGACAGCTTGAAGCCCAGGCCGACGACCATCATGCCGACGCCGATGGCCAGCAGCGGGCCGTGGCTGGTGCCTTCGGCCAGGGACGCGCCGATGGCGGCGAAGCCCAGGTTGCCGGACTCGGCGTAGAGCAGCGCCATGCCGAACAGCAGGAAGGCGGAGCCGGCGGCGGACAGTACGGTGTACTTGATACCCGCTTCCAGGGTGCGCTTGTTGAAGAAGGCGTAGGCCACCATGCCGTAGACCGGCACCGACAGCAGTTCCAGGCCGATGAACAGGCCGGCCAGGTTCTGCGCGCTGACCAGCACCAGGCCGCCCGCGGTGGACAGCAGCAGGAGCAGGTACAGCTCTTCACGGTTGCCCGGGAAGCTTTCCAGGTAGGCGTGGGCGAGGGTGGTGCAGGCCAGGGCGCCGATCAGGATCAGGGCCATGTAGAAGCAGGCGAAGTTGTCGACCACCATGAGCGGGGTGACTTCGATCGGGGTGACGTTCAGCACCGGGATGATCGACAGCAGGGCCAGGTTCAGACCGATCACCGAGAGGGTGGCGGCCATCGAGTGGTTACGCTTCCAGGCTACCGCGAGCATCACCACCACCAGGGTGGCGCTGGTGATGAGCAGTGGCAGGAGCGCGATGAAGTGTTGAATCGTGAAGGTCATGTCGCGCTTACCGTGCTGCCAGGGTGGAGAGGGCGGAGCCCAGCCATTGCTGGACGCCGTGCATGGTTGCCGCGGAGGTGTCGAGGACCGGCTGCGGGTAGACGCCGAGAACGATCAGCAGCACCGCCAGGCCGAGCACCATGGAGAGTTCGCGGGCGTTCAGGCCGGCGATGGCGGTGTCGGACTTGGACGGGCCGAAGTACGCGCGGTGGATCATGATCAGCGAGTAGACCGAGCCGAACACCAGGCCGAAGGTGGCGATGACGGTGATCACCGGGACGACCTTGAAGCTGCCCAGCAGGATCAGGAATTCGCCGACGAAGTTGCCGGTGCCCGGCAGGCCCAGCGAGGCGGTGGCGAAGAACAGGGCCACGGCCGGCAGGTACGGGATGCGCGACCACAGGCCGCCCATCTTGCGCATGTCACGGGTGTGCAGGCGCTCGTACAGCTGGCCACAGAGGATGAACAGCGCGGCGGCGGACAGACCGTGGGCGATCATCTGCACGACGACACCCTGCAGCGCCTGCGGGCTGCCGGAGTAGATGCCGATCATCACGAAGCCCATGTGCGACACGGAGGAGTAGGCCACCAGGCGCTTGATGTCGGTCTGCGCGAACGACAGGAAGGCGCCGTAGAAGATGCCGATCAGACCCAGGGTCATGGCAACCGGAGCGAACTCGGCCGAGGCGTTGGGGAACAGCGGCAGGGCGAAGCGGATCAGGCCGTAGGCGGCGGTCTTCAGCAGGATGCCGGCGAGGTCGACGGAACCGGCGGTCGGCGCCTGGGCGTGGGCGTCCGGCAGCCAGGAGTGCACCGGCACGACCGGCATCTTCACCGCGAAGGCGACGAAGAAGCCGAGCATCAGCAGCCATTCGGTGTGCGGCGGCAGCTGGGTCTTCAGCAGGTCGGCGTAGTTGAAGGTGAGCACGCCGGTGCTGTTGTAGTGCACGAACACCAGGCCCAGGATCGCCACCAGCATCACCAGGCCGCTGGCCTGGGTGAAGATGAAGAACTTGGTGGCGGCGTAGATGCGGGTCTTCTTGCCGTCGTCCGAGCTATGACCCCAGAGCGCGATGAGGAAGTACATCGGCACCAGCATCATTTCCCAGAAGAAGAAGAACAGGAACAGGTCGACGGCGAGGAACACGCCGATCACACCGCCCAGGATCCACAGCAGGTTCAGGTGGAAGAAGCCAATGCGGCGCTGGATCTCGTTCCACGAGCAGAGGACGGACAGCACGCCGAGCAGGCCGGTCAGCGCGACCATCAGCAGGGACAGGCCGTCCATTGCCAGGTGCACGCTGATGCCGAAGCGCTCGATCCAGGACACCTGGAACTGCAGGGTCCACTGCGGCTCGCCACCCGGCGCCGGGGCCAGCTGGAAGTCACCGGTGTGCCACACCCACAGGCTCAGCGCCAGGGTGAGGACCATCGATCCCAGGGCGACCCAGCGGGGCAGGGTCTTGCTGGTGTACTCGGCGATCCAGCAAAGGAAGCCGCCGATGAAGGGGATCAGGATTAGCCAGGGCAGAATCATGTCGGGCTCAATCTCTTTCGTGAATTCATTAAGCCAGCAGCAGCGCGCCGAGGAGCAGCGCGGCGCCGCCCACCAGGGAAGCGGCGTACCAACGCAGGCGGCCGTTCTCGGTGAGGCTGAGGAGTTTGTGACCGCCGCGGGCGGTGAGCGGGACGAGGACAAGGGTCTTGTCGATCGGGTCCGCGCCCAGCAGGCGGCAGATCAGCAGGTAGGGTTTCACGAACAGCTTGTCGTACAGCCAGTCGAAGCCCCAGGCGTGGTACCACCAGGTGCCGAAGAAGCGGCCCGGTGCGCTCTGCGCGACGGCAGTGACGAAGCGGCGCTTGCCGAGGAACAGCAGGCCCGCCAGCAGGATACCGGCGATGGCGATGGCGCCCGAGGCGATTTCCAGGCTGTGCTTGGCTTCACCACCGGCGTGACCGGCGCTTTCCGGCAGGACGCCGGCCAGCGGCGGGGTGATCAGCGCGCCGACGAAGGTGGAGAGCACGATCAGGACACCCAGCGGCAGCCAGTGGCTGATGCCATGACCGGCGTGCGCCTCGGTCTTCGCTTCGCCGTGGAAGGCGATGAAGATCAGGCGGAAGGTGTACAGCGAGGTCATGAACGCGCCCACGAGGCCTGCGATCAGCAGGTTCTGGTGGCCGCTGGCGAAGGCTTCCCAGAGGATCTCGTCCTTGGAGTAGAAGCCCGCGGTCAGGAAGGGCAGGGCGGCCAGGGCCGCACCGCCGACCACGAAGCTTGCGTAGGCCAGCGGCAGTTTCTTCCACAGACCACCCATCTTGAAGATGTTCTGCTCGTGGTGGCAGGCGACGATCACCGCACCGGAGGCAAGGAACAGCAGGGCCTTGAAGAAGGCGTGGGTCATCAGGTGGAAGATCGCGCCACCCCAGGCGCCGACGCCCAGGGCCAGGAACATGTAGCCGATCTGGCTCATGGTCGAGTAGGCGAGGATGCGCTTGATGTCGGTCTGCACCAGGGCGGCGAAGCCGGCCAGCACCAGGGTCACGGCGCCGACGATGCCGACCAGCTCCAGGACGTTGGGCGCCAGCTCGAACAGGCCGTGGCAGCGGGCGATCAGGTAGACGCCCGCGGTCACCATGGTGGCGGCGTGGATCAGCGCGGAGACCGGGGTCGGGCCGGCCATCGCGTCGGCCAGCCAGGTCTGCAGCGGCAGCTGGGCGGACTTGCCGACGGCGCCGCCGAGCAGCATCAGGGTCGCCAGGTTGATCCACAGGTCGCCCTTGGCGAAGTGCTGCGGGGCCAGGACCAGCAGCTCCTGGATGTTCAGCGTGCCCAGGTGCTGGAACAGGATGAACATGCCGATGGCGAGGAACACGTCACCCACGCGGGTCACGATGAAGGCCTTGAGCGCCGCGTTGCCGTTCGGTACGTGGTTGTAATAGAAACCGATCAGCAGGTAGGAGCACAGGCCCACGCCTTCCCAGCCGAAGTACATGAACAGCAGGTTATCGCCCAGCACCAGGAACAGCATGCTGGCGATGAACAGGTTGGTGTATGCGAAGAACCGCGAGTAGCCGGTCTCGCCGCGCATGTACCAGGAGGCGAACAGGTGGATCAGGAAGCCGACGCCGGTGACCACGCCGAGCATGGTGACCGACAGGCCGTCCAGGTACAGGGTGAAGTTGGTCTTGAAATCGCCAACGCTCATCCATTGCCACAGCACCAGGCTGTAGGCGCCACCTTCGGGCGGATTGCTGTGGAAGCTCCAGATCGCCCAGAAGGCGGAGAGGGCCGCCAGGCCCACGGAGCCGACACCCACCAGTGCCGAGAGATTTTCCGACCACTTGCCACGGGAGAACGAGAGCAGCAGGAAGCCGACCAGGGGGAACAGGAAAGTAAGGGGCAGCAGGTTCATCCGCGCATCTCGCTGGCAGCGTCGATATCGAGGGTATGGAAGCGGCGATACAGCTGGAGCAGGATCGCCAGGCCGATGCTGGCCTCGGCCGCAGCCAGGCTGAGCACCAGGATGAACATCACCTGGCCGTCAGGCTGGCCCCAGCGGGCGCCGCCGACCACGAAGGCCAGCGCGGCGGCGTTCATCATCACTTCCAGGCTCATCAGTACGAACAGGATGTTGCGTCGTACCATCAGGCCCACCAGGCCGAAGCAGAACAGCACACCGGCGAGCGCCAGTCCGTGTTCGAGAGGGATTGCATTCATGGTGTTAGTCCTTCGCTTCGTGGCGGCCGAGGTGGTAGGCGGCGACCAGTGCCGCCAGCAGCAGCATCGAGGCCAGTTCGACGACCAGCAGGTACGGGCCGAACAGGCTGATGCCCACGGCCTTGGCGTCCACGGTGGTGTGGCCGATGCCGATGCCGCTGGGCGTGCGCGAGAGCATCCACAGCAGTTCGACCAGCAGCACGGCGGCCAGGGCGCCGGGGCCGATCCAGACGCCGGGCTTGAGCCACTTGCGCTCCTGCTCGGCAATCGCCGGGCCGAGGTTGAGCATCATCACCACGAAGACGAACAGCACCATGATCGCGCCGGCGTAGACGATGATTTCCAGCGCACCGGCGAACGGAGCGCCGAGGCTGAAGAAGGTCATCGATACCGCGAGCAGCGAAATGATGAGGTAGAGCAGGGCATGCACCGGATTGCTGTTGGTGATGACCCGGAAGGTTGCCAGCACGGCGACGCCGGCGGCGAAGTAGAAAGCGAATTCCACGCGACGTCTCCTTACGGCAGCAGGCTCTTGACGTTGATCGGTTCGGCTTCGTTCTGCGCGGCGCCTTTCGGCTTGCCGGCAATGGCCATGCCGGCAACGCGGTAGAAGTTGTAGTCCGGGTTCTTGCCGGGGCCGGAGATCAGCAGGTCTTCCTTCTCGTAGACCAGGTCCTGGCGCTTGAACTCGCCCATCTCGAAATCCGGGGTCAGCTGGATCGCGGTGGTAGGGCAGGCTTCTTCGCACAGGCCGCAGAAGATGCAGCGGGAGAAGTTGATGCGGAAGAACTCGGGGTACCAGCGACCGTCGTCGGTCTCGGCCTTCTGCAGGGAGATGCAGCCCACCGGGCAGGCCACGGCGCACAGGTTGCACGCCACGCAGCGCTCTTCGCCGTCGGGGTCGCGGGTGAGCACGATGCGGCCACGGTAGCGCGGCGGCAGGTACACGGGCTCTTCCGGGTACTGCAGGGTGTCGCGCTTGCGGAAGGCGTGACCGAAGATCATCACCAGGCTGCGCAGCTGGGTGTAGGTGCCGTGCACCACGTCGAAAATGTACTTGATCATGGTCCTACTCCTTACTGGCTGGCCAGCACGACAGCGCCGGTCACCAGCAGGTTGATCAGGGTCAGCGGGAGGCAGAACTTCCAGCTGAAGGCCATCACCTGGTCATAGCGCGGGCGTGGGATGGAGGCCCGCAGCAAAATGAACATCATGATGAAGAAGCCGGTTTTCAGGGCGAACCAGATGAACGGGATCTGCGGCAGGATGCCGAAGGGACCGTGCCAGCCGCCGAAGAACAGGGTCGCCAGCAGCGCGGACACCAGCACGATGCCGATGTACTCGCCGACGAAGAACATGCCCCATTTCATGCCGGCGTACTCGATGTGGTAACCGTCGGCCAGTTCCTGCTCGGCTTCGGGCTGGTCGAACGGGTGACGGTGGGTCACGGCGACGCCGGCGACGAAGAAGGTCATGAAGCCGAAGAACTGCGGGATGATGAACCACATGTGTTCGGCCTGGTAATCGACGATGTCGCGCAGGCTGAACGAACCGACCTGGGCCACGATGCCCATCAGCGACAGGGCCAGGAACACCTCGTAGGAGATGGTCTGGGCCGAGGCGCGCAGGCTGCCGAGCAGGGCGAACTTGTTGTTGCTCGACCAGCCGGCGAACAGCACCGCGTACACGGTCAGGCCGGCCATGGCGAAGAAGAACAGGATGCCGATGTTCAGGTCCGCCACGCCCCAGGTCGGGGTGATCGGGATGACGACGAAGGCGACCAGCAGCGCGCCCATGGCGATCATGGGGGCGAGGGTGAAGATCAGCTTGTCGGCGAACGGCGGGGTCCAGTCTTCCTTGAAGAACATCTTCAGCATGTCGGCACCGAGCTGGAAGGCACCGAAGGGGCCGACCCGGTTCGGACCGTAGCGGTCCTGCCAGAGACCGAGCAGACGACGCTCGACCCAGCTGAGCAGCGCGCCGCAGACGACCACGGCGAGCAGGATGACGATGGCCTTGATGACCTCGATCAGGATGTCGACGATGGCGGGTGTCAGCCAACTCATTGCGCAGCCTCCTGCAGACCTTCAACGACAGCGCCGATGACGCCGGCGGGGATGCCTTGCAGACCGACCGGCAGGGCGACCAGGCCGGCGCCGAGCTCTTCGCTCACGCGCAGCGGCAGGCGCAGTTCCTGGCCCTTGACGGTCAGGCGGATGATCGCCCCTTCGTTGACACCCAGGCGGTCAGCCTCGGACTTCGCCAGGGTGACGTAGGTCTGCGGGATGCGCTCCTGCACCGGGGCGGCCTTGGCGGAATTCTCCTCGCTGCCGAACAGGTGATAGAAGGGCACCACCTTGAACTGGCTGGCGGCGGTGTGGAACGGCGCGGGAATCTCGCTGAACCACAGGGCTTCACCCTTGGCCTCGATCAGGCGCACGCCCGGGTCGCCGGCGCGCAGGTGGCCGCCGACTTCGTCCTGGAACTTGTTCCAGGCCTGCGGGGAGTTCCAGCCCGGGGACCAGGCGAACGGAATCTGCTGACGCGGTTCGGCGCTGCCGGCGTAGCCTTCCATGGAGAAGGCGAACGCGGAGTCGATGTCCTGCGGCTGACGCGGCTCGCTGACATTGATGTTGGCGCGCATGGCGGTACGGCCGGAGTAGCGGTGCGGCTCGCGCGCCAGCTTCAGGCCCTTGATGCGGAACGCGGCGTTCGGCGCGGCGTCGCGGATGCCGGCCAGTTGCGGCTTGGCGGCGACGACGGCGTCGATCACGTGGTCCAGCTGGGTCCAGTCGACACGCTTGCCCTCGAGGGTGCTGTGCAGGGCGTGCAGCCAGCGCCAGCCTTCGCGGACCAGGTTGTCAGCGTTGTAGTAGGTCGGATCGAACACCTGGAAGAAGCGCTGGGCGCGGCCTTCCTGGCTGACCAGGGTGCCATCGCCTTCGGCGAAGCTGGCGGCCGGCAGCAGCACGGTCGCTTTGGCGGTGGTGGCGGTCTGCTGGTGATCGGCGACGACGACGATCTTCGCGGCGGCCAGGGCGGCATCGACGGCGGCTGCGTCGGCGCGGCGGTACAGATCGTTCTCCAGGATGACCACGGCATCGGCGGCGCCGGAGGACAGTTGCTCCAGCGCTTTCTCGACTGAATCACCGCCGAAGAGGGCCAGGCCCAGGCTGTTGGCTTCCGGAACCACGAGGCTCAGGGAGCCGTTCTTCTCGCGATTCTTCAGCGCGCTGGCGATGTTGGCGGCGGCTTCGATCAGGGCGTTGCTGCCCAGCGAGGTGCCGGAGATGACCAGCGGGCGCTTGGCGGCGACCAGCGCATCGGCGATGCGCTGGGCCAGGGCGGCGGCGTCGGCGTCGAGGCCGGCCACGGCCGGGGCGCTCGCGTCGATGGCGTGGGCCACGGCAAAGCCCAGGCGAGCCAGGTCTTCGGTGGCGGCGTGCACGCACTCGGCGGCAACGTCGTCCAGGCGGGTTTCATCGAGGCTGGCGATGAACAGCGGGTTCATCTCGTGCTGGGCGATGGTCTTCACCGCGGCGTCGAGCCACGGCTGGATCTTCATCGCGGCGGCCATCTCCTCGCCCTTGCCTTTCACCGACTGGCGCAGGGCCAGGGCGATACGGGCAGCGGTCTGGGTCAGGTCTTCGCCGAGCACGAATACCGCGTCGTGGTCTTCGATGTCACGGATGGTCGGCACCGGCAGCGGGCCGTCCTGCATCACCTTGAGCACCAGTTGCAGGCGCTGCAGCTCGTCGGCGGAGATGCCGCTGTAGAAGTTCTGCGCGCCGACCAGTTCGGCCAGGGCGTAGTTGCTTTCCAGGCTGGCGCGCGGCGAGCCGATGCCGATGACCTTGCGGCCTTTCAACAAGGCAGCGGTCTGGTCCAGGACGCCGTCCAGCGACAGCTTCTGCTTGCTCAGCACCAGCTGCGGCTGGCGCGGGCGGTCTTCGCGGTTGACGTAGCCGTAGCCGAAGCGGCCGCGGTCGCACAGGAAGTAGTGGTTCACCGAGCCGTTGTAGCGGTTCTCGATGCGGCGGATTTCACCGTAACGCTCGCCGGGGCTGATGTTGCAGCCGCTGGAGCAGCCATGGCAGATGCTCGGGGCGAACTGCATGTCCCACTTGCGGTTGTAGCGCTCGGAGTGGGTCTTGTCGGTGAACACGCCGGTCGGGCAGACCTCGGTCAGGTTGCCGGAGAATTCGCTCTCCAGCACACCGTCCTCGATCCGGCCGAAATAGACGTTGTCGTGCGCGCCGTACACGCCCAGGTCGGTACCGCCGGCGTAGTCCTTGTAGTAACGAACGCAGCGGTAGCAGGCGATGCAGCGGTTCATCTCGTGGGCGATGAACGGGCCGAGCTCCTGGTTCTGGTGGGTGCGCTTGGTGAAGCGGTACCGGCGCTGGTTGTGGCCGGTCATCACCGTCATGTCCTGCAGGTGGCAGTGACCGCCTTCCTCGCAGACCGGGCAGTCGTGCGGGTGGTTGGTCATCAGCCATTCGACGACGCTGGCGCGGAACTGCTTGGCCTCTTCGTCTTCGATGGAAATCCAGGTGTTGTCGGTGGCAGGGGTCATGCAGGACATGACGAGACGACCGCGTTTGTCGTTCTCGTCGGTGTACTGCTTGACCGCGCACTGGCGGCAGGCGCCGACGCTACCGAGCGCCGGGTGCCAGCAGAAGTAGGGGATGTCGAGACCGAGGGAGAGACAGGCCTGCAACAGGTTGTCCGCTCCATCGACTTCTAACGTCTTGCCGTCTACGTGAATCGTGGCCATGGGTCTAAGTCTTCGTTGGCCCGTTGTCAGCGGGCGTGGCTAATAGAAATCACGGTTTCATCGGGCCAGCGGCACACCGCGGCACTGCAACGAAACAACGCCGGACGCGCGCGCCCGGCGATCAAAGCATCAAGCGCCGACGGTCTGCGGTGCTTGTACGGCCTGAGCCTGGCGGGAAATGCCCGCTTCGAACTCGGGACGGAAATACTTCAGTGCGCTGCCCAGCGGCTCGACGGCACCCGGTGCGTGGGCACAGAAGGTCTTGCCTGGGCCGAGGAAGTTGACGAGCTGCTCGAGGGTTTCCAGGTCGCCCTGGGCACCTTCGCCCTTCTCCAGTGCGCGCAGGACCTTCACGCTCCACGGCAGGCCGTCGCGGCACGGCGTGCACCAGCCGCAGGATTCGCGGGCGAAGAACTCTTCCATGTTGCGCAGCAGGGAGACCATGTTGACGCTGTCGTCCACCGCCATGGCCAGGCCCGTACCCATCCGGGTGCCGACCTTGGCGACGCCGCCGGCGTAGAACAGCGCGTCCAGGTGCTCCGGCAGGAGGAAGCCGGTACCGGCGCCGCCGGGCTGCCAGCACTTGAGCTTGTAGCCGTCGCGCATGCCGCCGGCGTAGTCCTCGAACAGCTCGCGGGCCGGCAGGCCGAAGGGCAGTTCCCAGATGCCGGGGTTCTTCACCTTGCCGGAGAAGCCCATGAGCTTGGTGCCCATGTCTTCGCTGCCCGGACGGGCGAGGCCCTTGTACCAGTCGACGCCGTGCTCGACGATCGCCGGTACGTTGCACAGGGTCTCGACGTTGTTCACGCAGGTCGGCTTGCCCCAGACGCCGACGGCGGCGGGGAAGGGCGGCTTGGAGCGCGGGTTGGCGCGGCGGCCTTCCAGCGAGTTGATCAGCGCGGTCTCTTCGCCACAGATGTAGCGGCCGGCGCCGGTGTGCACGAACAGCTCGAAATCGAAGCCGCTGCCGAGGATGTTCTTGCCCAGCAGGCCTGCGGCCTTGGCCTCCTCGATGGCGCGGTTGAGGTTGCGGGCGGCATCGACGTACTCGCCACGCAGGAAGATGTAGCCGCGGTAGGCCTTCAGGGCGCGCGCGGAGATCAGCATGCCTTCCACCAGCAGGTGCGGCAGCTGCTCCATGAGCATGCGGTCCTTCCAGGTGTTGGGCTCCATCTCGTCCGCGTTGCACAGCAGGTAGCGGATGTTGAGGGATTCGTCCTTGGGCATCAGGCCCCACTTCACGCCGGTGGGGAAGCCCGCACCGCCGCGGCCCTTGAGGCCGGAGTCCTTGACGGTCTGGACGATGTCGTCGGCGGCCATCTGCGCCAATGCCTTGCGGGCAGCGGCATAGCCATTCTTCGACTGGTATTCCTCCAGCCAGACCGGGGCGCCGTCGTCACGCAGGCGCCAGGTCAGCGGGTGGGTTTCGGCCGCGCGCGCGGTGCGGTTGGGCGTGCCGTAGGAGGTGAGGCGACTCATGCGTAGGCCTCCAGCAGTTTGGCGACGCCGTCCGGACGCAGGTCGCCGAAGGTGTCGTCGTCGATCATCATCGCCGGGGCCTTGTCGCAGTTGCCCAGGCAGCACACCGGCAGCAGCGTGAAGCGGCCGTCGGCGGTGGTCTGGCCGAGACCGATGCCCAGCTGCTTCTGGATCTCGCCGACCACGGATTCGTGGCCGCCGATGTAGCAGACCATGCTGTCGCAGACGCGGATGATGTGGCGGCCGACCGGCTGGCGGAAGATCTGGCTATAGAAGGTCGCCACGCCTTCGACGTCGCTGTCCGGGATGCCGAGAATCTCGGCGATGGCCGGAATGGCGCCGTCCGGCACCCAGCCGCGCTGCTTCTGGACGATCTTCAGGGCTTCGATGGACGCCGCACGGGAGTCCTCGTAGTGGTGCATCTCGTGCTCGATGGCCGAGCGCTCGGTTTCGCTGAGTTCGAAACGATCAGTCTGGATAAGGGTACTCATGATCAGCGGTCCACGTCGGCCATAACGAAGTCGATACTGCCCAGATAGGCGATCAGGTCAGCGATCATGCTGCCGTTGATCACCGACGGAATCTGCTGCAGGTGCGCGAAGCTGGGCGTCCGGATACGGGTCCGGTAGCTCATGGTGCTGCCATCGCTCGTCAGGTAGTAGCTGTTGATGCCCTTGGTCGCTTCCACCATCTGGAAGGCTTCGTTGGCCGGCATGACCGGGCCCCAGGAAACCTGCAGGAAGTGGGTGATCAGGGTTTCGATGTGCTGCAGCGTGCGCTCTTTGGGCGGCGGCGTGGTCAGCGGGTGGTCGGCCTTGTACGGGCCTTCGGGCATGTTCTTCAGGCACTGCTCGATAATGCGCAGGCTCTGGCGCATTTCGCCCATCTTGACCATGCAGCGGTCGTAGGCATCGCCGTTGGCGGCCAGCGGGACTTCGAACTCGAAGTTCTCGTAACCGGAGTACGGGCGCGCTTTACGCAGGTCGAAGTCGCAACCGGTGGCGCGCAGGCCGGCGCCGGTGGTGCCCCATTCCAGCGCTTCCTTGGTGTTGTACTGGGCAACGCCGATGGTACGGCCACGCAGGATGCTGTTCTTCAGGGCGGCGGTTTCGTACTCGTCCAGGCGCTTGGGCATCCAGTCGAGGAATTCGCGGACCAGCTTGTCCCAGCCGCGCGGCAGGTCGTGGGCTACGCCGCCGATGCGGTACCAGGCCGGGTGCAGGCGGAAGCCGGTGATGGCCTCGACGACCTTGTAGGCGCGCTGGCGGTCGGTGAAGGTGAAGAACACCGGGGTCATCGCGCCCACGTCCTGGATGTAGGTACCCAGGTAGAGGAGGTGGTTCAGGATGCGGAAGAACTCCGACATCATGATGCGGATGACGTCGACGCGCTGCGGCACCTTGATGCCGGCGAGCTTCTCGACCGAGAGCACGTACGGCAGGTTGTTCATCACGCCGCCGAGGTAGTCGATACGGTCGGTGTAGGGGATGAAGCTGTGCCAGGACTGGCGCTCGGCCATCTTCTCGGCGCCACGGTGGTGGTAGCCGATCTCCGGAACGCAGTCGAGGATCTCTTCGCCGTCCAGCTGCAGGATGATGCGGAACGCACCGTGGGCGGACGGGTGGTTCGGGCCGAGGTTGAGGAACATGAAGTCCTCGTTCTCGCCGTGGCGCTTCATGCCCCAGTCTTCGGGCTTGAAGCGCAGCGCTTCCTGCTCGAGGTCCTGTTTGGCGGCGGACAGCGCGTAGGGATCGAACTCGGTGGCGCGCGCCGGGTAGTCCTTGCGCAGCGGGTGGCCTTCCCAGGTCGGCGGCATCAGCATGCGGGTCAGGTGCGGGTGACCATTGAAGGTGATCCCGTACATGTCCCAGACCTCACGCTCGTACCAGTTGGCGTTCGGCCAGATACGGGTGGCGGTGGGCAGGTTGAGGTCGCCCTCGGACAAGGCCACCTTGATCATCACGTCACTATTACGTTCGAGCGACATCAGGTGGTAGAACACGCTGAAGTCGGCGCCCGGCAGGCCGCGACGGTGGGTGCGCAGGCGCTCGTCGACACCGTGCAGGTCATAGAGCATGACGTACGGCTTGGGCACATTGCGCAGGAAGGTGAGGACGTCGATCAGGCGCTCACGGGCAACCCAGAGCACCGGCATGCCGGTGCGGGTGGCCTGGACGGTGAAGGTCTCGGCGCCAAAGCGGGAATTCAGTTCGACGACGATATCTTGGTCGTCTGCCTTGTAAGGCGGGATGTACAGAGCGGAGTCTGCATTCATAGTCTTTAAGTCACTCGGTCAACGGTGGAGTGAAAACGGGCCTCTCGTGGAGGGCCGGATCACACTTCGTCGGGGCTGCGCAGGTTGGTGACCGCAATGCGCTGTTCGCGCTTGAGATCCTTCTGGGCAGGCATGTCGGCGCGATAGACGCCTTGGTCGCCTACGACCCAGGACAACGGGCGACGCTCCTGGCCGATGGATTCCTGCAGCAGCATCAGGCCTTGCAGGAACGCCTCCGGACGGGGCGGGCAGCCGGGGATGTACACGTCCACGGGGAGGAACTTGTCGACCCCCTGAACGACCGAGTAGATGTCGTACATGCCGCCAGAGTTGGCGCACGACCCCATCGAGATCACCCACTTGGGTTCCAGCATCTGCTCGTACAGGCGCTGGATGACCGGAGCCATCTTGATGAAGCAGGTGCCGGCGATGACCATGAAGTCAGCCTGGCGGGGCGATGCACGGATCACTTCGGCGCCGAAACGGGCGATGTCGTGCGGCGCGGTGAACGCCGTGGTCATCTCCACGTAGCAGCAGGACAGCCCGAAGTTGTACGGCCACAGGGAGTTCTTGCGACCCCAGTTCACCGCACCGTTGAGAACATCCTCGAGCTTGCCCATGAAGATGTTCTTGTGGACCTGCCCTTCGATGAGCGGGTCTTCTACCGTTTCGCGCTGGCCGATCGGGTATTGATCATTGGGCGCATCCGGATCGATCCGGGTAAGTTTGTATTGCATCGCCAAAGCCTCATTGTTTTAGCTTCGCCTGCCGTGCGCGACGTGCCGCCGGCGCCCAATCGAGCGCGCCGATACGCCACAGGTAGACAAGACCTGCCAACAGAATTGCTATGAAAATGGTTGCCTCGATCAGACCTGCCCAACCGCTTTCACGGACGGACACGGACCAGGCGAAGAGGAAGAGGGCTTCGACGTCGAAGATCACGAAGAGCATCGCGACCAGATAGAATTTTGCCGACAGGCGCAGGCGGGCGCTGCCGGTGGGAACGATACCGGATTCGAAGGGTTCGTTCTTGCTGCGACCAAATGCCTTACTGCCAAGCAGGCTGGAAACCCCTAGCATGAAGGCGAGCAGCCCCAGCACTCCTAAAAGGAAGGCGGCGAGTCCCCAGTGTTGAGCTGCAAGTTCAGCTGGATTGGGCATGCCGATACTCCTTCCTACAAAAACGATTGTCTTGGGTGCCGGGCGCAATGCCCGAGTACTGCGAACCCGACAACTCAAGGATAGTGAGCTAAGGGTTCAGGTCATCTTTCCAATTTTATGCCCAAAGCCTTCAGCAAGTAAATTTTTCCAACACAAACAGATGCTTCTATTTCGGGCAAAAGCCTTTTGCATTTCCCGTAGCGCCCTGTTTGCGCGGCTCTGGATGCCTAGTCTGACGGCACTTGGGCTTTGGTCGAATAGTACTTTCGAGGTATTTGTCGGCAATAAATCGGTGATCAACAAATGATAAGTATTATCATTTGCAGTGTCGTATATCCGTAACTTTACTACATATAAGCGGCGCGGCTTTTATTTCGTCCGCATATCGACGTCGAATTATCCCTTCGCAATCTTCTTGGTCGCCCCACGGCGAGGGTGGTTCAGTTTCTCTTCCGAATCCACGCCCAGCGCATATCGCAGCGCACCGGCTGCGCGCCGGAATCATCCAGCAGCATCACGTGCACCAGGGTTTCGCCTTTGTCCTGCTCGAGCATGGCCTGTCGCTGCGCGGGCTCGAGCGTGGCGATGGCGCGCAGGCCGCCGCTGGCCCGGCGCAGGTAGTCGATCTTGAGGCTCTTGATCAGCGGCAGTTTGTCATCGGGCAGGTTCATCCCGACCATGCAGCCGCTGGCGGACTCGGCCAGCAGCGCCATCGCCGCGGCATGCACGCCGCCGATGTGGTTTCGCGCGCGACGGCGGTTGGCGAGGCTCATGCGCACCTCGCTGTCGGACAGCTTCTGGATGCGTACGCCGGCGGTACCGGCGAAGCGCACCTGGGAGCAGAACAGGCGCGTCAGCAGAGGCTCCTGCAGCCGACGCGGCAGGCGTTGGATGAGGTGGGCGGCGAGGGCGAGACGGTTGCGCTTAGGCATGGGCTTTCCGGGTTCATATATAAAGGAAGGCCGAGGCTGGCATGTCGAAGCGGTGCTGCCCTTGGCGGGCGGGAAGGGATGGCTGGCGATTCGGCCAAGCGCAAAAGCAAAACCCCGGCCGGAGCCGGGGTTTCGCGGTGCCTCCCAGCCCCGAGGGGCTGGTTGAGCCAGCTCTTAGTGGAACTGGTTCATGGTGTTGTCTTTACCCGAGGCTTTCAGAGCGGCTTCGCCAGCGAAGTACTCTTTGTGGTTGTCGCCGATGTCCGAGCCAGCCATGTTCTGGTGCTTGACGCAGGCGATGCCCTGACGCAGTTCCTGACGCTGAACGCCTTTCACGTAGGCCAGCATGCCCTGGTCGGCGAAGTAGCCCTTGGCCAGGTTGTCGGTGGACAGCGCGGCGGTGTGGTAGGTCGGCAGGGTGATCAGGTGGTGGAAGATGCCGGCGTGGGCGGAACCGTCACGCTGGAAGGTACGGATCTTCTCGTCGGCGATCTGGGCCAGTTCGGTTTCGTCGTACTCGACGCTCATCAGCTTGGCGCGGTCGTAGGCGGAAACGTCCTTGCCTTCGGCGACGAACGCATCGAACACCTGCTGGCGGAAGTTCAGGGTCCAGTTGAACGACGGGCTGTTGTTGTACACCAGCTTGGCGTTCGGGATGACCTGACGGATGCGGTCAACCATGCCCTTGATCTGGCCAACGTGCGGCTTCTCGGTTTCGATCCACAGCAGGTCGGCGCCGTTCTGCAGCGAGGTGATGCAGTCCAGGACGCAGCGGTCTTCGCCGGTGCCCTTGCGGAACTGGAACAGGTTGGAAGCCAGGCGCTTGGGACGCAGCAGCTTGCCGCCGCGGTTGATCACCACGTCGCCGTTCTGCAGGTCGGAAGCGGAGATTTCTTCGCAGTCCAGGAAGGAGTTGTACTGGTCGCCCAGGTCGCCCGGCTCGCGGGTAACGGCGATCTGCTTGGTCAGGCCAGCGCCCAGGGAGTCGGTACGGGCGACGATCACGCCGTCGTCAACGCCCAGCTCGAGGAACGCGTAGCGAACGGCGTTGATCTTGGCGAGGAAGTCTTCGTGCGGAACGGTCACTTTGCCGTCCTGGTGGCCGCACTGCTTCTCATCGGAAACCTGGTTTTCGATCTGGATGCAGCAGGCACCGGCTTCGATCATCTTCTTGGCCAGCAGGTAGGTCGCCTCGGCGTTACCGAAACCGGCGTCGATGTCGGCGATGATCGGTACCACGTGGGTTTCGAAGCTGTCGATCTGAGCTTGTACTTCTGCTTCCTTGGCCTTGTCGCCGGCAGCGCGGGCGGAGTCCAGGGCGGTGAACAGCAGGTCCAGTTCGCGGGCGTCAGCCTGGCGCAGGAAGGTGTAGAGCTCTTCGATCAGGCCGGCAACGGCGGTCTTCTCGTGCATCGACTGGTCCGGCAGCGGGCCGAAGTCGGAGCGCAGGGCGGCAACCATCCAGCCGGACAGGTAGAGGTAGCGCTTGTTGGTGGTCTTCAGGTGCTTCTTGATGGAGATCAGCTTCTGCTGGCCGATGAAGCCGTGCCAGCAACCCAGGGACTGGGTGTAGACGGAGGAGTCCGCATCGTACTCAGCCATGTCCTTGCGCATGATGGCTGCGGTGTACTTGGCGATTTCCAGACCGGTCTTGAAGCGGTTCTGGACGCGCATGCGGGCAGCGTACTCGGGGTTGATCGCGCTCCAGCTGTTGCCGTTCTTCTCTTTGAGCGCGGCGACTGCTTTGATCTCGTTCTGATATGCGGACATGGCCAATCCTTCAAAAGAATGTATTTGGTTAAGCACCGACTACCCACATAAAACCGCACCTGAACGGTAATGACTGCGGGTTGCTCGCCGCGGGATGGCGAAGGGGCGACCGAAAAGAAGGAGTGACGCAGGGGGAGGGGGTGGCGCGGTGCAAAGACGGGTGACTGCAGCAGTGGCATCCAGAATCGCTTGCCGGCTCGTGGCAGCCGTTGGGCGATGGTGGACGGCTGAATCCGTCACGTCGTGCTGTTGCTTAGGCTTGCTTCCCCGTCCCTCAGGACAACCTCTTGCCAGTCGCAACCTCGTCGATCCGCCTTGTGGGCTTAACAACACGAACCGGCGCGACGGGTGTGTCGCTGGCGCGGTCCGGAGGGCTTTGAGGCCCTCTGGTTAGCGGGAGCGAGGCCATCATGCACTTTCAAACGAGCGTTCGTCAAACGTTTTGTAGTGTTTTTTTTGGACTACTACACGAAGGTCTAAGGAGGACTGGCAAGTCACCTACGGAAGGCTTAGTCGAGCACGTCGACCTTCACCCGCAGGCTGCTGTCGCTGCGGCCCTGGGTGCTGTATTGGCGGGTGTAGCCGTTCTGGGTGCTCTGGTTGCTCTCGCTGACGCCGCCGATCTCGATCCATTGGCCGATCGGGCCGCTGACGCGGGTATCGGCCGAGCTGGTGTTCATCGAGCCCTGGTAGTTGCCATTGAAGCGATCGTTGCGGGTGCTCAGGGTGATGTGCACGAGATTGCCGGAGAGGCTTGCCGTCACGTACATGCCCTGGTTGGCGTCGCGGTATTCGGTCTGGCTGTAGACCTGGCCGTAGGGGCCGATACCGGCGTTGGTCACCGGTTGGCTCTGGCCCACCTGGATGAAGGCCGGCGAGCCCTCGGTGGCGCGCACCTGCTGGGTGCCGCCGCCGCGGCTGCTGGTGGAGCGGTTGATGATGCGCACCTGGTCGCGGCCGTTGACTTCGCCGCGACCGGCCTGGATTTCAACGTTGCCGGCGCTGACCGAGCCGTTCACTGAATAGCCGCTCTGGCTGCCCTGGCTGCCGTCGACGGTGTCGAGGCTGATCAGCAACTGGTGAGGGCGGGTGTCGAGTTGTTCGAGCACCTGCTGCAGTTCGCGGATTTTTTCGAGCTCAGCGTTCACTACCAGTTGGTTGCCGTAGGCGGTCACCCGACCCTCGTTGCCCAGCACCTGCTGCGCCACCGGCAGCACGTCTTCGGCGGTGCGGTAGTTGAGCGGGATGATCTCGGTGCGCGGCGCCGCGACGGCGGTCAGGCTGATGGCGCAGGCGAGCGTCAGGGCGAGAGGATGTCGGCTCAAATCAGGAAGCTCCGCAGGTTCGGGTCGAGGAGGCTGGTGTTCCAGGTCTGTTCGAATTGCGCAATCAATTGGCGAACGCGGCCGGCGTTGTTGTAGTGCGCGTAGCCGGCGTAGTCGCCCGGTTCCGGGCGCAACAGCAGGCCGCAGTCGTCGGCGAGCAGGAAGGCATGCTCGTCGCTCGGGTAATCGGGGTTGATCCGGCGGATCTGGCAGTAGCTGGAGAGGCGACGGCTGAGGTTGAGCAGGCGATGGCCTTCCTTCACTGCGCGGGTGCTGTCGCGCACCAGGATCATCAGGCGATTGCGCGGGTTACCCAGCAGCAGCTGGGTGCAGGCTTCCTGGATGCTGCTGTGGTGATACAGCCAGGGCTCCAGGTCGGGTGTGTAGAGGTAGAGGGTGCGGCGCGCCTGCTGGATCAGCGCCAGCGCGTGGGCGCGGGCGTCGTCCGGCGTGTTGAAGCGGTGCAACTGGCCGCCTTCGCCGAGGCGGAAGGGCGCCGGCTCCAGCGCCTCGGGCGGCAGCGCTTCGCTGGGCGGGTTGTGGACCGCAAAACGCCCCGGTGACTGAAACTCGATGGCCGGCAGGTCTGCCGGGAGGTCGTCTTGATCCGGGGCGTTGTCCATGCCGCTCCTTCAGGCGCTTTCGCGCACCATGTCCACGTGGGGGAGGCCGGCGTCGAGGAATTCGCCACTGGCCACCTGGAAGCCTAGCCGTTCGTAGAAGGGAATGGCGTAGACCTGGGCCGTCAGCAACTGGCGATTGAGCCCCTGGCTCTCCGCCTGCTCGATGGCGGCGCGCATCAGCAGGTCGCCGACCTTCAGGCCGCGCCAGTCCTTGAGGACCGATACGCGGCCAATGTGCCCGTCCGGCAGGAGGCGGGCGGTGCCGATGGCGTAGTCGCCTTCGAAGGCCAGGAAGTGCACGGCTTCGACGTCCTCGGCGTCCCATTCGAGTTCCGGCGGGACCGATTGCTCGGCGATGAACACCGCCTCGCGAATGCGCCGCAGATCGGCATTATCCTTCTGCCAGTCCGCGACGCGAACCCTGATCTTGCTACTCATCGGCAAACTCCAGACTGCCCTGTTTGATCAGTTCTCCGATGAGCTTACGCCCATCGTCGTCGGCCAGCCATTGGCCGAGATTCCCTTCGTGCAGCGACTGGGCCGAGCACACCAGCTTGAGCAGATCGCGCAGTTTTTCCGGCAGGACCACGGTCTGGCCGCTGGCGAACAGCAGCAGGCCGACATCCACTTCGCTCCAGGCCATGCGGGCGCTGGGGTTGCGGATCAGCACCTCGCCATCCTGGATGGCGGTGGTCAGGTCGTCTTCCTCGATCTCCTCGCCGGCCACCAGTTCCGGGTAGCGCGGCTCGGTCATGAACTGGCCGAACCAGGTGAGCAGCAGGCGCTCGTCGCTCATGTGTTCCTGCAGCAGGTTCTTCAGGCGGTCCAGGGCGTCGCGCTGGATCTGGTGCTGGTCAGCGTCGCCTTTCATGGCCGCCATGCCGGCGTCGCTGTAGCGTTCCTCGTCGGAGAGGAACTGCGCAAGGAAGTCGGTGAAGTGGGTCAGCACTTCGGCGGCGCTGGGCGCGCGGAAGCCGACCGAGTAGGTCATGCAGTCATCTTCGGCGATGCCGTAGTGCGCCACGCGCGGCGGCAGGTAGAGCATGTCGCCCGGTTCCAGCACCCATTCGGCGCTCTCTTCGAATTCGGCGAGGATGCGCAGGTCGGCGTGGGGCAGCATCGGGCTGCTGGCATCGCAGACCTGGCCGACCTTCCAGCGGCGATGGCCGTGGCCCTGGAGCAGGAACACGTCGTAGTTATCGAAGTGCGGGCCGACACCGCCGCCCGGCGCGGCGTAGCTGATCATCACGTCGTCGATACGCCAGCTGGGCAGGAACTTGAAGTGCTCCAGCAGTTCGGCGACTTCCGGGATGAACTGGTCGACCGCCTGCACCAGCAGGGTCCAGTCGCGCTCGGGCATCTGGCTGAAGGTGTCTTCCTGGAACGGGCCGCGGCGCAGCTCCCAGGGGCTGTCGCCGTGTTCGAGAACGATGCGCGACTCGATCATCTCTTCCAGGGCGAGGCCGGCCAGCTCGTCAGGGTCCAGCGGGCTCTTGAAGTCGGGGATGGCCTGGCGCACCAGCAGGGGCTTTTTCTGCCAGTAATCGCGGAGGAATTCGTCGGCGCTGATGCCGCCCAGAAGCTGAAGAGGAATAGCAGGATTCATGGTTAAGTCCTTGAAACAAAAACGCCCGGCACAGCCGGGCGTGCAAAGTCGGGGCGAATCTCAGATACGCTTGGCCTGGGCGGCAGCGTTACCGATGTAGTTCGCGGGGGTGAGTTTCTTCAGCTCGGCCTTGGCGTCGGCGGGCATGTCGAGGCCGTCGATGAACACCTGCAGGGCTTCGGCGCTGATGCCTTTGCCGCGGGTCAGCTCCTTGAGCTTCTCGTAGGGGTTCTCGATGCCGTAGCGGCGCATGACGGTCTGTACCGGCTCGGCCAGGACTTCCCAGCAGGCGTCCAGGTCTTCGGCGATGCGCGCGGCGTTCAGCTCCAGCTTGCCGATGCCCTTGAGGCTGGCTTCGTAGGCGATGACGCTGTGGGCGAAGCCGACGCCGAGGTTGCGCAGCACGGTGGAGTCGGTCAGGTCGCGCTGCCAGCGGGAGATCGGCAGTTTGCTGGCCAGGTGCTGGAACAGCGCGTTGGCAATGCCCAGGTTGCCTTCGGAGTTCTCGAAGTCGATCGGGTTGACCTTGTGCGGCATGGTCGAGGAGCCGATCTCGCCGGCGACGGTCTTCTGCTTGAAGTAGCCCAGGGAGATGTAACCCCAGACGTCGCGGTCGAAGTCGATGAGGATGGTGTTGAAGCGCGCGATGGCGTCGAACAGCTCGGCGATGTAGTCGTGCGGCTCGATCTGGGTGGTGTAGGGGTTCCAGTTCAGGCCCAGGTCACCTTCGATGAATTCGCGGGCGTTGGCTTCCCAATCCACCTGCGGGTAGGCCGACAGGTGGGCGTTGTAGTTGCCCACGGCACCGTTGATCTTGCCCAGCAGCTCGACCGAGGCGACCTGCTTGATCTGGCGCTCCAGGCGGTAGACGACGTTGGCCAGTTCCTTGCCCAGGGTGGTCGGGGAGGCCGGCTGGCCGTGGGTGCGCGACAGCATCGGCACGTCGGCGAATTTCACTGCCAGCTCACGGATGGAGTCGGCGATCTGGCGCATCAGCGGCAGCAGCACGGTGTCACGGCCTTCGCGCAGCATCAGGGCGTGGGACAGGTTGTTGATGTCCTCGGAGGTGCAGGCGAAGTGGATGAACTCGCTGACCTTGGCCAGTTCCGGCAGTTGGGCGGCTTGTTCCTTGAGCAGGTATTCCACGGCTTTGACGTCGTGGTTGGTGGTGCGCTCGATGTCCTTGATGCGCTGGGCGTGCTCCAGCTGGAAGTCGTCGGCGAGCTGGTTCAGCAGGGCGTTGGCTTCGGCGGAGAAGGGCGCCACTTCAGGGATGCCGGCGTGGGCGGCGAGACGCTGGAGCCAGCGAACCTCCACCAGGACGCGGAAACGGATCAGACCGTATTCGCTGAAAATCGGACGCAGGGCGCTGGTTTTGCTGCCGTAACGGCCGTCAACGGGGGAAACCGCGGTAAGGGAGGAAAGCTGCATGGGGCGTTCTCGTAGCTGTCGGTCAACGAAAAGGGCGCACATCATACACGAATGGCGCGATGCGGTCGCCTTTGCGGCGACCGCAAGGGCAGGTTTCAGCCGCGCAGCAGGGGGCGCAGTTCGTTGAGCATTTTCTTCCGGCTGAACAGCATCTGCCAGCGGTTGCCGCCGAGCTGTCGCCACAGGCGCGCGGAGCGGATGCCGGCCAGCAGCAGGGCGCGAATGCGCGCGGCGTTCGCATTGATCTGCAGGTGGCGCATGTCGCCATGCACCTGGATGCGTTGGCGGAAGGTGCTGAGCGTGTCCTGGTAGAGGCCGGCGCAGGAGGCGATGACGTTCTCGTGGACCAGGCCGAAGTGCTGTACCTGTTGCTGGATCTGGTCCAGGCGGGTGCCCATGATGTCGAGCATGTCGTCGCGCTTGTTGAGTTGGCGTTCCAGGCCGATCAGCGACAGGGCATAACGCAGCGGCTCGCGCTGCAGGCTGTTGGGGTCCCGTTCCAGGGCGCTGACCAGGGCGCGGAATCCTTCGCGCAGGTTGGCGGTGTCGCCGCCGTAGACGTCGAGGGTGGTCTTCGGGTCGCGCACCAGCAGGCTGCCGAGCATGCAGCCCAGGGGCGCCTCCGGGATCTGCCCGGTGCGAGCGAGGCGGTCTACCAGGGCGGCGGCTTCGAAGACGCCGGAAAGGGCGATGATCTGGTCGTGCAGATCGCTCATGCGGTTTCCTTAGCGAACGCAGGTTCAGCGGATTCGATCACGCCGCCGCCGAGGCAGATCTCGCCGTCGTAGAAGACGACGGACTGGCCCGGGGTGACGGCGCGCTGGGGCTCGTCAAAGACGGCTCGGTAGCCGTTCGCGGTGCGCTCCAGCACGCAGTCCTGGTCCGCCTGGCGGTAGCGCACCTTGGCGCGCAGGGCCTTGGGCTGGTCCAGGTCGATGGGGTTGACCCAGTAGATGTGCGAGGCGTGCAGGGCGCGGGAGAACAGCCAGGGGTGGTCGTTGCCCTGGCCGACGACCAGGACGTTGCGCGCGAGGTCTTTCTCCAGCACGTACCAGGGGCTGTCGTCGGCGTTCTTCAGCCCGCCGATGCCCAGGCCCTGGCGCTGGCCGATGGTGTGGTACATCAGGCCGACGTGTTTGCCGATGACCTTGCCGTCGGTGGTCTCGATGTCGCCCGGTTGTGCCGGCAGGTACTGCTTGAGGAAGTCGCTGAAGCGACGCTCGCCGATGAAGCAGATGCCGGTGGAGTCCTTCTTCTTCGCGGTGGCCAGGCCGTATTTCTCGGCGATGGCGCGGACCTCGGGCTTTTCCAGTTCGCCGACCGGGAACAGGGTCTTGCCGATCTGCTCGCCGCCCACGGCGTGGAGGAAGTAGCTCTGGTCCTTGTTCGGGTCCAGGCCCTTGAGCAGTTCGCTGCGGCCGTCGATATCGCGGCGGCGCACGTAGTGGCCAGTGGCAATGAGGTCCGCGCCCAGGGCGACGGCGTAGTCGAGGAAGGCTTTGAACTTGATCTCGCGGTTGCAGAGGATGTCCGGGTTCGGCGTGCGGCCGGCCTTGTACTCCTCGAGGAAGTGCTCGAAGACGTTGTCCCAGTATTCCGCGGCGAAGTTGGCAGTGTGCAGCGTGATGCCGATGCGGTCGCAGACGGCCTGGGCGTCGGCCAGGTCGGTCATGGCGGTGCAGTACTCGGTGCCGTCGTCTTCTTCCCAGTTCTTCATGAACAGACCTTCCACCTGGTAGCCCTGTTCCTTGAGGAGGAGGGCAGAGACGGAGGAATCCACGCCGCCGGACATGCCGACGATGACGCGGGTGTTCTGGGGGCTTTTCAGCAAGGACGGGGACGAATCAGGCATGGTGGCGCATCACGGGTGCAGGTAAAGGCGAGGATTCTACCAGAGCCGAGCGGTTGAGGCTCGGCTGCGGGTTCAGTCGCGGATCAGGGCAAGCGGGAAGCGCTCGCCGTCGAGGTAGTCGTCGATGCAACGCAGCACCAGGTGGCTGCGCCAGCGATCGGGCTGCACGGCCAGTTCTTCGCGCGTCATCCAGCGGGCGCCGAGGATGCCCTCGTCCAGTGCGCGCTCGGGGTGGTGGCGCAGGGGGCGGGCGGCGAAGCACACGCGTTGGTAGGTCACGCCGTTGCTTGGTGCGGTGTACAGGTAGATACCGGTCACGGCGGTCAGCTCTACGTCCCAGCCGGTTTCCTCGAGGGTTTCGCGCACAGCGGCCTCGAGCAGGGTCTCGTTGGCTTCCAGGTGGCCGGCGGGCTGGTTGAAGACCTGTTTTTTGTCAGCGGACATTTCCTCCACCAGCAGGAAGCGGCCCTGGTCTTCGACGATGGTGGCGACGGTGACGTGTGCTAGCCAGCGCATGGATTGATTCTCATGAGTCGGAAAGGCGCGAGTTTAACGTTGCCGGCCGCAGAAAGCAGAACCCCCGGGAAGGCCCGGGGGTTCTGGTGTCACGCGAAGCGGCTTACGCCAGTGCGTCGATCGCGGCGTTGAAGGTCGCGCTCGGGCGCATGACCTTGCTGGTCAGCTCCGGGTTGGAACGGTAGTAACCGCCGATGTCCGCCGGCTTGCCCTGTACGCCGTTGAGCTCGGCAACGATCGCTGCTTCCTTCTCGGTCAGGGTCTTGGCCAGGGGCGCGAAGTGGGCCTTCAGCTCGGCGTCGTCGTTCTGCTCGGCCAGGGCCTGGGCCCAGTACATGGCCAGGTAGAAGTGGCTGCCGCGGTTGTCGATCTCACCGATCTTGCGCGACGGCGACTTGTTGTTGTCGAGCAGCTTGCCGGTGGCGATATCCAGGGTCTTGCCCAGTACCTTGGCCTTGGCATTGTCGGTCTTGATGCCTTCTTCCTCGAAGGAGACCGCCAGGGCCAGGAACTCGCCCAGGGAATCCCAGCGCAGGTAGTTCTCTTCGACCAGCTGCTGCACGTGTTTCGGAGCCGAGCCGCCGGCGCCGGTTTCGTACATGCCGCCGCCCGCCATCAGCGGAACGATGGACAGCATCTTGGCCGAGGTGCCCAGTTCCATGATCGGGAACAGGTCGGTCAGGTAGTCGCGCAGGACGTTGCCGGTCACCGAGATGGTGTCCAGGCCGCGCAGCTGGCGCTCCATGCTGGTGCGGATGGCTTCGTTGTAGCCCTTGATGCTGATGTCCAGGCCGGTCAGGTCGTGGTCCTTCAGGTACAGCTCGACCTTCTTGCGCAGCTCGTTGTCGTGGGCGCGTTCCGGGTCCAGCCAGAAGATGGCCGGGGTGTTGGAGGCGCGGGCGCGGGTAACGGCCAGCTTGACCCAGTCGCGGATCGGGGCGTCCTTGGTCTGGCAGGCGCGCCAGATGTCGCCAGCCTGCACTTCGTGCTGCATCAGGACCTTGCCGTCGGCATCGACGACGCGCATCACGCCGTCAGCTTCCAGTTCGAAGGTCTTGTCGTGGGAGCCGTATTCCTCGGCCTTCTGCGCCATCAGGCCGACGTTCGGTACGCTGCCCATGGTGGTCGGGTCGAACGCGCCGTTGGTTTTGCAGAAGTTGATCATTTCCTGGTAGATGCGGGCGTAGGTGCTTTCCGGCATTACCGCTTTGGTGTCTTTCTGCTTGCCGTCCTTGCCCCACATCTGACCCGAGTTGCGGATCATGGCCGGCATGGAGGCGTCGACGATCACGTCGCTGGGGATGTGCAGGTTGGTGATGCCCTTGACCGAGTCGACCATCGCCATTTCCGGGCGGTGGCTGTACACCTCGTGAATGTCGTGCAGGATTTCTTCCTGCTGCGAGGCCGGCAGCGACTTGATCTTGTCGTAGACGCTGGAGATGCCGTTGTTCGGGTTGACGCCGAGCTCTTCGAACAGCTGGCCGTACTTCTCGAACACGTCCTTGTAGTAGACGGTGACGGCGTGGCCGAAGACGATCGGGTGGGAGATCTTCATCATGGTGGCCTTGACGTGCAGGGACCACATGACGCCGGTTTCCTTGCAGTCCTGCAGGGTCTTCTCGAAGAAGGCGCGCAGTTTGCTGCAGCTCATGAACATGCTGTCGAGGACTTCGCCGTCCTGCATCTTCAGGGTCTTCTTGGTCTCGACCTTGCCGTCCTTGCCGACGAACTCGATGCGGACTTCACCGGCCTTCGGGATGGTGACCGACTGTTCGCTGGAGAAGAAGTCGCCGCCACGCATGTAGTCGGCGTGGGAGCGCGATGCCATGCTCCACTTGCCCATGCTGTGCGGGTGCTTGCGGGCGTAGGCTTTCACGGCGGCCGGGGCGCGGCGGTCGGAGTTGCCTTCACGCAGGACCGGGTTCACGGCGCTGCCCAGGACCTTGGCGTAGCGGGCGCGGGTGTCTTTCTCTTCGTCGGTCTGCGGGTCTTCCGGGAAGTCCGGAACGGCGTAGCCAAGCTTCTGCAGCTCGGCGATGGCGCCCTTGAGCTGCGGTACCGAAGCGGAGATGTTCGGCAGCTTGATGATGTTGGCTTTGGGGTCGGTGGCCAGCACGGCCAGGTAGGCCAGATCGTCTTCGATCGCCTTGTCGCCGAGCTTGTCAGCGAAGGAGGCCAGGATACGGCCCGAAAGAGAGATGTCGCGGGTCTCGACGTCGATGCCGGCGGAAGCGGCAAAGGCTTTTACGATGGGAAGAAGCGAATAGGTGGCAAGGGCGGGTGCTTCGTCGGTGAAGGTGTAGGTGATCTTCGAGCGGATGGACATCTCGTTCTAACTCTCTTCTTTGCTGGGCGCGCACAGAGTCTCGAATCGCGTTGGTACACGCTTGCGTTCAACGAAGTGGTTGACCGACCTTCGAGATTTGCCGCGGGGATATTGGGGCGCCAGTAGAGCGTTGTACGGCGGGATCCTGATGGGGATGTGCGCCGCTGCGAGGAGAGAGTCTGGTCCCAGACTGCTCGGACCTCGATGACCATTAAGTCATGCCGGCCAGTATACCACCCTAAAGGCCGGCTGATGCGCGTGGCTTTTTTAGACTAAGGAATGATGTGGTTCGATCATCGACTTGTGAGCTACCCTCAGTGGCTGCAAGTGGGTTTCAACCAAAAAGCGGAGTTCAGCATGGGATACCAAAAGATCCAGGTGCCGGCCGGTGACAAAATCACCGTCAACGCCGATATGTCCTTGAATGTACCGAAGAACCCGATCATCCCGTTCATCGAGGGTGATGGCATTGGCGTGGACATCAGCCCGGTCATGATCAAGGTCGTCGACGCTGCCGTCGAGAAAGCCTACAAGGGCGACCGCAAGATCGCATGGATGGAAGTCTACGCCGGCGAGAAAGCCACCCAGGTCTACGACCAGGACACCTGGCTGCCCCAGGAAACCCTGGATGCCGTTCGCGATTACGTGGTGTCCATCAAGGGCCCGCTGACCACCCCGGTGGGCGGCGGCATTCGCTCTCTGAACGTGGCCTTGCGCCAGCAGCTCGACCTGTACGTCTGTCTGCGTCCAGTGCGCTGGTTCGAAGGTGTGCCCAGCCCGGTGAAGAAGCCCGGCGACGTGGACATGGTGATCTTCCGCGAGAACTCCGAGGACATCTATGCCGGTGTCGAGTGGAAGGCGGGCTCGCCGGAAGCGCAGAAGGTGATCAAGTTCCTCACCGAGGAAATGGGCGTCAAGAAGATCCGCTTCACCGACAACTGCGGCATCGGCATCAAGCCGGTTTCCCAGGAAGGCACCAAACGCCTGGTGCGCAAGGCCCTGCAATATGCCGTGGACAATGACCGCAGCTCGGTCACCCTGGTCCACAAGGGCAACATCATGAAATTCACCGAGGGTGCGTTCAAGGACTGGGGCTACGAAGTGGCCCGCGACGAGTTCGGCGCCCAACTGCTCGACGGCGGCCCGTGGATGCAGTTCAAGAACCCGACCACCGGCAAGAACATCGTGGTGAAGGACGTCATCGCCGACGCCATGCTGCAGCAGATCCTGCTGCGCCCGGCCGAATACGACGTGATCGCCACCCTCAACCTGAACGGTGACTACCTGTCCGACGCCCTGGCGGCGGAAGTGGGCGGCATCGGCATCGCGCCGGGGGCCAACCTGTCCGACTCGGTGGCCATGTTCGAGGCGACCCACGGTACCGCGCCCAAGTACGCGGGGCTTGACAAGGTCAACCCGGGGTCGGTGATCCTCTCCGCGGAGATGATGCTGCGCCACATGGGCTGGCCGGAGGCGGCCGACCTGATCATTGATGGTGTGAACGGCGCGATCGCCGCGAAGACCGTGACCTACGACTTCGAGCGCCTGATGGACGGCGCCAAGCTGCTGTCCTGCTCCGAGTTCGGCGACGCGATCATCGCCAAGATGTAACGGGGTAATTCCTCGCCCATGAAAAAGGCCGGCTTGCTGCCGGCCTTTTTCGTTTCGTCTGATCCGTGACGAATCAGGCTTCCGCCGTGAGGTTCTCGACCTCGCTGCTCGGGGCAGTCTGCGCGGCTGGGGTGGATGCATTGGCGTTGACGGGCTGAATGTTCACCGCGTGCAACCCTTTCGGACCTTGCAGGATCTCGAAACTGACGGGTTGGCCGGCCTTGAGAGTCTTGTAGCCATCCATCTGGATTGCCGAATAATGAGCAAACAGGTCCTCATCTCGGCCATCAGCCAGGATGAAACCATAGCCCTTGGCGTTGTTGAACCACTTGACCTTACCGCTAAGCATGCTGATATCCCTCTGCAAAGGACTCCATCGCTGGAGTATCATCCACTACTATTCCGCTATGCCTTTTTGTAAAGACTGGCGTCCGGAACTCCTGATACCCTCCGGGGGGTATCCTTTGGTTGTAACACCCTTTTGCCGTTAGTCAAGGCGGCGTCGTCTGGGCCTGAGAGGCGATTCAAACTCCAACCGGCCCACTCATTCACCCACTCGCAAAGCTTTTATTCCAGCATGCATGCAAGTAGCCAGATTCGACTAACATTCAATCAGGACCGCCCGGATCCAATGGAAGACGACGGGACGGGGCTGGCGGTTGAAGAAGCCAAACCAGCCCTCAAGGCGCCGTCCATGTATCGGGTCATCATGTTCAACGATGATTACACCCCGATGGATTTCGTGGTTGAGGTGCTGGAGCTGTACTTCAACATGAACCGCGAGCAGGCAACCAAGGTCATGTTGACTGTGCATACCCAGGGCAAGGCGAACTGCGGGACCTTTACCCGCGATGTCGCGGAAACCAAAGCCATGCAGGTCAATCAATATGCGAGGGAGAGCCAACATCCACTGTTGTGCGAAATTGAGATAGAAGGTTGATGCGGATGTTTGGGAGCGAGGTGAAGTCATGTTGAATCGAGAGCTCGAAGTCACCCTCAATCTCGCCTTCAAGGAGGCGCGGGCGAAGCGGCATGAGTTCATGACCGTTGAGCACTTGCTGTTGGCGCTTCTGGATAACGAGGCTGCCGCGACGGTTCTGAAGGCGTGCGGTGCGAATCTGGACAAGCTGCGGCGAGACCTGCAGGAGTTCATCGATTCCACGACGCCGCTGATCCCCCAGCACGACGAGGATCGCGAAACCCAGCCGACCCTGGGCTTCCAGCGTGTCCTGCAGCGTGCCGTATTCCACGTGCAGAGTTCCGGCAAGCGTGAAGTCACCGGCGCCAATGTGCTGGTCGCCATCTTCAGCGAGCAGGAGAGCCAGGCGGTGTTCCTGCTCAAGCAGCAGAGCGTCGCCCGCATCGACGTGGTCAACTACATCGCCCACGGCATCTCCAAGGTGCCCGGCCATGCCGAGCACCCGGACAGCGAGCAGGAGATGCAGGACGAGGAGGGCGGCGAGTCATCCACCTCCAGTCATCCGCTGGATGCCTATGCCAGCAACCTGAACGACCTGGCGCGCCAGGGGCGTATCGACCCGCTCGTCGGCCGTGAGTCGGAAGTCGAGCGTGTCGCGCAGATCCTCGCCCGTCGGCGCAAGAACAACCCGCTGCTGGTGGGGGAGGCTGGCGTGGGCAAGACCGCCATCGCCGAAGGCCTGGCCAAGCGCATCGTCGACGGCCAGGTGCCGGATCTGTTGTCCGACAGCGTCGTCTACTCCCTGGATCTGGGCGCGCTGCTGGCGGGCACCAAGTACCGCGGCGACTTCGAGAAGCGCTTCAAGGCGCTGCTCAACGAGCTGCGCAAACGGCCGCATGCCGTGCTGTTCATCGACGAAATCCACACCATCATCGGCGCCGGCGCGGCATCGGGCGGGGTGATGGATGCGTCCAACCTGCTCAAGCCGCTGCTGTCGTCCGGTGAGATCCGCTGCATCGGTTCGACCACCTTCCAGGAATTCCGCGGCATCTTCGAGAAGGATCGCGCCCTGGCTCGTCGCTTCCAGAAGGTCGACGTCACCGAGCCGTCCGTCGAGGACACCTTCGGCATCCTGAAGGGCCTGAAGCCGCGCTTCGAGCAGCACCACCACATCGAGTACAGCGATGAAGCGCTGCGCGCCGCCGCCGAGCTGGCCGCCCGCTACATCAACGACCGGCACATGCCGGACAAGGCCATCGACGTCATCGACGAGGCGGGTGCCTACCAGCGCCTGCAGCCGGAAGAGAAGCGCGTGAAGCGCATCGAAGTGCCGCAGGTCGAGGACATCGTCGCGAAGATCGCGCGGATTCCGCCCAAGCACGTCTCCAGCTCCGACAAGGAGCTGCTGCGTAACCTGGAACGCGACCTGAAGCTGACCGTGTTCGGCCAGGCGGCGGCCATCGAGTCGCTGTCCACCGCCATCAAGCTGTCACGCGCCGGCCTGAAGTCGCCGGACAAGCCCGTGGGTTCCTTCCTATTCTCCGGCCCGACCGGGGTGGGCAAGACCGAGGTGGCGCGGCAGTTGGCCAAGGCGCTGGGCGTGGAGCTGGTGCGCTTCGACATGTCCGAGTACATGGAGCGGCATACCGTGTCCCGTCTGATCGGCGCGCCTCCGGGCTATGTCGGTTTCGACCAGGGCGGCCTGCTCACCGAGGCCATTACCAAGACGCCGCACTGCGTGCTGCTGCTGGATGAGATCGAGAAGGCGCACCCGGAAGTCTTCAACCTGCTGCTGCAGGTGATGGACCACGGCACCCTGACCGATAACAACGGGCGCAAGGCGGACTTCCGCAACGTCATCCTGATCATGACCACCAACGCTGGCGCGGAAACCGCGGCGCGGGCCTCCATCGGCTTCACGCAGCAGGACCACTCCACCGATGCCATGGAAGTGATCAAGAAGAGCTTCACCCCGGAGTTCCGCAACCGCCTGGATACCATCATCCAGTTCGGCCGCCTGAGTCACGAGACCATCAAGAGCATCGTCGACAAGTTCCTCACCGAGCTGCAGGCGCAGCTGGAGGACAAGCACGTGCAGATCGAGGTCAGCGACGCCGCCCGCGGTTGGCTGGCGGACAAGGGTTACGATCCGCAGATGGGCGCTCGCCCCATGGCGCGGCTGATTCAGGACAAGATCAAGCGGCCGCTGGCCGAGGAGATCCTGTTCGGGGAGCTGGCCGAGCACGGCGGTGTGGCCCATGTGGACCTGAAAGATGGCGAGCTGGCCTTCGAGTTCGAAGTGATCGCCGCAGAGCCTGCCTGACGCCAGTCGGGCGTTCCAAACGAAAACGCCCGGCAATGCCGGGCGTTTTTCTGTGTGCCGGATTTGCCGGCACCTACCGTCTATCAGCGAGCGCGGTAGGTAATACGACCCTTGGACAGGTCGTAGGGCGTCAGTTCAACGCGAACTTTGTCGCCAGTCAGGATGCGGATGTAATTCTTGCGCATCTTCCCGGAGATGTGCGCGGTAACGACGTGCCCGTTCTCCAACTCCACGCGGAACATGGTGTTGGGCAGGGTGTCGACGACAGTGCCTTCCATTTCGAAGCTGTCTTCTTTCGACATGCAGTAGAACCCTCGGTATCTATGGTTGCCTGAAGTTTCAGGGCATTAAAAAAGGCACACATTGTGCCTGAAATCACCCCATAACGCCAATGGCTGTTTTCGTCTCAGTTCAACGCCACCCAGCGCTGATTGACGAAAAGCTCAATCGGACGGTACTGGGTCTTGTAGTTCATCTTTCGGCAGTTCTTGATCCAGTAGCCCAGGTAAACCGCGTGCAGGCCCAGTCTTTCGGTCTCGCCGATTTGCCAGAGAATGGCGAAACGCCCGAGGCTGCGGCGCTCTTCGTCCGGATCGTAGAAGGTATAGACGGCGGAAAGGCCGTTGGGCAGGACGTCGGTCACGGCGACGGCGAGCAGCCTGCCTTGCAGGCGGAATTCGAAGAAGCAGCTGAAGGGCAGGTCGCGCACCAGGAAGGTGGCGAACTGGTCGCGGCTGGGCGGGTACATGTCACCGTCGGCATGCCGCTGCTCGATGTAGCGCATGTAGAGGGCGTAGTACTCCTCGGTGAAGGCCGGGCGCTTGCGGACGACTTCCAGGTCGGCGTTGCGCTTGATGATGCGCTTCTGCTGGCGGCTGGGCTGGAAGCCGGCGGCCGGGATGCGCGCCGGGATGCAGGCAGTGCAGTGCTGGCAGTGCGGCCGGTAGAGGTGTTCGCCGCTGCGCCGGAAACCGACCTCGGACAGCGAGGCATACAACTGCGCGTCCATGGGCTGGCTGGGATCGAGGAACAGGGTGGTGGCCTGCTCTTCGGGCAGATAGCTGCATGGATGCGGTTGTGTGGCGTAAAACTTCAGGCGGGCGAGCTCGGTCATCTTCAACCCCTGCGAGGTCCCTCAGGCAAGTTTAAGACAGGCTGAGCAGGTCCGCTCGCGAAGTCCAGTCCTGCGTCGGTGTTTCGTCGAGATGACGGCGCAGGTAGCGAGCGAATTCGCCGCGGGAAATGGCCCGGGCGCCGAAGCTGTGCAGGTGCTGGGTCGGCATCTGGCAGTCGATCAGCACGAAGCCGGCCGCTTTCAGGCGCTGCACCAGCGTGACGAAGGCGACCTTGGAGGCATTGTCGGCGCGGCTGAACATCGATTCGCCGAAGAACAACCGACCGATGGCCAGGCCGTACAGCCCGCCGACCAGTTCATCGCCCTGCCACGCTTCCGCCGAGTGGGCGACTCCCAGGCGGTGCAACTGGCAATAGGCCTCCTGCATCGGCGTGGTGATCCAGGTGCCGTCCGCGTAATCGCGCGGGCCGGCGCAACCCTGGATGACCTGCTCGAACGCCTGGTCGATGGTGATCTGGTACTGCTGCTGTCGAATGAACTTGGCGAGACTGCGGGAAACGTGCAGTTCCTCCGGGAAAAGCACCGTACGCGGGTCGGGTGACCACCAGAGGATCGGCTGGCCGTCCTGGTACCAGGGGAAGCACCCGTGGCGGTAGGCCTGGATCAGGCGTTGCGGGTTCAGGTCCCCGCCGGCCGCGAGCAGACCGTTGGGCTCATGCAGGGCCTTGTCGAGGGGCGGAAAGTCGAAATTGCTGCGGGAAAGCCACTTGAGCATAGGGAGGAGGGGAGGGCGAGCCTCCCCTGGCGCCGATCAGTTGTCGTCGAGGAACTTTTCGGCGTCCAGCGCGGCCATGCAGCCGGCGCCAGCGGAGGTGATCGCCTGGCGGTAGACGTGGTCGGCCACGTCGCCGGCGGCGAAGACGCCATCGATGCTGGTCAGGGTCGCATTGCCTTCGGCGCCGCCCTTGACCTTAAGGTAGCCGTCACGCATTTCCAGCTGGCCCTTGAACAGGTCGGTATTGGGCTTGTGGCCGATGGCGATGAACACGCCGGCCAGGTCCAGCTGGCGGGTTTCGCCGCTGTCGACGTCTTTCAGGCGAACGCCGACGACGCCCATGTTATCGCCCAGCACCTCGTCCAGGGTGGTGTTCCAGTGCAGGCGCACATTGCCGTTCCTGGCTTTCTCGAACAGCTTGTCCTGGAGGATCTTCTCCGAACGCAGCTTGTCGCGGCGGTGGATCAGGTGGACTTCCTTGGCGATGTTGGACAGGTACAGCGCCTCTTCCACGGCGGTGTTGCCGCCGCCGACCACGCAGACCACCTGGTTGCGGTAGAAGAAGCCGTCGCAGGTGGCACAGGCGGAAACGCCCTTGCCCATGAACGCCTCTTCCGAAGACATGCCCAGGTACTGGGCCGAGGCGCCGGTGGCGATGATCAGCGCGTCGCAGGTGTAGGTGCCGCTGTCACCCTTGAGGGTGAAGGGCTTCTGCTGCAACTCCGCGGTATGGATGTGGTCGTAGACGATCTCGGTATCGAAACGCTTGGCGTGCTGCTCCATGCGCTGCATCAGGGCGGGGCCGGTCAGACCCTCGACGTCGCCGGGCCAGTTGTCGACCTCGGTGGTGGTGGTCAGCTGGCCGCCGGGCTGGATGCCGGTGATGACAACAGGCTTGAGGTTGGCGCGCGCGGCGTACACGGCCGCGGTGTAACCCGCGGGGCCGGAGCCCAGGATGATCAGGCGCGAATGCTTGACTTCACTCATAAAAAGACTCCATAAGCCTTTGTCACGTAAGAGAATGCATGCTCCAATTGAGCAGCCGCAAAGCGGTGTTGGGCTATGCTACACCGAACCCCGGAAAGCCGGCAAAAGCGCAGTCAGGCACACCCGGGTTCGCTGGCATCGGCCGGCCAAAGCCGTACAATAGGCCCGTTTCGCGGCCCAACGACTCTCGGACGCGCGTATAGCGCAGGAATAGAAGCGTTTTGAAGGACACCACAGCAAGCCATGCCGCCGCCTGGCGCCAGCAACTGCATTACCGTCTGAAGGAAGGGGCTCTGATCGCGCTCGGCGCGCTCTGCCTGTACCTGTGGATGGCACTGCTCACCTACGATTCCTCCGATCCGGGCTGGAGCCACTCCAGTCACGTCGAGCAGGTGCAGAACGCGGCTGGCCGCCTGGGCGCGCTCAGCGCCGACATCCTGTTCATGGTGCTGGGCTATTTCGCCTACCTGTTCCCGCTGCTGCTGGCGGTGAAGACCTATCAGGTCTTCCGCAAGCGCCACCTGCCGTGGGAGTGGAGCGGCTGGCTGTTCTCCTGGCGGCTGATCGGCCTGGTGTTCCTGGTGCTGTCGGGCTCTGCGCTGGCCTACATCCACTTCCATACCAGCGGTGCCCATATGCCGGCCACGGCCGGCGGTGCCCTGGGCGAAAGCCTCGGCCAGCTGGGTATCAACGCGCTGAACGTGCAGGGCAGTACGCTGCTGTTCCTGGCGCTGTTCCTGTTCGGCATGACGGTGTTCGCCGATCTGTCCTGGTTCAAGGTGATGGACGTCACCGGCAAGATCACCCTCGACCTCTTCGAGCTGATCCACAACGCCACCAATCGCTGGTGGAGCGCCCGTAGCGAGCACAAGCAACTGGTCGCTCAGCTTCGCGAAGTCGACGAGCGCGTGGCCGAAGTCGCCGCGCCCATCGTGGCCGACCGCCGCGAGCAGGCCAAGGTCAAGGAGCGCCTGATCGAGCGCGAGGAAGCGCTGGTCAAGAGCGTGCAGGAGCGCGAGAAGCGCGTGGCGCCAAAGATCGACGTCCCGCCGCCGCCCTCCAAACCGGTCGAGCCGAGCAAGCGCGTGCTGAAGGAAAAGCAGGCGCCGCTGTTCGTCGATACCGCCGTGGAAGGTACCCTGCCGCCGCTGTCGATCCTCGACCCGGCCGCCGAAAAGAAACAGAGCTACTCGCCCGAGTCCCTGGAGGCCATGTCGCGCCTGCTGGAAATCAAGCTCAAGGAGTTCGGCGTCGAAGTTATCGTCGAGTCCGTGCATCCGGGCCCGGTGATCACCCGTTTCGAAATCCAGCCGGCCGCTGGCGTGAAGGTCAGCCGCATTTCCAACCTGGCCAAGGACCTGGCGCGCTCGCTGGCGGTCATCAGCGTGCGCGTGGTGGAAGTCATCCCCGGCAAGACCACCGTCGGCATCGAGATTCCCAACGAAGACCGGCAGATGGTGCGCTTCTCCGAAGTGCTGATGACCCCCGAATACGACGAGCACAAGTCCACCGTGCCGCTGGCCCTGGGCCACGACATCGGCGGCAACCCGATCATCACCGACCTGGCGAAGATGCCGCACCTGCTGGTGGCCGGTACTACCGGTTCGGGTAAGTCTGTGGGCGTGAACGCCATGCTGCTGTCGATCCTGTTCAAGTCCACGCCGGAAGAGGCGCGGCTGATCATGATCGACCCGAAGATGCTGGAGCTGTCGATCTACGAGGGCATTCCGCACCTGCTCTGCCCGGTGGTCACCGACATGAAGGAGGCCGCCAACGCGCTGCGCTGGAGCGTCGCCGAGATGGAGCGGCGCTACAAACTGATGGCGGCCATGGGCGTGCGTAACCTCGCCGGCTTCAACCGCAAGGTGAAGGACGCGGAGGAGGCCGGCACGCCGCTGACCGACCCGCTGTACCGCCGCGAAAGCATGGAAGACGAAGCGCCGTTGCTGCAGACCCTGCCGACCATCGTGGTGGTGGTGGATGAGTTCGCCGACATGATGATGATCGTCGGCAAGAAGGTGGAAGAGCTGATCGCCCGTATCGCCCAGAAGGCGCGGGCCGCTGGTATCCACCTGATCCTGGCGACCCAGCGTCCGTCGGTTGACGTGATCACCGGCCTGATCAAGGCGAACATTCCGACCCGTATCGCTTTCCAGGTCTCCAGCAAGATCGACTCGCGCACCATCCTCGACCAGGGCGGCGCCGAACAGTTGCTCGGCCACGGCGACATGCTCTACCTGCCGCCGGGCACTGGCCTGCCGATCCGCGTGCATGGCGCCTTCGTCTCCGACGACGAAGTGCACCGCGTCGTCGAAGCCTGGAAGCTGCGTGGCGCGCCGAACTACATCGAGGACATCCTCGCCGGCGCCGAAGAAGGCGGTGGCGGTTCGTTCGAAGGTGGCGGTGGCGGCGAAGGTGGCGAGGGCAGCGAGGACGACCCGCTGTATGACGAAGCCGTACGCTTCGTGACCGAAAGCCGCCGGGCGTCGATTTCCGCCGTGCAGCGCAAGCTGAAGATCGGCTATAACCGCGCCGCGCGGATGATCGAGGCCATGGAAATGGCCGGTGTGGTCACCCCGATGAATACCAATGGCTCGCGCGAAGTGATCGCGCCGGCCCCGATCCGTGATTGATTCGATTTCGAGGATTTCGATGCGTCTGATCCGCCTGTTGTTCGTTGCTGCGCTGGCTGTCGCCGGCGTCCAGGCCCATGCCGACGAAGCTGCTGCGCAGCGCCTGAGCGGGATGCTCACCAAGGCCCAGACCATGACCGCGCGCTTCTCCCAGCTGACCCTGGATGGCAGCGGCACCCGCCTGCAGGAAACCGCCGGCACCCTGGGCCTCAAGCGGCCGGGTCTGTTCCGTTGGCACACCGATGCGCCGAACGAGCAACTGCTCATCTCCAATGGCGAGAAGATCTGGCTGTACGACCCGGACCTGGAGCAGGTGACCATCCAGAAGCTCGACCAGCGCCTGACCCAGACGCCGGCCCTGCTGCTCTCCGGCGATGTGTCGAAGATCGGCCAAAGCTTCGACATCACCGCCAAAGACGGCGGCAACGTGGTCGACTTCACCCTCAAGCCGAAGTCCAAGGACACCCTGTTCGACAGCCTGCGGATTTCCTTCCGCAGCGGCGTGGTGAACGACATGCAGCTGATCGACAGCGTCGGCCAGCGCACCAACATCCTGTTCTTCGACGTGAAGATGAACGAGGCGATAGACGCCAAGCAGTTCGTCTTCGAAGTGCCCAAGGGCGTCGACGTCATCCAGGAGTGACCGGCGCGCCCTGTTCGCGCCGAGTAACCCGTTTCGAGTAAATAGGTAAGACCGTGGATCTGTTCCGCTCCGCCCCCGTTTCCCAGCCCCTGGCCGCGCGCCTGCGCGCGACCAGCCTGGACGAGTACGTCGGTCAGGAGCACCTGCTCGCCCGCGGCAAGCCGCTGCGCGAGGCGCTGGAACAGGGCGCGCTGCACTCGATGATCTTCTGGGGGCCGCCCGGGGTCGGCAAGACCACCCTGGCCAAGCTCCTGGCCCAGGTCACCGACGCGCATTTCGAGACCATCTCGGCGGTGCTCTCGGGCGTGAAGGAAATCCGCCAGTCGGTGGAAGTGGCCAAGCAGCACGCCGCGCAGTACGGCCGCCGCACCATCCTCTTCGTCGACGAGGTGCACCGCTTCAACAAGAGTCAGCAGGATGCCTTCCTGCCCTACGTGGAAGACGGCACGCTGATCTTCATCGGTGCGACCACCGAGAACCCGTCCTTCGAGCTGAACAATGCACTGCTTTCCCGTGCCCGCGTCTACGTGCTGAAAAGCCTGGACGAAGCGGCTCTGCGCCGGCTGGTGGAGCGTGCGTTGACCGAAGAGAAGGGCCTGGGCAAGCGCAACCTGAGCCTGCCCGACGACAGCTTCGCGATTCTCATGGCTGCCGCCGACGGCGATGGCCGGCGCCTGCTCAACCTGCTGGAGAACGCCTCCGACCTCGCCGAGGACAACGGCGAGATCAGCGCCGAACTGCTGCAGAACCTGTTGGGCGATTCGCGCCGGCGCTTCGACAAGGGTGGCGAAGCCTTCTACGACCAGATCAGTGCGCTGCACAAATCGGTGCGCGGCTCCAGCCCGGATGGCGCGCTTTACTGGTATGCGCGCATGCTCGATGGCGGCTGCGACCCGCTCTATATCGCCCGTCGCGTGGTACGCATGGCCAGCGAGGACATCGGCAACGCCGACCCGCGCGCCCTGACCTTGTGCCTGCACGCCTGGGATGTGCAGGAGCGCCTCGGCAGCCCCGAAGGCGAGCTGGCGATTGCGCAGGCTATCGTCTATCTGGCCTGTGCGCCCAAGAGCAATGCCGTCTACAACGCTTACAACACGGCGCGTCGTGACGTGGCGGAGAGCGGTTCGCTGGAAGTGCCGCTGCATCTGCGCAACGCACCGACCAAGCTGATGAAGAACCTGGGTTATGGCGACGAGTACCGCTATGCCCATGATGAGCCGGATGCCTACGCGGCCGGGGAAGACTACTTCCCCGAGTCCATGGAACCGCGCCAGTATTACCAACCCGTGCCGCGCGGGCTTGAACTGAAGATCGGCGAAAAGCTGCGCCACTTGGCCAGCCTCGACAAGGCCAGTTCCCGCCGTCGCAGAAAATCCTGAAGTGGCGCCCGCGAGCGCCGCCTGACACTCGACACGAGAAGACACCATGCTCGATTCCAAACTGGTTCGTACCCAGCCGCAGGAAGTGGCCGAACGCCTGGCCACCCGTGGCTTCACCCTGGACGTGGCGCGCATCGAAGCGCTGGAGAGCCAGCGCAAGGCCGTGCAGACCCGCACCGAGACCCTGCAGGCCGAGCGCAATTCGCGCTCCAAGGCCATCGGTCAGGCCATGAAGAACGGTGAGGACGTCGCGCCGCTGAAGGCCGAGGTCAACCGCATGGCCGAAGAACTGGATGCCGGCAAGCGCAAGCTGGACGCCATCCAGGCCGAGCTGGACAGCCTGCTGCTGAACATCCCCAACCTGCCGCACGAGTCCGTGCCGGTGGGCGCCGATGAAGACGACAACGTCGAAGTCCGTCGCTGGGGCACGCCGCGCACCTTCGATTTCGAGATCAAGGACCATGTCGCCCTGGGCGAAAAACACGGCTGGCTGGACTTCGAGACCGCCGCCCGCCTGTCCGGCGCCCGTTTCGCCCTGATGCGCGGCCCGATCGCCCGCCTGCACCGCGCCCTGGCGCAGTTCATGATCGACCTGCACACCCGCGAGCACGGCTACGAAGAGGCCTACACCCCGTATCTGGTGCAGGCTCCGGCGCTGCAAGGCACCGGCCAGCTGCCGAAGTTCGAGGAAGACCTGTTCAAGATCCAGCGCGAAGACGAAGCGGACCTGTACCTGATCCCGACTGCTGAAGTCTCGCTGACCAACATCGTCGCCGGGCAGATTCTCGACGCGAAGGAACTGCCGCTGAAGTTCGTCGCCCACACCCCGTGCTTCCGCAGCGAAGCCGGTGCGTCGGGCCGCGATACCCGCGGCATGATCCGCCAGCACCAGTTCGACAAGGTCGAGATGGTGCAGATCGTCGAGCCATCGAAATCCTGGGAAGCCCTGGAAAGCCTCGTCGGCAACGCCGAGAAGGTCCTCCAGGCCCTGGAGCTGCCGTACCGCGCCCTGGCGCTGTGCACTGGCGACATGGGCTTCGGCGCCGCCAAGACCTACGACCTGGAAGTCTGGGTGCCGAGCCAGGACAAGTACCGCGAGATTTCCTCCTGCTCCAACTGCGGCGACTTCCAGGCCCGCCGCATGCAGGCGCGCTACCGCAACCCGGAAACCGGCAAGCCGGAGCTGGTGCACACCCTCAACGGCTCGGGCCTGGCCGTAGGCCGTACCCTGGTCGCCGTGCTGGAGAACTACCAGCAGGCCGACGGCTCGATCCGCGTGCCGGAGGTGCTCAAGCCTTACATGGCGGGCATCGAGGTCATCGGCTGAGATGGACTTCCTGCCGCTGTTCCACATCCTGCGCGGACGTCGCGCGCTACTGGTCGGCGGCGGTGATGTCGCACTGCGCAAGGCGCGCCTGCTGAGCGATGCCGGCGCAGTGCTGCGCGTCGTGGCTCCGGAGGTGCATGCGGAGCTGCGCGAGCTGGTCGAGGAGGGCGCGGGCGAACTGCTCCAGCGCCCCTACGCCCAGGGGGACCTGCAGGATTGTGTGCTGGTCATCGCCGCGACAGATGACGAGCCGCTCAACGCCCAGGTCTCCCGCGACGCCCACGCCCGTGGCGTGCCGGTCAACGTGGTCGATGCGCCGGCACTGTGCAGCGTGATCTTCCCGGCCATCGTCGATCGTTCGCCGCTTGTGGTGGCGGTCTCCAGCGGTGGCGATGCGCCGGTGCTGGCGCGACTGCTGCGTGCCAAGCTGGAAACCTGGATTCCCGCCACTTACGGCCAGCTGGCGGGCCTCGCCAGCCGCTTCCGCGAGCGCGTGAAGCAGCGCCTGCCGGACCTGCAGCAGCGCCGCCAGTTCTGGGAAGACGTGTTCCAGGGCCCGGTCGCCGAGCGCCTGCTGGCCGGCCAGCCCAGCGAAGCCGAGCGCCTGCTGGCGGAAAAGCTGGAAGCGCCGCAGGCCGAATCCCGTGGCGAGGTCTATCTGGTGGGCGCCGGCCCCGGCGATCCCGATCTGTTGACCTTCCGCGCGCTGCGCCTGATGCAGCAGGCCGATGTGGTGCTTTACGACCGTCTCGTCGCACCGGCCATCCTCGAGCTGTGCCGCCGCGACGCCGACCGCCTCTACGTCGGCAAGCGCCGTGCGGACCACGCCGTGCCGCAGGATGAGATCAATCGCAAGCTGGTGGAACTGGCCCAGCAGGGCAAGCGTGTATTGCGCCTGAAGGGCGGCGATCCCTTCATCTTCGGCCGAGGCGGCGAGGAGATCGACGAACTGGCGGCCAATGGCATCCCGTTCCAGGTCGTGCCCGGCATTACCGCCGCCAGCGGCTGCGCGGCCTACGCCGGTATCCCGCTGACCCACCGCGATTATGCGCAGTCCGTGCGTTTCGTGACCGGTCACCTGAAGGACGGCAGCACTGACCTGCCCTGGAATGACCTGGTTGCTCCGGGACAAACCCTGGTGTTCTACATGGGGCTGGTCGGCTTGCCGGTCATCTGCGAGCAACTGGTGCGCCATGGCCGCTCGGCAGACACCCCGGCCGCGCTCATCCAGCAAGGCACCACGGTCCACCAACGGGTCTTCACTGGCACGTTGGGGAACCTGCCGACGCTGGTGGCCGAGCATGAGGTCCATGCGCCCACCCTGGTGATCGTCGGGGAAGTGGTGCAGCTGCGCGAAAAACTCGCCTGGTTCGAGGGGCAGCCGTGAAACCGCTGCGGGCGGCAATCCTCGGCGCCGCGTGCGCCCTGGGTTGCTTCGCCATGGCTGCCTCGGCGGCCAGTTTCGACTGCAAGAAGGCCCGACAGGCCGACGAGAAAGCCATCTGCGCGGATCGCCAGTTGTCCGAGCTGGACGTGCAGGTGGCCACCACCTACCGCCTGCTGCGCGGCCTGTTCGCGATGGGCATGCGTGGCAACCTGGGCGACTCCCAGCTCGCGTGGCTGGAGCAGCGCCGCGCCTGTGGTGCCAACAAGGCGTGTCTCAAGCAGCGCTACCAGGAGCGCCTGGATGCGCTGCAGAAGGTCTACGACGGCATCGAAAAGCCGATCTGACCGGTTCGTTGTAGGAGCGAGCTTGCTCGCGAACCGCTTGAAGCCGTGAAATTGCCCTGAGCTTCGCGAGCAAGCTCGCTCCTACAGGTGCTGTAGGGCTCCTGCAGGGCACTGTCTTCTTCTGAAAGTCCGTTTCCCTCACCCTAACCCTCTCCCTGAAGGGAGAGGGGACCGTATGGTGCAGGATGAAACTGTAGCGTCAGCCGGCTCGGATGGCTCCCTCTCCCTTCAGGGAGAGGGCGGGGGGAGAGGGCTGGGGCCAGCGAAGGAGTTTCCAGGTAGTAGCGGACTTTGTCCGCGAATCGCAGGCATGGCCCGCTCCTACAAAGGCGGCGCCGTGGGTCAGCCTCGGCGCGCAATCCCCTTGCCTGGCAGATGCCCCCGCCCGTGCGGGCCGGTGAAGTCCTGCTGCGGGCCGAGCGGCACGATGCCGGTCGGGTTGATGGTCCGGTGGCTGCCGTAGTAGTGATGCTTGATGTGCTGGAAATCCACGGTTCCGGCGACACCCTCCAACTGATACAGCTCGCGCAGCCAGCCGGACAGGTTCGGGTAATCCGCCAGGCGCCGCAGGTTGCACTTGAAGTGGCCGTGGTAGACCGCATCGAAGCGAATCAGGGTGGTGAACAGGCGAACATCCGCCTCGGTCAGGTATTCGCCGGCGAGGTAGCGCTGCGTACCCAGGCGCTCTTCCAGCCAGTCCAGTTCGTTGAACAGCGTCTTGAATGCTTCTTCATAGGCGTCCTGCGTCGTGGCGAAGCCCGCGCGGTACACACCATTGTTCACGGCCGGGTAGATACGTTCGTTCAGCGCGTCGATCTGCGCGCGCAGGGGCTCAGGGTAGAGATCCAGCGTGTTGCCGGTGATCCCGTCGAAGGCGCTGTTGAACATGCGGATGATCTCCGCCGACTCGTTGCTGACGATCCGCTGCTCGTGCTTGTCCCACAGCACCGGCACGGTCACGCGGCCGGTGTAGTGCGCGTCGTCCCTGGTGTAGCGCTGATGGAGGAAGTCCAGGCCGTCCAGCTTGTCGCCCGTGGAGCCGAGCGTCTTGTCGAACGTCCAGCCGTTTTCCAGCATCAGCCAACTGACCACCGAGACGTCGATCAGCGACTCCAGGCCCTTGAGCTGGCGATAGATCAGCGTGCGGTGCGCCCACGGGCAGGCCAGGGAAACATAGAGGTGATAGCGACCGGCTTCGGCGCGAAAGCCACCTTCGCCGGTGGGGCCGGGCTGGCCGTCGGCAGTAACCCAATTGCGGCGCTGAGCGTTTTCGCGCTGGAAGCGGCCGTCCTTGCTGGTGTCATACCACTGGTCCTGCCAGCGGCCATCGATCAATTGTCCCATCTGCTTCTCCAGAAAGTGGGGAGATGGGACCAGTCTATCGACTGTGGCTCGATTGTTTAGCGCAAAAACAGGATTCCAGATATCGATTAAATCGATCTGTCGCGCGCGGCCCAGCGTCTATCCGCTTCCGCGAAGGCTTCGTCGCGCGGCAAGCCCAGGGCGCGCAGAGCCAATGCCATCGTCGCGCGGACGGCCAGTTCGCCGTAGGCGTCCTCGGTTTCGCCGCGCCAGAAGGTGACCAAGTGGGCCGGGTCCAGGGTTTCCGGCTTGACGTGGCGCAGCGGCGACAGCGCCGGCCACTCTTCGTCCCAGGCTTCACCGCCCTGGCAGCCGTAGAGGTGCGAGGTGGCGTCGGGGTTCATCTCGATCTCGCCGCCTTCGCCCTTGATGACGATGGCGTAGTCGCCGAGCAGGCGGCTGCCCTCGCGGTGCACTTCCTGATAGCCGGGATGGAAGATGCTCTGCAGGACGCAGGTGGCGCCCAGCGGGTTGAGCAGGCGCACGGCCGAATGCATGGGGGAGCGCAGGCCCAGGGTGTTGCGCAGGTCGATCATGCGCTGCAGGCGCGGCATCCAGTCCACCAGCGGGGCGAAGGCGATCCCCGTGGCGTCCAGTGCAGCACTGACGGCGCTCCAGTCACGGCACAGCGGCAAACCGAGCCGTTCCAGAAGTTGCTCGCTATAGATCCGGCCGGCGGTATGCGCGCCACCGCCGTGCAGCAGAATGCGCGTGCCGCTGCCGGCCAGGCATTTGGCCGCCAGCAGGTACCAGGGCAGGTGGCGCTTCTTGCCGGCGTAGCTGGGCCAGTCGAGGTCCACGGCGATCTTCGGCGCCTGCAGGCGGGAGCGCACGGCCTCGGTGAAACCCGCGAGCTCTTCGGCGCTTTCTTCCTTGTGCCGCAGGAGCATGAGGAAGGCGCCCAACTGGGATTCCTCGACCTGGTCGTCCAGGATCATGCCCAGTGCTTCGCGGGCCTCCTCGCGGGTCAGGCCGCGGGCGCCGCGCTTGCCTTTGCCGAGGATGCGCACGAACTGGGCGAAGGGGTGTTCGGCGGGAGTCTGCAGGACGAGCGGAGCGGCGGTCATAGGCAATTGGTCGGCTTCGGCAGGCCGGCGAGCTTGGCGGCAAGCTTGGCCGGTGTGCCCTTGAACAGGAGGTTTAGGTGCAGGCTGCTGCCTTTTTCCGTGCCGAGTTTCTGGGCCACGTACTTGATCAGCGGGCGGTTGGCCGGCGAAAGCTGGAACTCGCCATAGAACTCGCGCAGCAGCAGGAGGATTTCCCAGTGATCGGGCGTCAGCTGGAGGCCCTCGTTATGAGCGAGGGCTTCGGCGGCGGCGTCGCTCCAGTCGTCGAGGTCGACCAGATAACCGTCCTTGTCCAGCGGCAGGGCTTGGCCATTGACCAGTAGCGTACTCATAGCCAGGCGTTCACCTTGTCAAAGCGTGTGCAGAGTTCGACGAAGCCGGAGTAATCCAGGGCGACGACCCGTGCGGGCGGATTGTCCAGGCCGCGCGCCTGCAAATCTTCATGCAGCGCGTACAGTGCATGGTCGGCAGGCAGCGCCAGCAACGCCTGGGCGGGCTTGCTGCCTGGCTGCAGGGCGTACGCCGCATCCCCGGTCAGCAGGATGCCATCATCAGCGCCCAGCAGTCGCAAGCAACTGTCGAAACGACCGTCGTTGAAGGGGGAGTGCGAGAGCAGGTGGAGAGTGGCCATCAGATCGTGATCACCTGGTCGTGGGTTTGCAGCAGGTCGCGGAGTGCGGCATCGTCCAGTGCTTGGACAGGCAGCGTCAGGCTGGCGCTGTCCAGCCCGCGCTCCGCCAGGCTAAGGCTGCTGGCGTAGAGCGCCTCCACGCCGAACAGGGGCAATGCTTGCAGGTTGGCCTGCAGGTCCTTCTGTTCCAGCGTCGCCGGGCGCTGGCCAGGGGCGAGCTGGAACACGCCGTCATCAAGGAACAGCATGGAAATCGGCAGGTCGAACGCGCCGCCAGCCAGGGCGATGTCCAGCGCTTCGCGCGCAGCGGGGCCGGCCCAGGGCGCCTGGCGGCTGATGATCAGCAAGGACTTGGCCATCAATCGCCTCCGAAGCAGACCAGGCGGTCCGCCAGTTGCGCCGCTTCATGCAGCTGACCGAGGCCGGAAAGCTCCCACGGAGCCCGCAGGTTCGCGGCGGGGCGGGAGTAGCGATTGGCTTCTTCCTCATTGAGCACGCCGCGACGTAGCGCAGCGGCAATGCAGACCACGCCGTCCAGATGGTTATCGGCCACGAAGCGCGTCCAGGCGGCGGCCACATCCAACTCGTCCTGGCTGGCGACCGTGTTCGCCGAGGCGCTGTGCACGCCGTCCTGGTAGAAGAACAGCCGGGTGATTTCGTGGCCGCCAGCCAGCGCAGCCTCGGCGAAGCGAAGGGCGCGTCGCGCGGCCGGCGAGTGCGGCGCAGAGAAGAGGGCAATGACGAATTTCATACGGTGACTGACTGCAACGATAGTTCGCGGAATGATACGGCAACACGGCTTTTTTGCCCTGTCGGAAATGAAAAAAGCCCGTCGAGACGGGCTTTTTCGCAGGGCCGAAGGATCAGTCGTCGCTGCCCATGATGCCGAAGAGCTGCAGCAGGCTGATGAACAGGTTGTAGATCGAGACGTACAGGCTGATGGTCGCCATGATGTAGTTGCGCTCGCCACCGTGGATGATCGCGCTGGTCTGGAACAGGATCATCGCCGAGGAGAACAGCACGAAGCCGGCGCTTATGGCCAGTTGCAGGCCGCTGATCTGGAAGAACAGCGATACCAGCACGGCGCCCAGCAGCACGAAGAAGCCCGCGCTGATGAAGCCGGACAGGAAGCTCATGTCCTTGCGGGTCGTCAGCACGTAGGCGGACAGGCCGAAGAACACCAGGGCGGTCATGAAGAAGGCCGACGAGATCACGCTCGCACCATTGGCCATGCCCAGGTACATGTTCAGGATCGGGCCGAGGGTGTAGCCCATGAAGCCGGTGAGGGCGAAGGTGCTGACCAGGCCCCAGCCGCTGTTGCGCAGCTTCACGGTGAGGAAGAACAGGCCGTAGAAGCCGAGCAGAGTAACGATGGGGCCCAGATAGGGCAGGCGCAGTTGCTGCGAGGCGTAGGCCACCAGGCCGCTGAAGGCCAGGGTCAGGGCCAGCAGGCCGTAGGTATTGCGCAGGACGCCGCTGACCTCTTTCTGCTCCACGGCTGTGGAGTCGAGATATTGCCGTTCTTGCATGTCGAGACACTCCTGTTAAGCGGGATACGGATCCATGACCGTAGTGATGCCCATGATAACAGAGGCAAAAGCGGGCTGAATCATCAGAGTTTGACAGTGTGTTGCGATCCGGTAATATTGCCGCCCGCTCATGTGGAAGCGTGGCCGAGTGGTTTAAGGCAACGGTCTTGAAAACCGTCGACGGGCAACTGTCCTAGAGTTCGAATCTCTACGCTTCCGCCACTATTACAACGTTGAAAGCCCCGCACTGCGGGGCTTTCGCGTTTCTGGCGAGGCACTTCGCGGGGTGCCGTTCTTGCTGTTCCGCTACTGCGGGCAACCATTTGCTGGATGCCCGGTAGAAATACGTAAGAAAAGCCGATCAAACCTCAGGGAAGATTCTGTAGGGCATTGCTCCTCTCAGTTAAACTACCAGTCCCATTTCTCGGAAAACTCTGAATGAACCAAGTCGAAGATCTCGAGCGGCAGATGCGCGAAGCGCTGGGCGTTGCGCAGAAAAAAGAAAAAACCACTCGGGAAGCCAGTAACCCCATGCGCGGATACCAGATCGTTCTGAGTGTCAGGGGAGCGACCGGCCCGGCATTTCGCTTCGAGCATCGCTCGCGCTCGCTGAGCCGCACCGAGGCGATCCTGGAGGCGGAGAAGGCCGCGCGCAACGCAGGCTACAAGCCCTGGGCCCTGCTGGATGCCGTCGAAGCCTGAGCTCCCCGGCTCTGGGCTGCGGTAAGGGCCGCCATGATTCCGGTGCGGCGTGTAACTCCGGAGGCGGCGCAGACTGGCAGCTATTGATAGCGCCCAGATGTCAGCGCCTTCTTCTCTTTTGTCGTCCCCGCATTCGACATGGGAAACTGTCGGAACGGCCGTCCTAGAGGTGCTTTGACGCATCTGTCAGCATTTGTCTCGCCCGCGCCACATTTCTCTGGCGCTTGCATTTTGGCGAAGCGCTTCCAAGCTAGGTCGTAGAGTCGCTTTCTGTTAAGGTTCGGCAATTGTTTGGAGTCTCTTTCCGGGGGCTCGCCATTCCATTCTGCTCAAGGGGTGCTGCGTGATTAAGGTGCTGGTGGTCGATGATCACGATCTGGTGCGCACCGGAATTACCCGCATGCTGGCCGATATCGACGGCCTGCAGGTCGTTGGGCAGGCCGACTCCGGCGAGCGCGGATTGCAACTGGCGCGCGAGCTCAAGCCTGACGTGGTGCTGATGGACGTGAAGATGCCCGGCATCGGCGGCCTCGAAGCCACTCGCAAGTTGCTGCGCAGCCAGCCGGACGTACGCGTGGTGGTGGTGACGGTGTGCGAGGAAGATCCGTTCCCGACACGTCTGATGCAGGCGGGAGCGGCGGGCTACCTCACCAAGGGCGCCGCCCTGGACGAGATGGTCCAGGCGATTCGCCAGGTCTTCGCCGGCCAGCGCTATATCAGCCCGCAGATCGCCCAGAACCTCGCTTTGAAGTCGTTCGAACCGGAACGCAACGCATCGCCCTTCGATACCTTGTCCGAGCGCGAAATCCAGATCGCGCTGATGATCGCCAACTGCCACAAGGTGCAGAGCATCTCGGACAAGCTGTGTCTGTCGCCCAAGACCGTGAACACCTACCGCTACCGCATTTTCGAGAAGCTCTCGATCACCAGTGACGTCGAGTTGGCGTTGCTGGCTGTCCGGCACGGCATGGTCGACGCCAGCAACTGACCATGGTGCAACCGTTCGATTCGGCGGCGTTCCTGGCCACCTGCAGCGGCCGGCCGGGCGTTTATCGCATGTTCGACGCCGAGGCCAAGCTGCTGTATGTTGGCAAGGCGAAGGACCTCAAGAAGCGGCTCTCCAGTTATTTCCGCAAATCCGGCCTGGCGCCCAAGACGGCCGCCCTAGTGGCGAAGATCGCCCAGGTCGAGACCACCATCACCGCCAACGAGACCGAGGCGCTGCTGCTCGAGCAGACGCTGATCAAGGAATGGCGGCCGCCGTACAACATCCTGCTGCGCGACGATAAGTCGTATCCGTATGTCTTCCTGTCGAGCGAGGACGCGTTCCCACGCCTGACCATCCACCGCGGCGCCAAGCGGGCGAAAGGGCGGTATTTCGGGCCTTATCCCAGCGCCGGCGCCATTCGCGAAAGCCTGGCGCTGCTGCAGAAAGCCTTCTTCGTGCGCCAATGCGAGGACAGCTACTACCGCAACCGCACGCGGCCGTGCCTGCAGTACCAGATCAAGCGGTGCAAGGCGCCCTGTGTCGGGCTGGTGAGCGAGGAGGAGTACGCCGAAGACGTGCGCCACTCGATCATGTTCCTCGAAGGGCGCAGCAATGTGCTGGCCGAGGAGCTGTCCACCAGCATGGAGCAGGCGGCGATGCGCCTGGACTTCGAGAAGGCGGCGGAACTGCGTGACCAGGTACAGATTCTGCGACGCGTGCAGGATCAGCAGAGCATGGAGTTCGGCACCGGCAACGTCGACGTGGTGGCGGCCATCGTCACGCCTGGCGGCGCCTGCGTGCATCTGATCAGCGTGCGTGGCGGCCGAGTGCTCGGCAGCAAGAATTTCTTCCCGCAGGTGGCCATCGAAGAGGAGGTGGGCGACGTCTTGCTGGCCTTCCTTGGGCAGTACTACCTCAGCCATCACGAGCGCGATCTGCCGAACGAGTTGATCGTCAACGCGGTGCATGAAGATTTCCCGATCCTGGCATCCGCCATCGAGGAGTCGCGCGGGCGGCAGCTGGAAATCACTCCGCGAGTCCGCGGCACCCGGGCGCGCTGGCAGCAACTGGCCGTCACCAATGCCGAACAGGCGCTCGCCGCGCGGCTCGCCAACCGCCAGCACATGGCGGCGCGCTTCGAAGCGCTGGGCGAGGCGCTGGACTTGCCCGAGCCGCCGCAGCGTCTGGAATGCTTTGACATCAGCCACTCCAGCGGCGAGGCGACGGTGGCGTCCTGCGTGGTCTTCGGCCCGGAAGGCGCGCTGAAGTCCGACTATCGGCGCTTCAATATCGAAGGCATCACCGGCGGCGATGACTACGCCGCGATGCACCAGGCGCTCACGCGCCGCTTCAGCCGTCTCAAGGAAGGCGAGGGCAAGATGCCTGACATCCTGCTGGTGGATGGTGGCAAGGGGCAGTTGGCAATGGCCCAGGAAGTGCTCCAGGAACTGGCGGTCGTGGGGTTGACGCTGCTGGGCGTCGCCAAGGGCGTCACCCGCAAGCCCGGGCTGGAAACACTGTACCTCAACGACGCCGAACACGAATTCACGCTACCTGCCGACTCGCCGGCGCTGCACCTGATCCAGCAGATCCGCGACGAGGCTCACCGCTTTGCCATCACCGGCCACCGTGCGCGGCGCGGCAAGGCGCGACGCACATCGACATTGGAAGATGTCGCTGGCGTCGGTCCCAAGCGTCGCCGCGACCTGCTCAAGCACTTCGGCGGGTTGCAGGAGCTGGCCAGAGCCAGTATCGATGAAATTGCCAAGGCCCCCGGCATCAGCAAAAAGCTGGCAGAGCAGATTTATGCTGCGCTGCACAGCGAGTAGAATGCCGGCTCAACTCGCAGACCACCGACCCGATGAATATCCCGAACCTGCTCACACTGCTTCGCGTTCTGCTCATCCCGATCTTCATCCTGCTGTTCTATCTCCCGTTCCCGGCCAGCCACCTGGCAGCCAGCGCCGTCTTCGCCCTTGCCGCCGCCACCGACTGGCTGGATGGCTATCTGGCGCGGCGACTGGGGCAGAGCACGCCCTTCGGTGCTTTCCTCGACCCGGTAGCGGACAAGCTGATGGTCGCCACCGCGCTGGTGCTGCTGGTGGAGGAACACGCCAACCTGTGGCTGACCCTGCCGGCGGCCATCATCATCGGTCGTGAGATCGTCGTTTCCGCGTTGCGCGAGTGGATGGCCGAAATCGGCGCGCGGGCGCACGTGGCGGTTTCCAGTCTGGGCAAGTGGAAGACGGCAGCGCAGATGCTGGCGCTGGTGATTCTTCTGGCCAATCCGCCGCTGATGACCTTCTGGGTGCTGGTGGGCTATGCGCTCCTGATCGTTGCCGCCGTGCTCACCCTGTGGTCGATGCTGCACTACCTGCTGGCGGCGTGGCCGCATCTGAATACCACCCCGAAAGAGAAATAAGTTTTTTTGAATCAAGGAGTTGACAGGCATTTCTGAAGCGTTAGAATGGCGCCCGTCAACACGACAACGCGGGAATAGCTCAGTTGGTAGAGCACGACCTTGCCAAGGTCGGGGTCGCGAGTTCGAGTCTCGTTTCCCGCTCCAGATTTTGATGATTCGCCTTGAGTCATCCGTGTTATGGCTGAGTAGCAGAGTGGTTATGCACCGGATTGCAAATCCGTGAACGCCGGTTCGATTCCGACCTCAGCCTCCAACAAAAAGCCCTGTAAATCCTCGATTTACAGGGCTTTTTCTTTAACTGCCCACTGCAGGGATTGTGCGTTCCAGCAACTTGCGCAGGGGGAGGAGGGCTGTATATAGTCCAGCCCTTTCCGGGCTCCCAGGAGCCCGGCGACGCTGCAAAGCGCTACCGCCCGGATGGCGAAATCGGTAGACGCAGGAGACTTAAAATCTCTCGCCCTTTGGGCGTGCCGGTTCGAGTCCGGCTCCGGGCACCACTTCCAGTCTCCCCGAGTCATTACCGTTGAAGTCCCGACTTGGGGGGCGCATCACACATGAAAAACCCGGCCTCGGCCGGGTTTTTTATTTCCTGCAATTCAAGCGCTGATTTGCGCCATCGAGCGCAGTTTCGCACCGGCCTTGACGATTCGGCGCTGGCGCCGCGGGCCGGCGGACTCGTAGAAGTTCTGCAGTGGCACTTCCTCCTTGAAGTGATCGGCGTCGCGCTCCTGCAGCGGGCCGAATTCCGTGGCCAGGTCGCGACGAATGCGGCTGACCAGACTGGTCAGCAAGGCTTCGTTGCGTTGTTCTTCCTGGCGGATGACGCGGCAGGCAACGTGTTCGCCCGCGTCCTTGCTCAATGTCATGATCAGATTGCCGTCCGGTCGAGCGCTGAAGCTCACGTCGAAATCGGAGAAGACCTGGCAGAGATATTGGGCGGCAGGCAGGCGGTCGATTGGCATGGTGTCGTCCTCGGCAATGAATGGGCGGTTCCTTCCCTTTCTTTGCAGGGTGCATACCAATCTCTAGAAAATAAAAAGTCCTTTAAAATCAGTAATTTATATTTTTATGCCGACTCGCTTTCCATGCAGCTTGCAAGGCTGTGGGAAAACTTCGTGGCATTTTGCACGATCGATATTCAGTGCGGGATCGGGTGGTGTTGCGAAGACGTAGTTTTGGCCTTGCCGTTGGGCTTCTGCAGTCGGGCTCGACGCATGGGTACGCGCAGAATGGCCCACAGTGTGACCAGCGCCAGCAGGACCCAGCCCAGAATCATGAGCGTGACGAACGTGCCTGGATTCATATCGATATCCTCACCCCTCCCTAAGGGTAGTCCACCGTCATCGGTGCGCTGTCCTTTCGGTTGAGCGGCATTTCTCTCAAGAGGTTCCATTCAATGGCTTGTCGGGCCGACGAGTATCTGTTATCTGTATGGATATACAGTATTCGGAGAAGGCCCATGCAGCAAGCCATTCTGGAAGTCGGGGACGTGGTGGGTCGCGGTGGTGCGGCGACCGCTGCCTCTGTTCATACCTACATAATCCGCGCCTGTGGCGAAGGGATGACAAAGGCCGGCATTCATCACAGCGACCTGCTGCTGGTGGATCGCTCCGAACTGGCGTCGCCCGGTGAGATTGTCGTCGCGGCGCTCAATGGCGAAGCGCTGATCCGTCGTCTGGCCATCGTCGATGGCACGTTCGCATTGCAGGCGGCGAGCGATGATTTTCCAACGCTCAAGGTTGAGGAGGGCGATGAGCTGTCGATCTGGGGCGTGGTGCGTCAGCGGTTGTCCGGCAGCGAGGTGGTTCAGGACAGCCGAGCGCACGGTTGACGGGCGATGGAGCAGGATGCTGACGCTTTGCCATTAATTTCACGAACTAAATCTGCGCCTGGGTGGTCAGATGCCGGTGCCACCCGATTCGCAAGTCTTCACACGAGTCGTGCAGCTTGCAATACGGGGCATTGTAAGGCGGGCGCAGCCTGATTAGACTGCGCGCAACTCGCACCCCTGTCCCTCTCGAAGGACTCTCATGATCAAGAAATGTCTGTTCCCGGCCGCCGGCTACGGTACCCGCTTCCTCCCGGCCACCAAAGCCATGCCCAAGGAAATGCTGCCGGTGGTGAACAAGCCGCTGATCCAGTACGCCGTTGAAGAGGCGCTGGAAGCCGGTCTCGGCGAAATCGGCATCGTCACCGGTCGCGGCAAGCGCTCCCTCGAAGACCACTTCGACATCAGCTACGAGCTGGAGCACCAGATTCGCAACACCGACAAGGAAAAATACCTGGTCGGTATTCGTCGCCTGATCGACGAGTGCACCTTCTCCTACACCCGCCAGATCGAAATGAAGGGTCTGGGCCACGCCATCCTGACCGGCCGCCCGCTGATCGGCGATGAGCCGTTCGCTGTCGTGCTGGCGGACGACCTGTGCCTGAACCTCGAAGGCGACAGCGTCCTCAAGCAGATGGTCAAGCTGTACAACCAGTTCCGCTGCTCGATCGTGGCGATTCAGGAAGTGCCGCCGGAAGAAACCAACAAGTACGGTGTGATCGCCGGCGAGATGATCCGTGACGACATCTATCGCGTGAACACCATGGTGGAGAAGCCGAAGCCCGAGGATGCGCCGTCCAATCTGGCGATCATCGGCCGCTACATCCTGACCCCGGACATCTTCGACCTGATCGAGCAGACCGAGCCGGGCAAGGGCGGTGAGATCCAGATCACCGACGCCCTGATGAAACAGGCCCAGGACGGTTGCGTGCTGGCGTACAAGTTCAAGGGCAAGCGTTTCGACTGCGGTAGCGCCGAGGGTTACATCGAGGCGACCAACTTCTGCTACGAGCACCTCTACAAGACCGGCAAGGCTTGGTAATCCCGAGCTTTCCGTTCCTGAAAGAAGCCACCTTCGGGTGGCTTTTTCGTTTCCGGCCTACAGCGAGCGAGGGATCGGCATGGCTTCCGAGCCGGGCCCCAGCGGCTGGCCGTAGCTGAACTCGACGTAGTTGCCCGCAGGGTCGCGCAGGCCGCAGTAGTATCCGACGGGGTAGGGTTCCTCCCGCGGCGCCCAGATCAGGCAGCCTGCGGCTTCGGCATCCCTGGCGATACGGTCGACCTCATCATGCGTGGCCACGGCAAAGCCGAAGTGGCTGTAGTCGTCGCTGGCGAGGTGGCGTTCCTGGCCGCCGGGCATGATGACGAAGATGAAGCTGTGCTCCTTGCCCGGCTCCGCCATCCAGACGATGCGCGAGCCCTTGCCGTCGCGCTGGTGGATGATCCGCATGCCGCAGAAGCGCTCGTAGAAGGCTACGCAGGCGTCCAGGTCGGGCACATGCAGGGCCAGGTGGGTGAGGGTCGGGCGCATGGCGTTACCTCCTTCGGGGCCGGCAATTGCAGGATAGGACAGGCGCCTTGAGGTATGCTGCCCGACATATCCAAGCGGAGAACCATGATGTCTTTCGATTTTGACCTGTTCGTCATCGGTGCGGGTTCCGGCGGTGTGCGTGCCGCGCGCTTCGCCGCGGGCTTTGGCGCCAAGGTGGCCGTGGCGGAAAGTCGTTACCTGGGCGGCACCTGCGTCAATGTCGGATGCGTGCCGAAGAAGCTGCTGGTATACGGAGCGCACTTCCACGAGGACTTCGAGCAGGCCGCCGGCTTCGGTTGGTCCCTGGGCGAGGCGAGCTTCGACTGGGCGACCCTGATCGCCAACAAGAACCGCGAAATCCATCGCCTCAATGGCATCTACCGCAACCTGCTGGTGAACAGCGGTGTCACCCTGCTGGAGGGCCACGCCAAGCTGCAGGATGCGCATACCGTGGAAGTGGACGGGCAGCGCTTGCGCGCCAAGCACATCCTCATTGCCACCGGCGGCTGGCCGCAGGTGCCGGACATTCCCGGCAAGGAACATGCGATCACCTCCAACGAGGCGTTTTTCCTGGAGTCCCTGCCGCGCCGCGTGCTGGTCGTGGGCGGGGGATACATTGCGGTGGAATTCGCCGGCATCTTCCACGGGCTGGGCGCACAAACCTCGCTGCTGTACCGCAACGAGCTGTTCCTGCGCGGCTTTGACCGCAGCGTGCGTGAGCATCTGCGCGACGAGCTGACTAAAAAGGGCCTGAACCTGCAGTTCAACAGCGACATCGTGCGCATCGACAAGCAGGGCGACGGCACCCTGGCGGCCACCCTGAAGGACGGCCGCGTGCTGGAGGCCGATTGCGTGTTCTACGCCACGGGCCGCCGCCCGCAGCTGGACAACCTGGGGCTGGAGAATGTCTCGGTCGAGCTGGATGCGCGGGGCTACATCAAGGTGGACGAGGCGTATGGCACCAGCGAGCCGTCGATCCATGCCATTGGCGATGTGATCGGCCGCGTTCAACTGACGCCGGTGGCGCTGGCGGAAGGCATGGCGCTGTCACGCAAGCTGTTCCGCCCGGAAGAGTACCGCCCGGTGGACTACAAGCTGATCCCAACCGCGGTGTTCAGCCTGCCGAACATCGGTACGGTCGGGCTCACCGAGGACGAAGCCCGGGCTGCCGGGCACAAGGTGAAAATCTTCGAAAGCCGCTTCCGGCCAATGAAGCTCACCTTGACCGAAAGTCAGGAGCGGACCCTGATGAAATTGATCGTCGATGCCGACAGCGACAAGGTCCTGGGCTGTCACATGGTCGGGCCGGACGCCGGGGAAATCCTGCAGGGCATCGCCGTGGCGCTCAAAGCCGGGGCAACCAAGCGGGTGTTCGACGAAACCATCGGCATTCATCCCACGGCCGCGGAAGAGTTCGTCACGCTGCGCACGCCGGTCGGCGCCTGATCGCTTCGTCGGCAAGAAAAAAGCCGGTGCATCTGCACCGGCTTTTTCATGCCCGGGTATGCCGTCAGTTGACGCGCTCCAGGGAGGCGGGGTTGGCGTCCTGGCGCTGCGCGTAGCGCTGGGCGAGAACGGCGCAGACCATCAGCTGGATCTGGTGGAAGAGCATCAGCGGCAGCAGGATCACCCCGACTGTGCTGCTGGCGAACAGCACCGAGGCCATGGGTACGCCGGTGGCCAGGCTCTTCTTCGAGCCGCAGAAGACGATGGTGATGCGGTCTTCGAGGGAGAAGCCGAGGTAGCGGCCCAGCAGGTTGGTGGCGATCAGCGCCAGGGCCAGCAGCACGCAGCAGGCGACCACCAAGCCAGCGAGGGCGGGCAGCGGGATCTGGTGCCACAGCCCCTGAATCACCGCGGCGCTGAACGCGGTGTAGACCACCAGGAGGATCGAGCCCTGGTCGACGTATTTCAGCACCGGCTTGTTGCGCTCGACCCAGCCGCCAATCCACGGGCGCAGCAGTTGGCCTGCAAGGAAGGGCACCAGCAGTTGCAGGGTGATCTTGCCGATGGCGTCGAGGGTCGACATACCGGTATCGCCGTGGGCACCGATCAGCAGTTGCACCAGCAGCGGCGTCAGGAACACGCCCATCAGGCTGGAGGCCGAGGCGCTGCAGATTGCCGCGGGCACGTTGCCGCGGGCCAGCGAGGTGAAGGCGATGGACGATTGCACGGTGGCGGGCAGGGCGCAGAGGTAGAGCATGCCCAGGTACAGGTCCGGGGTCACCAGCGGCGACAGCGCGGGTTTGAGCGCCATGCCGAGAATCGGGAAGAGGATGAAGGTGCAAGCGAACACCAGCAGGTGCAGGCGCCAGTGGGTGGCGCCGGCGATGATCGCCTGGCGCGACAGCTTCGCGCCATGGAGGAAGAACAGCAGTGCGATCCCCAGGTTGGTGATCCAGCCGAAGACCACCGCAGCGGTGCCCTCGCAAGGCAACAGGCTGGCAACGGTCACGGTGGCGATCAGCGCCAGGGTGAAGTTGTCGGGAAGCAGGCGTGGGCGGGCCATGGGCACATCTCTCTTCGTTGTTGTGTGAACGACCACGTCGGGTCAGGTTCGCACTCTACTGGGGAGAGATTGTGCCGGCTAACGCCAGAAAGCCAGCTTATGTCGCCGAAAGGACAGCCTCCGCACCCTGCACATGCAGGTCCACGGAACAGACGCTGACCATGCCGCGCATGCGCTGGGCGATCACCTCGGCGCGGTAGCGCGGCAGCGTATTCACGCGCAGGGCGATATCCATCCAGTCCTCCCGGCGCGAGGCCTCCACCTCTGCGGGCACATGGCCCTGCAGCGCAAACTGGTTGAGCAGGCGGCAAAGGATGTCGGCGTCGACCTCGGCGCGGATCAGGTAGCGCACGTCGGCAGCGATCTCGGTCGGAACGGGGCGATCCTGATGGTCCAGGGGGAGGTCGACGAGGTTGAGTGCTGGAAGAGTCATGACAGCCGGCCGATGCAGTTGGAGTGCAGATATTCTGCGGCCGTGGCGGCGGATAGATTTGCCTGTTTTCTACCGGTTTCTGATTATTTGTGCATTAATAAGTCTTCATAGTCAGCATGAAGGACTTGTTCATGTCCGTTTCGCTCGATGCCCATGACCGCAGGATTCTCGCCCTCCTGCAGGAAGAGGCGACCCTGTCGACGGCCGAGATCGCCGAACGCATCGGGCTGTCGCAGTCACCGTGCTGGCGTCGGATTCAGCGCCTGAAGGACGAAGGGGTGATCCGCAAGCAGGTGACGTTGCTCGATCGCAAGAAGATTGGCCTGAACACGCAGATTTTCGCCCAGGTGAAGCTCAACGCCCACGGGCGCAATCACCTGACCGATTTTGCCCAGGCCATGCAGGAGTTCCCCGAGGTGCTGGAGTGCCATGTGCTGATGGGCGCCGTGGATTTCATGCTGCGCATCGTCACCGAGGACGTCGAGGCTTACGAGCGCTTCTTCTTCGAGCGGCTGTCCCAGGTGCCCGGCGTGCAGGAGATCAACTCCATCGTCGCCCTGTCGGAGATCAAGTCCACCACCAGCCTGCCGCTGCCGCGCGGCTGAAGGGCGCCGGGCTGGCCGGCGCCCGGGCGGTCAGACGCCGCCCAGATAATCCATCTTGCCGATTTCCACGCCGTTGTGGCGGAGGATGTCGTAGGCCGTGGTGATGTGGAAATAGAAGTTCGGATTGACGAAGCCCAGCAGGAAGTCCGCGCCGGTGAAGCTGACCTCGCGGGCGCGCAGTTTCAGCTCGATGGTGCGCGCCTCGGCGCCTTCGAACTGCTCGGGCTTGAGGCCCTTGAGGAACTCGACGGTCTTGGCGATGCGCGCCTGCAGCTCGTCGAAGGTGGTTTCGTCGTCGGCGAAGCTCGGCACTTCCACACCGGCCAGGCGCGCGCCAGCGCCCTTGGCCGAATCCGAGGCGATCTGCACCTGGCGCGCCAGGGCGAACATGTCCGGGGCGAGGCGGGCGTTGATCAGGACGGAAGGATCGATGGACTTGGCTTCGGCGTGGGCGGCGGCCTTGGCGAGAATCGCCGAAAGGTTGCCGAGCATGCGGATGAAGACGGGAACCGAAGCCTGGTAGATCGAGAAGGACATGCTGCTTACTCCAGACAGATAAAGGTTGAGCTCGTCCCGTGGGACGGCTGTCGGAGTCTACTGCTGGCGTTTGCGGCTGTCGCCAGGCTTCAACGCCTGGCGATTTTCGGGGCCGGACAGCGCTCGGTCTCGATCGGGCCGACGTACGGATTGCCCCAACCCATCACGCAGCCAACCATCTGGTTGCGCTGGCGCTCCCAGGCTTCCACGGGGTACTGCTTGCTCCAGGCGGTGAACAGCTGGCGGTCCTGCTTCGACAGCTTCAGGCCGTAGCGGTCGCTCATATAGAAGTAGGTGCGGGCTATCATGCCGCGGATCTGCGGCCGGGGCATGGCCTTGCGTGCCTTGAAGTCCACCACCATGGGGCAGGCGCCGTACTGCGACGGTTTCTGCTGCAGCCAGGCGAAGCTGTAGTTGGCGCGGTCGCCGTTCACCTCACCGATGCTCGGCACCAGGTTGTGCAGGTCGGCTTCGGCCTTCTGGTACGTCCGGTCGTTCTGCGAGCAGTTCTTGCGGCCGCCTTTCTGCCAGCATTGGCGCTGATGGCCGATCACCCAGGCGGGGACGATGTGCTCCCATTCAATGCGTGACGCGCGCTGGGCGTTCTTGCGCGGGGAGTAGCCGCAGCTCTTCAGGTCGACCTTGGTGCCGTTGTAGCGGCAGCCGCAATAGAACTCCACCGACTGGCGGGCATACAGCGTGCGACCGACCTTCTTGGCTTCCTCGAAGGTGCGCGGCGCGGCAGCCGACGCGAAAGTGGGCAGTGTGAGGACCAGCAGCAGGGTCAGGCAGCGTCCGAACATGAGGCGTTCCTTACGAAAGTCGCTGCATCTTACTGATTGATAGGGAAATGCCAATCGTGGCAATGGAATGGCAACGCGGCCAGAACGGTGGCCGGCGGTTGATAGGACGGGGCGGGCGTTTCTGGGATTGAGAGAGTATCGCGATAGGAGCGCTAAGCTTTATGAAGCGCATGAGGTTATACCTGTAAAACTTTGTTTTTAAAGCATAAAAATAACTAGAAATCACTTCAAGAATGCGACCTAACCGATTGGGTGCGAGGCTTTTTTGCCAGGCAGAGAGTCGGCTGCGCTGGGTTCAAGCGGTTTTTGTGATTCAAAACCTTAGATAACGGTCGTAACTTATTGATAGATAATGATTTTTGTGTTTATAAAAGCCGTCTCCACGATCTGCCCAGAGCTTGGTAAGCTGAAGCCTTTCCATCAGTGGGAGATCGCCATGATCGGTCTCAGAAGCCTGGCATTCATCCTCTGCGGCAGCTTGGCGATGCCGGTCTTCGCGCAGACGTTCACCGGGCAACAAAACCAGCGACAGGGCCAGCCGGTTTCGCCGCAATGGCAGCAGTCCCCGCCGGTGATCCAGCGGATCTACATCAGCCCAGGCGCCAGCGGCAGCGTGGAGAGCTCCTCCACCTGGCAGCGACAGGACGGTTACGGTGGCGTGCGCGTGCCCAGCGGCTACGGCGAGTCGCGTTCGGGCACGGTGATCATCGACCAGGGCAGCGGCGGTATCCGTCAGAGCATCGAATACCCCAACGGCGCGGTCTACCCGCGTGGCAATGGCAGCTACCAGCAGCAGTAGACCGGGTCAGTCGAGCAGGTCGTCGCGGGTCAGGCGGGATTTGCGCAGGCCGCCGTGGCTGTAGAACAGCCCGGTGTCGCCGCGCCAGTGGAAGAGTGTGGCGAGAAACGCGGAGCTGCAACGGCCCACATCCCAGCTACGGAGTTTGCGGTAGGCCCAGAGCCAGCTGTCGTTGGAAGAAGAAGCGCGCATGGAATCGTCCTTGATTCGGCAAGCGGGAAAGAGTGCATGGGACATTAGTGCGCCGGCTGGGCCTTCGCAAGTCGCTGCTCCCGCAATCGCGACCTGCGAAAAAGGCCGTGTCGTCAGGCGATGCTGACCGCCTTCGACTCTTCGACGTACTCCTTCAGCCAGCGCAGCACTTCCACGGCGTCCCAGCGACTGGGGTCGAACATGGCGTAGGCCTGGCCCTGGTAGCCCACCACATCCAGCGGGCGGTGGTAGCCGGCGCGCTGCATCAGGGCCTCGATTTCCGCGAAACACACATTGAAGTGGGTACGGCTGAAAGGCGTCTTGCCCTCCGTGACCAACCCCTCCAGCAGCAATTCCGCCACCGCCTCGCTGACTTCCTCGATGGCCATGTGGTTCACGGTGTATTTCAGCTGATGGATGCTCACCATCGCTTGCTCCTCAATGGGTATCAGGCCCATGCCCTGTTCCGGGGTGATCGACGTAGCCAATGGACTGCGGCCATTCGTCGAGGTTTAAAAAATTTTCGCAAAATACTGTATGCATGAACAGTATTTTCTCCTAGTATCGCTTTCACGGTCTGACAGAAACCCTGAAGCGCCCGTCAGCAGTGGTCTGACAGGCATTCCTCGACGAACAGGAGTGATGGCGATGCTGCAGAAACTCATGCTGTGTGCCGGTGTGGCAATGCTGGCGGGCTGTGCCCAGCCCCAGGCGGATGTCCCGCGCGCCAATGGCGCTTACCTCATCATCGAGGGCAAGGAGGCCTGGGCGGTGCTGGTGGCGGACGGCAAGCGCATCGAGGAGCGCGGCACCGTGCGCGATGCCATTCGTCTGCCCCGGCAGCGTTCGGCGATCGCCGCCAGCTACGTCATCGACACGCCCAATTGCGGCCGCCTGCAGTGGTTGACCGAAGGCGAGGGAGATTCCACCGTGCGCCTGTCTTCGCGCGGTGAAGCGGACGATCTGTCGAGCTGCCAGATCAGCGAAGGGCTGAGTCGCGTGTGGACCGCGCTGGATTATTCGAGCTGATCAAGCCCGCCCGGTCTGATCTCCAACAAAATGTTTCGATTGCTCCTTTCTTCACGTTTTTTTCACACCCAGGGGCAGAGGATGAAAACCAGCTAAGGGATTAGCTCCCCATCGAAAAGCCCGCTTGATTGCGGGCTTTTTATTGCCTGTCGTCCACGATCGGCTCGCCCGTTCGACGCAGCGCGGCTAAGGTGAAACTCCACGGAAATGGCGGAGATAGACATGCAGCGGGTTCTCGTCGAACGACTCTGGACAGCCCTGGGCGGCCAGGCCGAGCGCCTCAGCCACCTGGCCTTTCGCAGCGAAGGCTCGCTGCCTTCGGCGTTCTTCACCACCGAACTGGCGGCCGCCAGTATCGCCAGCGCGGGACTGGCGCTGGGCGAATGGCTGGAGCCCGACTCCGGCGCCGGCACTTCGCTGGTCGTGGACCGCCGTCTCGCTTCCTTCTGGTTCTCCACTTCCCTGCGCCCGCAGGGCTGGGCGCCGCCCGGCATGTGGGACGCCATTGCCGGCAATTACGCTACGCGCGACGGCTGGATACGCCTGCACACCAATGCGCCACATCACCGCGACGCGGCCCTGCGGGTGCTGGGCACCGGGAACGATCGCGAGCAGGTTGCGGCCGCGGTGGCGGGCTGGAATGCGGGTGATCTGGAGCTGGCGATCGTCGCGGAAGGCGGCTGCGGGGCGCAGATGCGCTCCTGGGACGCCTGGAAAGCACATCCGCAAGGTATCGCCGTAGCCCGCGAGCCGCTGGTGCTGCGTGATCTGCAACTGGTGTCCGCGCCTGCCCTGGATATCGAAATCGACCGCGAGCGTCCGCTGGCCGGCCTGCGCGTTCTGGACCTGACCCGCGTACTGGCGGGGCCGGTTGCCACGCGCTTCCTCGCCGGCTTCGGCGCCGAGGTGCTGCGCATCGACCCGCCTGGCTGGGACGAGCCGGGCGTGGTGCCGGAAGTCACCTTGGGCAAGCACTGTGCACGGCTGGACCTGCGCCAGCCGGCGGACCGCGAACGCTTCCAGGCGCTGCTCGCCAGCGCCGACGTGCTGGTCCACGGCTATCGCGCCGATGCCCTGGAACGCCTGGGATTCGGCGCCGATGTGCGGCGGACGATCGCGCCGGGGCTGGTGGACGTCAGCCTGAATGCCTATGGCTGGTCGGGGCCGTGGAGCAATCGGCGCGGTTTCGACAGCCTGGTGCAGATGAGCAGCGGTATCGCGGAGGCGGGGCGCATCTGGCGTGGCGAGGACAAGCCCGTGCCGTTGCCGGTGCAGGCCCTGGATCATGCGACGGGCTATCTGATCGCCGCCGCGGCCCTGCGCGGGCTGGCGGAGCGCCGTCGCAGCGGGCGCGGCAGCCGCTGGCGGTTATCGCTGGCCCGCACGGCTCACTGTTTGCTGGAGGCGGGTGTTTCGTCGGTGGGCGCGCTGGAACTGGCGGCCGAGACGGCCGCTGATCTGGCCCCGGGTATCGAAAGCACCACCTGGGGCCCGGCGCGGCGCCTGCGCGCGCCGCTGCAGTTAGCCGGGTCGCCGCTTTACTGGGAGTGGCCGGCCTCCGCGCTGGGCTCAGCGCCGGCCGCCTGGCAGCCGGTCAGCCCCGACTGACCTGGAAGGCCTCGCCGGTGGCGAAGAACGCGCCGCCGGCCTGGTAATGAATGGTGCGCAGCTCATCGCTGGGGAAGTGCCAGCGGCCATGGGAGAAGGCGCGCTCGTCGGCATAGGCGGCGACCACCTCGGCGATGAACAGGTCGTACTTCTCCTGGTTGTGCGGCTCGCTGATCACCTTGCATTCCAGGTAGGCCACGCAGCCGTCGACGACCGGCGCCTGGACCTGCTTCGCACGGGACGTGCGGATATCCAGCAACTCGAATTTGTTGGCCTCGCCCCCGTTGCTCGAACCCACCGCCAGGGTCAGCTCGGCCTGCTGGCGCGACGGCAGCTGGATGACGAAGGCGCCGGAGCCTTCCACGAGATGGCGCGACCAGGTGTTGCGGTCGAGCACCAGCATCAGCTTGGGCGGGTCGAAGTCCAGCGGCATGACCCAGGCGGCCGCCATGACGTTGGCGACGCCGTCGTGCTCGCTGGTGACGAGGGTGCTCGGGCCGTGGTTGAGCAGCAGGTAGGCCTTGTTCAGCGGCACGTCTTTCAGGTGGTTCATTCGAGGGTCCTCAGGGCTGGCTCAGAGCAGCAGGCCGTCCACCGGCTTCAGCGGTTCGGGCAGGTCGGTCTCGCCAAGGATTTCCAGCACGGCGATTTCCACGTTGCGGCTCATGGCATCCAGCGGCAGGTCGTTGGGTTGGGTATCGAACGGGTCGGCGATCTGGTCGCCCAGGGCGTCCAGACCGAAGAACGTGTAGGCCAGCACGCACACCGCCAGCGGGGTGAACCAGCCGATGCTGTCCACCAGGCAGAAGGGCAGCAGGAAGCAATAGACATGCACGATGCGGTGCAGCATCAGGATGTAGGGATAGGGGATCGGCGTGTTGCGGATCCGCTCGCAGCCGCCCAGCACGTAGGACAGGCGAGTCATCTGCTGGTCGATGGCGGCCAGGGTGACGTCGCTGGCGCCGCTGGCGCGGCCGCGCTCGGCGAAGCGCTGGCCGAGGCTGGCGAGCAGGGCATTGGTCGGGCTGCGGCTGGCGGCCAGGGCCGCGGCGTCATCGCCGAGCAGGCGTTTTGCGTCGTCGCTTGGTGGGTTGCCACGCAGTTGGTCGCGCAGGGTGTAGCTGAAGGCGATCAGCGGATTGCACAGCTGGCGGCGCTCTTGCGCATCCAGCGTGGGCAGCAGGGAGCGGGTCTGCCGCGCCAGGTTGCGGGTCACGATGAGCAACTCGCCCCACAGCGTGCGCGCTTCCCAGAAGCGCTGGTAGGCGACGTTGTTGCGAAAGCCCAGGAAGATCGCCAGCGTCAGCCCCCACAGGGTGAAGGGCGTGGAGGTGATGATCACCTTGTAGTGGTAGAGCGTGCCGTGGGTGGCCACCACCAGCGAGCTGAGCAGCACCGTGTACAGCACCTTGCGCCAGATCGCCGGGATGATCGAACCCTTGAGGGAGAACAGCAGGACCCAGAGCGTCGGGGTTTGCGGGCGGAGGATCATCGGGCGGCATCCGGTGGGGCGGAGCGCGGATGATAACCGAGATAGGGGCGGGATACCGCTGTAGGAGCGGGCCATGCCCGCGATCGCGTCCATGGGACGCGGCGACAGGGGACGGATGGACCAGAATTGCGGCCGTAGGAGCAACTGTCTTTCCCTGAAAGCCCGTGCCGATAACTCCCTCTCCCTAACCCTGGCTGCGCGCCCCGCTCCGAAGGGAGAGGGGACTGGATCGGTACCGGCTGAAACTGCGGCGTCAGTCGGCAGGACAGCTCCCTCTCCCTTCAGGGAGAGGGCTGGGGAGAGGGGAGCCCCAGCGCAGTAGTTTCCCAGATAGGAGCGGGCCTTCGAAGCCAAGACTGTCCGTGCGCGCAGCCAGGGCAAGGAGCGCCGAGATTCGCCTGCCGGCGAATTCGCGGGCATGGCCCGCTCCTGCAGAGGTCAGTTCTGTTCGTAGAGCTTCACGATGGCCGAGAAGTCCAGCTGGCCGTTGCCCTGATTGCTGAAGGTCTGGAACAGCTGCTGCGCCAGCGCGCCGAGCAGCACCGGCTGGCGCACCTGGCGGGCGGCTTCGCTGGCCAGGCCCAGGTCCTTGAGCATCAGGTCGGTGCCGAAGCCGCCGCTGTAGCCGCGCGCCGCCGGGGCGCCGGTGAGCGGGTTGTTCACTTCCGAACTCCAGCAGCGGCCGCTGGAGGTGTTGATGATGCCGGCCAGTACCTCCGCGTCCATGCCCAGCTTGACGCCCAGGGACATGGCTTCCGCCACGCCGATCATGGAGATGCCCAGCAGCAGGTTGTTCGCCACCTTGGCCACCTGGCCGTTGCCGGCGCCGCCGCAGTGCACGATGTTCTTGCCCATGGCGGCGAGCACCGGGCGGGCGCGCTCGAAATCGGCCTGTTCGCCGCCGACCATGAAGGTCAGGGTGCCCGCCGCGGCGCCCGCCGTGCCGCCGGACACCGGCGCATCGAGCATCGGGTTGCCGTGGGCGAGGGCGGCGGCGCTGACGTCGCGGGCGTTCAGCGGGTCGATGGTGGACGAGTCGATCAGCAGCACGCCCGGCTGCACGTTGGCCAGCAGGCCGTCGTCGCCGAGGAACACCTGCTTCACGTGGGCGGCAGCGGGCAGCATGGTGATGATCACCTCGACATCGTCGCGCGCCACCTCGGCGGGCGAGGCCAGGGCGCGGGCGCCGAGGGCGACGGCCGCTTCCACGGCCTTGGCCGACAGATCGAAGACGCTCAGGTCGAAGCCCGCCTTGAGCAGGTTGGCGGCCATGGGGCCGCCCATGTTGCCGAGTCCGATGAAACCGATGCGCATGGGGTGGTCCTCTTCTTCTTGTTCGGGGCGCCCGCAGGGCAGGCGCGAAAGGAGGTGCCCGCCCGCGTGGCGCCGGGTCCGGACCAGCATCCGTGCTGATGTCCGGGCCGGCTCGGGGCGAGCGGGCGGGCAGGCGTTGCTACTTGAGGTTGATGGTGGTGTTCACCGCGCCGCCGACCTCGTTCTCGTCGAACCAGCGTTCGGTGACGGTCTTGGTCTGGGTGTAGAACTGCACCACCTGCTTGCCGTACGGGCCCAGGTCGCCCAGCTTGGAGCCGCGCGAGCCGGTGAAGGAGAACAGCGGCACCGGCACCGGGATCGGCACGTTGATGCCCACCTGGCCGACGTCGATCTCTTCCTTGAAGTGCCGTGCGGCGGCGCCGGAGCGGGTGAACAGCGCGGTGCCGTTGCCGTTGGGGTTGGCGTTGATCAGTTCGATGGCCTCGTCGAAGGTCTTCACCGACACCACGCAGAGCACCGGGCCGAAGATTTCCTCGCGGTAGATGGTCATCTGCGGCGTGACGCCGGAGAACACGGTCGGGCCGACGAAGTTGCCCTTGGCGTAGCCGGCCACCTGCGGGTTGCGGCCGTCCAGCTCCAGCGTGGCGCCTTCCTGCACGCCGCGTTCGATCAGGCCGCTGACGCGGTCCAGCGCGGCGCAGGAGACCAGCGGGCCGACGTCGGTGTTGGCCTCGGTGCCGCCGCTGACCTTGAGGGTCCTGGCCTTGGCCACCAGGTCGGGGATCCACTGGCCGGCTTCGCCCACCAGGATCGCCACCGACACCGCCATGCAGCGCTGCCCCGCCGCGCCGAAGGCCGCGCCGGCAATGGCGTTGAGAGTCTGTTCCTTGTTGGCGTCGGGCAGTACCACCGCGTGGTTCTTCGCGCCCATCATGCACTGCACGCGCTTGCCGGCCAGGGAGGCGCGGTTGTACACGTGGGTGCCGACGCGGGTCGAGCCGACGAAGGAGACGGCCTTGATATCGGGGTGGTCGCAGATCGCGTTGACCACGTCCGGGCCGCCGTGGATGACGTTCAGCACGCCCGGCGGCACACCGGCCTCATGGGCCAGTTCGACCAGGCGCATGGTCACCATCGGGTCCTGCTCGGACGGCTTGAGGACGAAGGTATTGCCGGTGGCGATGGCCATCGGGAACATCCACAGCGGAATCATCGCCGGGAAGTTGAACGGGGTGATGCCGGCGCAGACGCCGATGGGCTGCAGGAGGGTGAAGGTGTCCACGCCGCCGGCCACGTTGTTGGCCAGCTCGCCCAATTGCAGGTTGCCGATCCCGGCCGCGTGCTCGACCACTTCCAGGCCGCGGAACACGTCGCCTTCGGCGTCAGGCAGGGTCTTGCCCTGTTCGGCGGTGAGGATCGCCGCCAGTTCCTTCATGTTTTCGCGGATCAGCTGCTGGTACTTGAGGAAGATGCGGGCGCGGGCGCCGATGGGGGTTTTCTTCCAGGTCTTGAACGCGGCCTTGGCGCTGGCCACCGCGCGCTCGACTTCCTCGGGCGTGGCGAAGGGTACGCGGGCGAGGACTTCCTGGGTGGCGGGGTTGATCACCTCGCGCCATTCGGAGGTGGTGGACTCGACGGGCTTGCCGTCGAGGAAGAGTTTGACGGTCGGGACGGCAGGTGCGGTCATCGGGGTTCTCCCAGCCTGAAGGCTTTCTTGTTGTGTGGTCCGATCCTAACAGTGCATTTTTGATGTGCTCAATGCGGTGATGTGCAAGTATGGTCTGCGTTTTTGCACACGTGCGGCACAATGAGGCGGTTATGGATTGGGACAACCTGCGGTTCTTCCTCGAACTTTCACGGGCCGGCAAGCTGACCGTCGCCGCCCGCCGCCTGGGCGTGGACCACACCACCGTGGCACGCCGTCTCCAGGCGCTGGAGAAGAGCATCGGCGCACAACTGCTGGTGCGCGAGCCCGGCGGCTATCGGCTGACCGAAGCGGGGCACGGCCTGCTGCCGCAAGCCGAAGCCATGGAAAGCGCCTGCAAGGTGATCGAGAAACGCCTGGCGGGCGCCGAGGACAATCTCTCCGGCAAGGTGCGCATCGGCGCCACCGAGGGGTATGGCTCGACGCTGCTGACCTCGCAGCTGGTGGAGCTGAACCAGCGCCATCCGCACCTGGGCGTGGACCTGCTGGCGGTGCCGCGCGCGCTGCAGCTGTCGCGCCACGAGGCGGACATCGTCATCACCCTGGAGCGCCCCGGCCGAGGGCCCTACATCATCACCCGGCTCACCGACTACGTGCTGCGCCTGTATGCCTCGAAGGACTACCTCGCCGAGCGCGGGCCGATCCGCACCCGCGACGACCTGCGCGAGCACGCGCTGGTGGGGTACGTCGACGACCTGCTCTACAGCAAGGAACTGCAGTACCTCGACGAGATCGGCCGGCCGCTGCACATGGCGCTGCGCTGCACCAGCATCCTTGCCCAGCAGCGCGCGGTGGCGGAGGGCGCCGGGCTGGCGATCCTGCCGGCGTTCGCGGCGAGCGAAGACCCGGCATTGCAGCCGGTGCTGACGGGCGAAATCGAATTCGTGCGGACCTTCTGGATGCTGATGCCCACGGAGCTCAAGGACATCGCACGGATGCGCACCACCTGGGATTTTCTCCGGGAGAAGGCGGAAGGCAGCCAGGAGGTGCTGATGGGGCGGGGCGCGTAGGGCGCTTACATTGGAACGACTTATCCGCCGAGGTGCTTGCAGAAGGAAGAGATTGCGACCGCACGCCGGGACGGCGAATAACACCAGAGCGTTATCCGCCCTGGTGGCGCGTCAGCTGTGACCGCCAGATCAACCGCCGTGCGCCCTTGTAGGAGCGAGCTTGCTCGCGAACCGGGGTTACCGGTAATGACGGGCGTGAAGCGGGTTCGCGAGCAAGCTCGCTCCTACAATTCACGCGCACGCGGAATGAAAACGGGCGGCCTGTTGACCGCCCGTTTCGTCTTACGCCAGGCCGACGTACAGGTTCTGCACGTCGTCGTTGCCGTCCAGGGCATCGAGGAAGGCTTCGACTTCCTCCAGCTCCGCACCGGACAGGCTCACCGGGTTCTTCGCCTTGTAGCCCAGCTTGGCCGAGGCGACGGTGAAGCCGTGTTCGGGCAGGGCGCGGCACACGGCGTCGAGGTCGGTCGCGTCGGTGAGGAACAGGGTGTCGCCGTCTTCCTCGCCCGGCTCGAAGTCCTGGGCGCCGGCTTCGATGGCCGCCAGTTCCGGATCGGCGTCAGCGCTGGCCGGGGTGGCTTCCACCAGGCCCAGGTAGTCGAAGTCCCAGGCCACCGAGCCGGATGCGCCCAGCTGGCCCTTGCGGAACAGCACGCGGATTTCCGCGACGGTGCGGTTCACGTTGTCGGTCAGGCACTCGACGATCACCGGCACGCGGTGCGGGGCGAAGCCTTCGTACACCACGCGCTCGAAGGTGGCGCCGCCGTCCAGCAGGCCGGCGCCTTTCTTGATGGCGCGCTCCAGGGTGTCGCGGGGCATGGAGGCTTTCTTCGCCTGCTCGACGACCAGGCGCAGTTTCGGGTTCATGTCCGGGTCGGCGCCGTTGCGCGCGGCGATCATGATTTCCTTCGACAGTTTGCCGAACACGCGGCCCTTGGCGTTGGCTGCGGCTTCTTTATGTTTGGCTTTCCACTGGGCGCCCATAGTGATCTCTTGCTGGCGGTTGCTGATGGGCGGCAAGTCTAAGGGCTGGCGCGCCCGCTGGCGATATCTGGCGGACCGATGCCTGCTTTTGCAGGGCGTAGACCCCGACGCGGGTTATCGACCCCACGCGGCTCGTTGGTCTTTTTTGTAGGAGCGAGCTTGCTCGCGAACAGCCCAGGCATTGTCTCCGACGGCGAGTCCGTTCGCATGCAGCTCGCGCCCGCTGGTTGCTCAGCCCTGGGCGGCGAGGAAGGTGTAGAGCCGCTCGTCCAGCGAGTGCGCAACGTTGAAGCGCATCCACGGCACGCTGCGGCCGTCGGGCATGAACAGCTGGCCGGGGAACAGCAGGATCTTGGCCTCCTTGGCACGGCTGGCGAGCAGGGTGGCGTCGTCCACCGCGCGATGGCGGGCCCAGAGGAACAGGCCGGCGCGGGGCTCGTGGAAGATGTCCATGCCGGCGGCTTCCAGGCGCCGCGCCACGCTGTCGTGGGCTTCGCCGAGCTGGTCGCGCAACTGGCGCACGTGCTTGCGGTGGCGGCCCTGCAGGAGGATGTCCAGCGCCAGGGTTTCGGTGAGTTCCGAGCTGGTCAGGCCGCTGACCATCTTCAGCGGCACCAGCTCCTCGATCAGTTCGGGGTGCGCGGCGATGAAGCCGGTGCGTAGCGCCGGAGCGATGACCTTGGACAGGCTGCCGATGTAGATCACCCGCGCCAGCTGGTCGAGGTTGGCGAGGATCAACTGGCCGGCGGGGTCGAGGTCGGCGTAGATGTCGTTCTCGACGATGAGGAAATCGTATTTCTCCGCCAGTTGCAGCAGGCGATGCGCGGCGGCCAGCGACAGACTGCCACCGGTGGGGCTCTGCAGGCGCGCCTGGGTGAAGTAGACCTTGGGGCGGTGCTCGCGGGCCAGTTGCTCCAGGCGGTCGAGGTCCAGCCCATCGGCGCTGCGCGGCACGCCCAGCAGCTGCGCGCCCTGCAGGCGCAGGTTGAGGAACAGGTTGTGGTAGCCGGGTTCGTCCACCAGCACCGGGTCGCCGCGTTGCACCAGGTAGCGCACGGTGAGGTCTAGCGCCTGGCTGGCGCCGGCGGTGAGCAGGATCTGCTCGGGGCTGGCGGCCACGCCGGCATCGCCCAGGCGGTCGGCCAGCTTGCCGCGCAGCTTGAGGTTGCCCTTGCTGTGGCCGTAGTTGCCGAACTGCGTCGGCTCCTCCCGTGCCAGGCTGCGCAGGCCGCGCAGCAGGCCCTCGCCATCGAGCCAGTGCTCGGGCAGCAGGCCGACGCCGGGGCGCAGTTCCATGCCCAGCGGCTGGAAGACCTTGTGCAGCAGCAGGTGCGCGTCGAAGTCGAACTCCGGCGGTGCGTCATCGCCGGTGCTGTCCTCCACCAGCGGGCCGCGCACATAGAAGCCGGCGTTGGGCACCGCATTCAGGCAACCGCGCGCCACCAGCCGGTCGTAGGCCTCGACCACGGTGAAGTGGCTGACGCCGTTGGCCTGGGCGAACTTGCGGATCGAGGGCAGCTTGGCGCCGGGGCGCAGGCGTTGGTCGTCGATGGCCTGGGCGATGCCGTCGACGATCTGGGTGACCAGGGGAATGTCCGAGGTGGGGTCGAGCAACAGCATCCGAAGGTCCGGTTCTTGTGGAGGGGATCTGTACAGGTCGGCGGACCATAACAGCACTGCAAAATCTGCGAGGTCCCTGTGCATGGTGCGGGCCGGGCATGGCCAGCACACTCGGGCCCGTGAAGCGGCAATCCGCCGCACTGCCTGAAAAGAACAAGGACCGCCCGCAATGCGTGACACAGCTTACAACATCGACCCGTCGAGTATTTCCGCCGAAGAATGGCAGGCCCGCTGCGACCTCGCCGCGCTGTACCGGCTGATCGCGCACTTCCGCTGGACCGACCACATCGACACGCACATTTCCGCGCGGGTGCCGGGCGAGCCGGGCCACTACCTGATCAACCGCTACGGCGTGATGTTCCATGAAATGCGCGCCTCGGACCTGGTGAAGGTCGACCACGCGGGTGACGTCATCGATCCGCGTTTCGGGCCGAAAAGCGTCAATCGCGCCGGCTTCAACATCCATTCCGCGGTGCACGCCGCCCGCGAGGACGTGGCCTGCGTGATCCATACCCATACCGCCGCCGGCATCGCGGTGTCCGCCCAGGAAGACGGCCTGCTGCCGATCAGCCAGCACGCGCTGAAGTTCTACAACCGCCTGGGCTACCACGACTACGAAGGCATCGCCCTGGACCCGGACGAGCGTTCGCGCCTGGTCAACGACCTGGGCGGCCACATGGTGATGATCCTGCGCAACCACGGCCTGCTGGCCACCGGTCGCTGCATCGCCGAAGCCTTCAACCAGATCTACTTCCTCGAGCGCGCCTGCCAGGCGCAGGTCCAGGCGCTGGCCGGCGGACGCCAGCTGCGCTATCCGCCGCACGCGGTGTGCGAGCGCGTGGCCGTGCAGGAAGAGGAGGCGCTGGTCGACGGCCTGCACCTGCTGGCCTGGGAGTCGGCGCTGCGCCTGATCGAGGACGGCGGCGCCGACTATCGCACGTGAGACAACGGGCGCATCCGTCCGATAGCGTGCCCCGGTCCGCAGAGACCGGGCGCCTGCGTGCTTGAACCATCTGCCAACAACAAAGCCAAGAGGTGGAAATGAAGAATCCGATTCTGGGAGCCCTGCTCATGGGCGTGGCGTCCGGCGCCATGGCCGCGGACCTGACCGTGATCTCCTTCGGCGGCGCCAGCAAGGACGTGCAGACCGAAGCCTTCTACAAACCCTTCGAGAAGAAGGAGGGGGTGAAGGTGATCGCCGGCGAATACAACGGTGAGATGGGCAAGATCAAGGCCATGGTCGACACCGGCAGCGTCAACTGGGACGTCGTCCAGGTGGAAGGCCCGGAGCTGCTGCGCGGCTGCGAAGAGGGCCTGTTCGAACCCCTCGACCCGGCGATCCTCGGCAAGGCCGAGGACTATGTGCCGGGGACCCTTTCCGATTGCGGCGCCGGCCTGCTGGTGTGGTCGATGGCCATGGTCTACGACGGCAAGCGCTTCGCCAACGGCCCTACCGGCTGGGCGGATTTCTGGGACACGCGGAAATTCCCCGGCAAGCGCTCCCTGCGCAAGGGCGCCAAGTACACCCTGGAAATCGCCTTGCTGGCCGACGGTGTGAAGAAGGAAGACCTGTACAAGGTGCTGGCGACCCGGGACGGCGTGGACCGTGCGTTCCGCAAGCTGGATCAGATCAAGCCGTCGATCCAGTGGTGGGAGTCGGGCGCGCAGCCGATGCAGTTCATCGCCAGTGGCGACGTCGCCATGAGCACCGCCTACAACGGCCGCGCCTTCGCCGCGCAGGAGGAGGGCGCGCCGATGAAGGTGGTGTGGAACGGCAGCCTGTACGCCATCGACTCCTGGGCGATCCCCAAGGGAAGCCCGAACAAGAAGACCGCCGAGGACTTCATCGCCTTCTCGCTCAAGCCTGAGCAGCAGAAGATCCACACGGTGAAACTGGGCTACGGCTCGGTGAACCTGGGGACGACTCGACTGCTCGATCCTGCGCTCGTCGAGCGGCTGAACACCGCGCCGGCCAACCTGGAACAGGCGGTGCCGGTGAACTTCGAGTTCTGGGTGGACCACGGCGAGGACCTGGAGCAGCGCTTCAACGCCTGGGCGGCGAAGGGGTGATACGTCTGTTGGCGCGGGGGTGACATCGGCGATGACGGGGTGGGAAGGGGTAGGTCCCGTCGCAGCAGTTTCCAGTAGGAGCAACTGTCTCCTTCCTGGCAAGTTCGTACCGACGTTTCCCCCTCACCCCAGCCCTCTCCCGGAGGGAGAGGGAGCAGGTTGTGCCGGCTGACGCTGTAGTTTCATCCTGCACCGACTGGTCCAGGGGGTTAGGGTGAGGACAGGCCCGAGCGCTGGAGTATCCCTGTAGGAGCGGACCTTGTCCGCGAAATCCCCCGCGGCGGGCTCTGATCCTGACGATGAGCCCGCGGCATCGCGCCCTTGTAGGAGCGGGCCACGCCCGCGACACCGCCGGCAGGGCCGGCGTCAGGCGGGTTCGCGAGCAAGCTCGCTCCTACGAAAAGCGCAGCGGAGTACCGTCACACCTTGCGCCACACGCTCGCCAGCCACGGCTGCTGTTCCCGCGGCAGGCCGGCGGGACGGTAGTAGTGCTCCAGCTCGCGGAAGCCCGCGTCTTCCATCAGCCGCGTCCAGTTCTCGCGATCATGGTAGGCACCATAGCGGCCGCCATTCCAGCCTTCCTGGTTGTCCCCGCGCGGATTGGAGCTGAACAGCACGCCGCCGGGCTTCAGCGCCGCCTGCAACTGGCGCAGCACACGCGGCAGTTCGCTGCGCGGCACATGGAACAGGCTGGCATTGGCATAGATGCCGTCGAAGCGCGCGGTGGGCAGGTCCAGGGCCAGGAAGTCCTGTTGCAGCACCTCACAGCCGCTGGCCTCGCGGGCCATGGCGACGAACTCGGCGCAGCCGTCCAGGCCCACCGGCGCATGCCCCATGGCCTTAAGGGCACACAGGTCGCGCCCCGGGCCGCAGCCGAAATCGAGCAGGGCGAAGGGCGGTTCACCCTGGATGTGCCGCAGCAGTGCGGCGATGTTCTGGCTGACGTCGTGGTCCCAGGTGCCTTCGCGGAAGGACTCGGCGCTGTCCTGGTAGTGCTGCAGGGTGACGCGGGAAATGTCCCGCAGGAACGGATCGTGGGTGCTCATGAGGCAGGCCGCTGGCGAATGGATGCCCCATTCTACGTGGCGCCACGCCTTTCGCCGAGACGAAAAAAGCGCGGCGCGCCCGTCAGGGCTGGCCGCGCAATCACGCTCAAATCGTCAGAACTGCTCGGCGTGCAGCGCGAACAGGCTCTCGCTGCCGGCGCGGATGGCGCTTGCCAGCGACTCGACGCGCGGCAGCAGGCGGGCAACATAGAAGCGTGCGGTGGCCAGCTTGCCGCGATGGAACTCGTCGTCCTTGCCCAGGCTGGCCTGCGCCATGCGTGCCCACAGGTAGGCATAGGCGGTGTAACCGAACAGGTGCAGGTACTCCACCGAGGCGGCGCCGACCTCCTGCGGTTGGCTGGCGGCGCGCTCGCGCACCTGCCGGGTGACGGATTCGAGCCGCTCCAGCGCATCCAGCAGCGGCGCAGTGAAGGCGTGCAGATCGGCTGGGGCCGCTTCGGCAAAGGCGCGGATTTCCCCGGCGAACAGTGCCAGTGCCTGGCCGCCGTCGGCGATCACCTTGCGCCCCAGCAGGTCCAGCGCCTGGATGCCGTTGGTGCCTTCGTAGATCTGCGCGATGCGCACGTCGCGCACTAATTGCTCCTGACCCCATTCGCGGATGAAGCCGTGGCCGCCGAACACCTGCTGGCCATGGATGCAGCTTTCCAGCCCGGTGTCGGTGAAGAACGCCTTGGCCACCGGCGTCAGCAGCGCCACCAGGGACTGGGCGGCTTCGCGCTCGGCGGCGTCGGCGGCGTACTTGGCGACGTCCAGTTGCTGGCCGACATAGGTGGAGAAGGCGCGGCCGCCCTCGGTCAACGCCTTCATGGTGAGCAGCATGCGGCGGACGTCGGGGTGCACGATGATCGGGTCGGCGGCCTTGTCCTTCGCCACCGGGCCTGTGGCGGCGCGACTCTGCAGGCGCTCGCGGGCGTAGGCCACGGCGCTCTGGTAGGACATCTCAGCGCAGCCGATGCCCTGGATGCCAATGGACAGGCGTTCGTAGTTCATCATGGTGAACATTGCCGCCAGCCCCTTGTTCAGCTCGCCCACCAGCCAGCCGGTGGCGCCGTCGAAGTTCATCACGCAGGTGGCCGAGGCCTTGATGCCCATCTTGTGCTCCACCGAACCGCAGGTCACGGCGTTGCGCGCGCCCAGCGAGCCGTCGGCCTGCACCAGGAACTTGGGCACCAGGAACAGCGAGATGCCGCGCGAGCCGGCCGGGGCGTCGGGCAGCTTGGCCAGCACCAGGTGGACGATGTTGCCGGTGAGGTCCTGCTCGCCGCCGGTGATGAAGATCTTGGTGCCGGTGACGCTGTAGCTGCCGTCCGCCTGTGGCTCGGCGCGGGTGCGGATCAGGCCCAGGTCGGTGCCGGCGTGGGGTTCGGTCAGGCACATGGAGCCGGCCCATTCGCCGGCGTACATCCTGGGCAGGTAGGTGCGCTTGAGCGCTTCGTCGGCATGGGCATCCAGCGCCAGGCAGGCGCCGGCGGAAAGCGTGGAGTAGAGGCTGAAGCTGGCGTTGGCGCCGTACATCATCTCCTCGAACTGCACCGACAGCATCTTCGGCATGCCCATGCCGCCGTAGTCGGGGTTGCCGGCCAGACCGACCCAGCCGCCCTCGGCGTAGGTCGCGTAGGCCTCGCGGAAGCCGGCCGGCGTGCGCACCTCGCCGTCGGCGAACTGCACGCCTTGCTCGTCGCCGCTGCGGTTGAGCGGGGCGAGCAGGCTGCCGGTGATCTTCGCCGCCTCTTCGAGAATGGCGTCGGCGGTGTCGGCGTCGATGCGCTCGGCCAGCGCCGGCAGGCGTGCCCACAGGGCGGGGGCGTCGAACACCTCGTCGAGCAGGAAGCGCATGTCGCGCAGGGGAGCGTTGTAGTCAGGCATGGCGGAGCTCCGGCGCTCCCGGCGGCGGGAGCGCGCAATGGCGGGCGAGGGGTGGGGTCAGAGGGCGTTGGCCCGGTCGCGCAGGACGAACTTCTGGATCTTCCCGGTGGAGGTCTTGGGCAACTCGGTGAACACCACGGTGCGCGGCACCTTGAACCCGGCCAGGTGTTCGCGGCAGAAGGCGATGATGTCCTGCGCCTCGACGGCCGCGTGCTCGGTCTTCAGGGTAATGAAGGCGCAGGGCGTCTCGCCCCAGCGCTCGTCCGCGCGAGCCACCACGGCGGCCTCGAGCACGGCCGGGTGGCGGTAGAGCACGCCTTCGACCTCGATGGTGGAGATGTTCTCGCCGCCGGAGATGATGATGTCCTTGAGCCGGTCGCGGATTTCCACATAGCCGTCCGGGTGCCAGACCGCCAGGTCGCCGGTGTGGAACCAGCCGCCGGCGAAGGCTTCCTCGGTGGCGGTGGGGTTCTTCAGGTAACCCTTCATCACGGTGTTGCCGCGCATGAAGATCTCGCCGATGGTCAGGCCGTCGCGCGGCACCGGTTCCAGGGTCTTCGGGTCGGCGACCATCACGCCTTCCAGGGTCGGGTAGCGCACGCCCTGGCGGGACTTGATACGGGCACGCTCGTCCAGCGTCAGCGCATCCCATTCCTCATGCCAGGCGCACACGGTGACCGGCCCGTAGACCTCGGTGAGGCCGTAGACGTGGGTGACCTTGATGCCCATTTCTTCCACCGCGCCGATGACCTTGGCCGGCGGCGCGGCACCGGCGACCATGGCGTGCACCGGGTGGTCGATGGCGGCCTTGGCGGAGTCGGGCATGTTGATCAGCGCGTTGAGCACGATGGGCGCGCCGCACAGATGGCTGACCTGGTGCTCGCGGATCAGCGTGAGGATCTTCTGCGGGTCGACCCGCCGCAGGCACACGTGGGTGCCGCCCAGCGCGGTGACGGTCCAGGGGTAGCACCAGCCGTTGCAGTGGAACATCGGCAGGGTCCATAGGTACACCGGGTGCTGGCCCATGGACCAGGTCATCTGGTTGCCCAGGGCGTTCAGGTAGGCGCCGCGGTGGTGGTAAACCACACCCTTGGGGTTGCCGGTGGTGCCGGAGGTGTAGTTGAGGGAGATGGCGTCCCACTCGTCCTGGGGCCACTGCCAGGCGAAATCCGGGTCGCCCTCGGCGAGCAGGGCCTCGTAGTCCAGGGGGCTGACCGCCTCGCCCTCGCCGTACTCGGGGTCGTCCACGTCGATCACCAGCAGCGGCCGGCCGAGCATGCCGAGGGCCGCATGGATGACCTCGTGGAACTCGCGGTCGGTGATCAGCGCCTTGGCTTCGCCGTGCTGCAGCATGAAGGCGATGGCTTCGGCATCCAGGCGCACGTTGAGGGTATTGAGCACCGCGCCGATCATCGGTACGCCGAAGTGCGCCTCGATCATCTGCGGGGTGTTGGGCAGCATCACCGCCACCGTGTCGCCATGGCCGATGCCGCGCGCGGCGAGGGCTGAGGCCAGGCGGCGGCAGCGCTGGTAGGTTTCCTTCCAGGTGCGGCGCAGGCTGCCGTGGATGATCGCGGTGCGCTCGGGGTACACCTGGGCGGTGCGTTCGATGAAGCTCAGCGGCGACAGCGCGATGTGGTTGACGGCCGCGCGCGGCAAGCCATGTTCGAAGATCGACATGAGGACACCCTGTGGCTGATTGTTAGCTCATTGTTCTGGTATGACCCGTGGTTCGCTGGGCAGCAGGCGGGTCGTGACCGCTGCGGCAAGCTGTCGCGCGGTCAGTGCGAGGTTTTATAGCAACCTGGAACGGGATATGGAAGTTAAACCTATGGTGTATGGTATAACTACTATATCCACCTGAAGCGCCTCCGAGCCTCTGCCATGACCGAATTGAACACCCTGGTGCGCCTGGTGCGCGAACAGGCGCCTGTCGCCGTGCAGGCCGAAGCCCTGCAGCGGCTCTGCCTGGAGCGCGAGACCGTGGAGCGCGCGCTGTACCTGCAATGGCAGCCGCGCAGCCAGAGCTTCGAAGCGCTGGCGGGCGGCTCGCGCCTGCCGCCGGGCAGTGGCGATCCGTTGCAGGCCAACGACCTGGCGCTGCTGGAACACCTCGGCGAGCGCGCCCGGCTGCCGCTCCAGGAGTTGCTCGCCGTGCCCAGCTGGCTCGGCGGCCGTCTGCGCCGCGCCGGCTGGAGCCAGGGGCTGGCGCTGGTCCTGCCGTTGCAGGCCGGGCGGCAGGGGATGTTGCTGGTGCAAGGCACTGGCGCTGACGCCGAGCAGTGGCTGGCGTGGATCGCCGAGCTGCTGGGCGACGTGCTCGCCCTGGCTCATCAGGCCCGGCGCACCGCGCCGCTGCTCAGCGCCGACCCGCAGCCGGCGCTGGTGCTGGATGAGGCAGCCGTGCAGGTGGACGGCAACCAGGCCCTGCGCCAGTTGCTCGCCGAGTTCCCCGCAAGCCAGGTGTACGACCTGTTGCCCAGCAACTACGCACACCTGCTGCGCACCTGCCTGGAGCAGGGGCGCGCGGTGCACGAAGTGAGCGGCGAGCGCGACGCCCGGCAGTTCCTCTGGAGCTTCGTGCCGATGCCCGCCGAGCGCCAGGTGCTGGTCCATGGCCGCGAGGTCACCGCGCAGCGGCGCGAACAGCGTGAAGCGGCCCGTGCCAGCCGGCTGTACCGGCAGATCATCGAAAACACCACCGACCTGATTTCCCGGCGCACCCTCGACGGTCGCCTGCTGGACGTCTCGCCGGCGTCCTGGACGCTGCTCGGTTACTGGCCCGAAGAACTGCGCGGCAGGGAGCTGTTGCCGCTGCTGCACGAGCAGGATCGCCAGCGCGTGGCCGATCGCACCCGCGACGCGCTGGTGCAGGACGGCTACGTGACCCTGACCTACCGCCTGCGCCACCGCGACGGCCATTACCTCTGGTTCGAAACCGCCAGCCGCGCCATCCGCGAGACCTACACCGGGCATGTGATGGAGGTGGTCAGCGTGTCCCGCGACATCACTGCCCGGGTGCGCGCCGAGGAAGGCCTGCGGCGCCTGGCCGAGGTGGTGGAGGCCAATACCGATCTGGTGCTGTTCGTCGATCCCGGTGGCCGCGTCACCTATCTCAACCCCTCGGCGCGGCGTGCGCTTGGCCTGGACGGCGAGACGCTGCCGGCATCGGTCGCCCAGGTGCTAGACGACGGCCTGCTGGAGAAGCTGGAAGGCGAAGGCTGGGAAGCGGCCCGCTGCGAGGGCGTGTGGAGCGCCGAGGGGCGCCTGCGCGGGCGCACCGCTGCGCCGCTGTCGCTGGTCCTGCTGGCGCACCGCGCGGCCGGCGGCGAGCGCTATTACTCGCTGGTGGCCCGCGACATGACCGAGCGCGAATTGCGCGAGAACCAGCAGCGCCGGCACCAGGACGAACTGGCCCACACCGCGCGCCTGGTGACCCTGGGCGAACTGGCCTCGGGCATCGCCCACGAGATGAACCAGCCGCTGGCAGCGGTGATGAACTACGCCAGCGCCAGCCAGCGCTACCTGAAGACCCTGGACAGCCAGCCGGACGCCGCGCAGCGCGTGGCCCAGGGGCTGGCGCAGATCGTCGAGCACACCACCCACGCCTCCGAGGTGATCCGTCGCCTGCGCGCCTTCCTGCGCAAGGGCCAGCGACGCATGCAGGCGCTCGATCTCAACCAGGTGGCCCGCACGGCCCTGGGCCTGTGTGCCTGGGAAGCTGCCAGTGCAGAGGTGGCGATCGGCGAGGCGTTCGCCGACAATCTCGCGCCCGTCTACGCCGACCGGGTGCTGCTGGAGCAGGTATTCCTCAACCTGCTGCGCAACGCCATCGAGGCCAACCGCGAACGCCATGCGGGCGCGCCGTCCACCGTGCGTATCGGCAGCCGCCGCGACGCTGACGGCCAGCTGTGCGTCTGGGTGGAGGACGAAGGGCCGGGGGCGAGCGGCACGGCGCTGGAGCAGATGTTCACGCCGTTCTTCACCAGCAAGCCGGAGGGCCTGGGGCTTGGGCTGTCCATGAGCCGCGGCATCGTCGAAGGCTTTGGCGGCACGCTGGACGCCATGGCCGCGGCCACTGGCGGCCTGCGCCTGGAATGCCGGCTGCCGGCACGGAAAATCGAACAATGACGGAGACAGCGATGGAAGCGGCGGTGGTGTTTGTGGTGGACGACGACCAGCGGATGCTCGACTCCACGGTCTGGCTGCTGGAGTCGGTGGGCCTGAAGGCGCGGCCGTTCACCAGCGGCCGCGAGTTCCTCGACGCCGGCCCGAACGACGCCCACGCCTGCGTGCTGCTGGACGTGCGCATGCCCGGCCTGGGCGGGCTGGCGGTGCAGGAGGAAATGCGCCGGCGCGGCATCGAACTGCCGGTGATCTTCGTCAGCGGCCACGCCGACGTGCCCATCGTGATCCGCGCCTTCAAGGCTGGCGCCGTGGACTTCATCGAGAAGCCCTACAACGAGCAACTGCTGCTGGACAGCGTGCAGCAGGCGCTCAGCTCCCGCGAACGCCAGCAGGCGTCGCGCTCCGGTCAGGGCGAGCTTGCGCAGCGCCTGGCCGCGCTGACCCCCCGCGAGCGCGACGTGTTCCTGCCGCTGGTGCGCGGCTACACCAGCCGCGAAGTCGCCGAGCAGCTGAACATCAGCGTGAAGACCGTCGACCTGTACCGCGCGCGGGTGATGAAACGCATGCAGGCCGGCACGCTGCCGGACCTGGTGGGCATGGCCATTGCGGCGGGGTTGGTCGACCCGTTGCAGCTGCGCCCGGTGTGACGGGCCCGGCCCAGGGGGTTGCCGTGCAGCCGCGGGCCACGCCCGCGACCTACTGGCGAATGGGCGGTGGCCGGGTTCGCGAGCAAGCTCGCTCCTACAGGCCTACCCCGGCGCACTCTTCGTAGGAGCGAGCTTGCTCGCGAACCTGAACGGCACGGCTTTCCAACGGGCCGGCTTTCCCTCTCCCTGGGGAGGCGGACTCCCCGTAGGAGCGGACCTTGTCCGCGAAATCCCACGCGGCGGAATCCCCTGCAACACGCTGAACTCATTCGCCCATGGCAGATGCGGGCTCTGCCCGCGGTCGCGGGCGTGGCCCGCTCCTACACGTAGGCCGCGGCGTGCACGGTGATCACCGGGCCAACCAGCGCCATGGCGTCAGCCGCGTGCATACCGGCGAGCGCTTCACCTCGGGGTGATCTTCCACGATGCGCTGTGAGGAGTAGCATGGATCGGTCCAGGGAACCGGGAGATCGACATGCACTACGAAGTGATTCAGCGCCACCGCAGCGAGTACCCCGCGCCCATCACCTTCGCCAAGGGCGCGCCGTTGTTCATCGGCGAGCGCTACGAAGGCGCGCAGGGCTGGGAGGACTGGTATTTCTGCTCCACGCCCGGCCAGCGCGACGGCTGGGTGCCGGCGCAGGTGTTCAACATGACCGCGCCGGGCGCCGGGGTGGCGATGGAGGACTACACCGCCCGCGAACTCGATGTGGAAGTCGGCGAGCGGCTCGAAGGCGGCCGCGAGCTGGGCGGCTGGCTCTGGTGCGTCCGCGCCGGCGGCGAAGCCGGCTGGGTGCCGCTGGAGTGCCTGCAGGAAGTCAGCGCCTGATTCCGCCTCGGCCTCAGGCCTTGTAGCGGCGCCCGGCGTGCTGCTTGAGCCAGGCCATCAGCCCGCGCTGCTGCACCACCGTGGGTTGTTCCACCAGCAGGGCGGCGCTGGCCTTCTGCCGGAAGTCCAGCAGGCGGCCCATGGCGTCGGCGATTTCCTGGCGCGCTTCCAGGCACGGCGCCAGGGTCTGCTTGTCGATGTAGTACGCGGCACCGTCGCTGATGGCGGTGAACTGCGCCTGCCAGGCGGTGCCGGTGAGCACGCCGGCCTCGCCGAAGACTTCCCCCGGCCCCATGCGCCCGGCCTCGATGGGCTGGCCATCGTGGGGCAGGGTGACGCTGACGACGCCGGAGTCGATGATCAGCAGGCGGTCGCTGATATCCCCCGGCGCCAGCAGCACTTCGCCGCGGCGGAAGGGGCGGCGCTGCATGCGCGTCGCCAGTTCGTCGCGTTCTTCATCGCGCAGGGCATCGAACAGCCCGGAGCGCACCAGCAGCGCCCGCGCCCGCGAGGTGCTCTCGCGCATCGGCGCGTCGGCCTCGGCCAGCAGGTTGATGCCGGCGGCCTGCAGGTGGCGGTAGGCCAGGTCGAACAACTGGTTGCGCACCTCGCGCTTCTCGCCCATGGCGGCGACGAAGCCGCTCATTTCGTATTCCACCCCATCGGGCGCGGACTTGCGCACGCTGACCGCCGGCGCCGGGTTGGCCAGCAGGGCGCGGCAGCCGCCGAGGGCGTGTTCCAGCGCCTCGATCACCTTGCGCGGGCGGATATGCGGGCTGACCGTCAGGCTCACGCTGACGCCGTAGAGGTTCGCCGGGCGGCTCAGGTTGAGCACCTTGGCCTTGGCCGCCAGCGAGTTGGGCACCACGGCCAGGGTGCCCTGGGAGGTTTGCAGGTAGGTCGAGCGCCAGTCGATCTCGGTGACCTTGCCCTCGATGCCGTCGATGGAAATCCAGTCGTCGAGCTGGTACGGCTTGGTGGTGTTCAGCACGATGCCGGAAAACACGTCGCTCAGCGTGCTCTGCAGCGCCAGGCCGAGGACGATGGCGACCACCCCGGAGGTGGCCAGCAGGCCTTTCACCGGCAGCTCCAGCACGTAGCCGGCGGCGGCGATGATGGCGACCAGGAAGATCAGCGCGCCGACCACGTCCTGCAGCAGCCGGCCGCCATGGCCGATGCGCTGCACCAGCAGGAAGCCCAGCACCACCGTCAGGCAGCGCGCGGCGAACAGCCACCAGATGATCTGCACGGCGGTGGCGACCATGTGGCTGGGCAGGTCGTCCGGCCAGGGCGCGGCGCGCAGCGGGTTCATCCCGGCGTTGAACAGCAGCAGGCTGAACAGCAGGAAGCCGAGCAGGCGCACGGCCAGGCGCCAGTGCGGGTGGGCCGCACCGACCAGCCGCCAGAGCAGCAGGTCGATCAGCAGCAGGACGGGGGCGGCGAACAGCGGGTGGGTAGTGAGCAGGGCGGGCATCGAGCCTCTCCTTGGAACGATCGCAAGAAGATGGCACAGAAAGCGCGTTCTGGCAGCGGCCTCAGCTGCGGTTGTGCGCGTCCAGCAGTGTCCGCCACTCGTCGGTCTCGACTTCGCCGGCGATGCGCAGCGCCGGTTCGCGCTCGTCGAACAGCACCAGGGCGCTGCCGTACTCGGGGGTATCGGTCTCCCGCGCCTTGAGGTTCTCCCGCAGCAGGTCGAAGCATTCGCTGTGGGTGACCAGCACCAGGTTGCGGTGCGCGGCCTTGTGCTCGCGGATCTGCGCGGCCAGATCGCCGTCCTTGCAGCCGAGCAGCCAGTCCTGGCGCGCCACGCTGTGGTCGAACATCAGGTCGGCGGTCTGCGCGGTGCGGTTGGCCGGGCTGCTGTAGATGTCGGTGGCGCTCAGGCCCAGGCGGGCGATGCTGTCGCCCATGCTCCTGGCGAGGTCGGCGGCGCGAGCGGTAATGCCGTCGGCGGCGCCCAGGCACTCGGCGCTGGAGCGGTCGCAGCGCTCCATGTGGCGCACCAGCAGGACGACGCCGCCACGGGCCCAGTTCTGGGCGAACAGGCTGCTGCTGGGCACCTCGTCCTGCGGCGAGGGCAGTGAACGGGCCGCCAGGGCGAGGGTGGTGCAGGTCAGCAGGGCGACGGCGAGCAGTCGAAGGCGAAAGCGGGGCAAGGGGCATCCTCGGGCGCGGGCATCCGCGCGGAATGCGGGAAGCTGGGGGCATGCTGCACCGGGTCGGTGACAATCACGCGATGGGTTGATGACCGGGCGGTGATGAAAGTTCCGCAACCGGCCTATCGATCGTCGTCGTCATTGTTGCTGGACGTGACACTGACCGTGGCGGTGGTGCCGGCGCGCAGGCGGTCGCGGCCCGGATAGTCCGGGTCGATGGCGATGCGCACGGGGATGCGCTGGGCGAGTTTCACCCAGGTGTAGCTCGGGTTGATGTTGGCCAGCAGGCGCGCGCCGGGGGCGTTCTCGCGGTCGGTGATGGCGAAGGCGATGCTCTCGACGCGGCCGTCGAAGCGTTCGCCGCTCATCAGCTGCACGGCCACGGCATCGCCCTCGCGGATGCGCGGCAGCTTGGTCTCCTCGAAGTAGCCGCCGACGTAGAAGGAGTCGCTGTCCACCAGCGCCACCAGCGAGTGGCCGGCGGTGGCGTAGTCGCCGGCGCGGGTCAGCAGGTTGGTCACGTAGCCGTTCACCGGCGCTACCACCTGGGTTCGCTCCAGGTCCAGGCGGGCCTGCTTCTGTGCGGCTTCGGCAAGGGCCACGTTGGCTTGCGCCAGGCCCAGGTTGGCCTGCTCGCGCAGCAGCTGCGCCTGGGCCACGGTGACATCGGTATGGGCTTTCTCCCACTCCTCGTTGGAGATGGCGGAGCGCGCCTTCAGCGCCTTGCGCCGGGCTTCCTCGCTCTGCCGCTGTTGCAGCAGCGCCTGGTTGGCGGCGATGGCCGCCTCGGACTGGCCGAGCGCGGCGCGGGCGACCTCCACTGCGCGGTCGGCGTGCAGCACTGCCAGCTCGTAGCGCGCCGGGTCGATGGTCAGCAGCAGCTCGCCCTTGCGGACGTGCTGGTTGTCCTTCACCCGCAACTCGACGATGCGCCCGGTGACGTCCGCCGACAGCGTCACCACGTCGGCGCGCACGCGGGCGTCGCGGGTCCAGGGCGCGCGGGTGTAGTAGGTCCAGGCGAAGTAACCCAGGACCAGGGCGAGCGCGACCACCGCGAGAGTGATCAGCGGCGGCACGGCTTTGCGCAGATCGGCCATTCAGTGCAGGGCTCCCATGAGCAGGATCAGGCCGGCGCAGAGGCAGGCATACAGCGCGCCCTCGAACAGCGCCTCGTGCCAGACCAGGCGCAGCACCCCGAGGCGGCGCAAGGTCCAGTCCAGCAGCAGGAAGATCGGTAGCGCCAGCAGCAGCGCCTGGGCCAGCGGTGGCAGGTAGACCCCGCCCAGTTCGATATCAACGGGCATGCAGGGCGGGTTCCCCGTGGTCGTCATGGAAGGCGGTGGATTCGCCATACAGGTCGCGGAAGCGCTCCAGCAGGTCGGCCGCCACCAGCAGCGCCACGCCGCTGACGAACAGCGGACGCAGGGCGCCGCCGCTGGGGTAGTTGCCGTGGTTCTGCAGTTCGTCCAGCTCGTTGCCCAGCTCGCGCATCGCCGGCAGCACGCGGTGCAGCGGTGCGGCGGGCGGCTGGTCGAGGCAGGCGGCAAGTTCGTCGAGCAGCAGCGACAGCCGAGCCCGCAGGGCTTGCGGCAGGCCGTTGGCATTGAGGCTCTCGCGGCGCAGCTGGTGCAGTACCACGCCCAGGGTCATGCTCGCCAGGCTGCACTGGAAGCGTTCGGCGGACTGGCTGTCGCGCGCCGCCGGCAGCAGCCCGAGCATGATCGCCAGGCGATCCACCAGGCGGCTTTCGAACAGGAAGCGGCGCGCCTCGCTGGGCTTGGACAGCAGCACCGAGCGCACCTCGGCGCGGGTGCGGCGCGATTGGCGGCGCAGGCGCGCGTCGGCATCGAAGGGGAACACCCAGGCGTACACCAGCAGGGCCAGGACGCCGGCGCTGACATAACCGCCGGCGAATTCGAACCACTGCAGCGAGGTGTTGATCCACGCGCCCTGGTTCTGCGGGCCGACCAGCAGGAAGGTGGACAGCCCCAGACCAATGCCGATGCCGGCGGTCTGCGGGTTGGCCAGACCCACCGCGATCAAGTACAGCAGCGGGGTGAGGAACAGCGCGAGCATCTCGAAATCGCCGACGCTGGGCAGCAGCAGGAACTGCAGCAGCGCTGCCGCCACCAGTGCCATGGCCAGCCCGCGCATGTACGCCAGGCTCGCCATCAGCGGGCGCGGGAAGGTGGCCAGCAGCGAGCAGAGGATGCCGATCAGGATCATGCCGGCACGGGCGCCATCCCAGGCGGTCTCGATCCAGATCCAGCCGGCGCAGCACAGTGCGACGAAGGCGCGGGTGGCGTTCATCGCGGCGAGGTGGAAGTCCAGGTGCAGCGCCTGGGCCTGGCTCTGCGGATAGGAACTGCTGCCGGGGCGGCCGTCCTGGATCGCCTCGCTCAGCTCGATCATCTCGTCGAGCTGCTGCATCAGCCGCGCCTGCTCGAAACGCAGGGCCCAGGCCAGCGAACGCAGCGAGGTGGGCAGGCCGTCGGCCAGCTCCTCTGCCTGCCGCGCGGCGCTGTCGAAGCGCTGGCGCAGCTGGGTGATGCGCTTGCGGGTGGGGCTGGGCAGGTCGCGGCCGAACTCGGCCAGTTCGGCGAGGCAGGCCAGCTCGTCTTCGCGCAGGCGTCGCACGGATTCGGGCAGCGGCCCGCTCAGGCGCGCCTCGATCAGCTTGCGCTGGCGCCGCAGGATGGCCAGCCGCGAGGTCATCAGCACCAGCTGGTTGGCCAGTTGTTGCACCAGTTCATCGGCGCCGCGCAGGCGCGGGGCGTCGAAATAGAGGTGGCGGCGGAGCATTTCCAGGGCGGCGATCTCGCTGAGCAGTTGCTTCTGCCGTTGCTGGAAGTCCTCCTCCCGCTCTTCACCCCGGATCACCGCGGCAGCGTGCACGGCGATCAGGCGGATCAATTGGTCGACCTTGGCGAAGTAGCCGCGCGCCACGCTCTGCGGACGGGCGAAGAACAGGCTGACCAGGGTCACACAGGCCACGCCCAGCAGGGTTTCGGTGACGCGGGTGATGGCCAGGGTATAGGTGGACTCCGGCGCCGGCTGAGCCAGCAGGGCGACGATCACCGCGGTGAAACCGCTGAGGACGAAGGCGTGGGAGTAGGTGAAGCGCATCAGCGTGCCGCCGGCCGTGCAGATCGCCAGCCACAGCGCCAGGGTGACGATGAAGGGCAGCGGCGCCTGGGGGAACAGCGCCATGATGGCCACGGCGACCATGGCGCCGATGGTGGTGCCGATCACCTGGGCGAAGCTCTTCTGCAGGGTCATGCCGGCCAGCGGGGTGCTGATGATCACCACCGTCATGGTCGCCCATTTGGGCTGGTCGAGGTCGAGCAGGAACGCCAGGTACAGCGTCAGCAGCCCCGCCAGCACGGTGCGCAGGGCGAACAGCAGGGTATCGCGGCCAGGGTGGATGATGGCGCGCAGGTACAGCAGCATGGGTGACATGCCAACCCCCTCGATCTTGGCGGGATGACGCCCCGGCGGCGGGCGTCGCGAACCCTGTTCAGTGTGGTCGAGGATTTTCGGCTGTGGGAAATTTCTTGGTTCAGCCGGTGGCGTGAAGGGACTGCGCCAGACGCTCCTGGATGAAGTCGAGGAAGCACTGGATGCGCAGCGCCAGTTGCGAGTTGCGGTAGTACACGGCGTGGATCGGCTGGCGGCGCTCGCTGGTCAGTTCCGGGAGCACGCGCACCAGGCGGCCGGCGCGGATGTCGTCGCAGGTCATGAAGCTGGCGAGGCAGGCGATGCCCTGGCCGCCGATGGCCAGCTGGCGCAGGGTCTCGCCGCTGGAGGCGGACAGCGACGGGGTGATCGCCAGCGTGTCGCCGCCAGCATGGCGGATCGGCCAGACGTTCAGCGCCTCGGGCTGGGTGAAGCCGAGCAGCGAGTGGTCGAGCAGCGCTTCCAGGTCGGCCGGGGCGCCGTGGCGCGCCAGGTACTCGGGCGCGGCCAGCAGGTTCAGCCGGCTGCTGCCCAGCGGACGGGCGTGCAGGCTGGAGTCGGCGAGCTGGCCGATGCGGATGGCGATGTCGGTGCTCTGTTCCAGCAGGTCGATGTTCAGGTCGTTGGTGTTGAGCTGCAGCTCGATGTCCGGGTAGCGCTCGCGGAAGGCTCCGATGTGCGGCACCACGGCGTGCAGCATGAAGGGCGAGGCAGCGTTGATGCGCAGGCGACCGGCGGGGGATTGCTGGCGCAGGGCCAGGCGCTCTTCGAGGGCGTCCATCTGTTCGAGGATATGGCGGGCGTTCTCCAGGAAGAACTCGCCTTCCTCGGTGAGCTTCATGCGCCGCGTGGTGCGGTTGAGCAGGGTGGTGCCGAGCTTTTCCTCCAGCTTCGACAAGGCCCGGCTGACCGCGGAGGGCGTCAGCCCCAACTGCTCGGCGGCGGCGGTGATGGAGCCGCAGTCGATCACCGTGGCGAAGGTCTTGAGTTCGTCGGAATGGGCTTTCATCGGCAGGCCTGTTCGGGGGCGGCGGAGTGATTGTAGGGAGGCGCGGGCGGGTTGTCTTGAACGTCGGACTCCATCGGGGGAGCGGACCGTGTCTGCGGGGTTCCGCGCGGGACCTTGTCGTTTCCCGGCAAGCGCTGGCGTGTGCCCAGCGCCGGCCTTGCCGGCGGATCGCGGGCGTGGCCCGCTCCTACAGGGTCAGTGCGGTGCGTAGGAGCGGACTTTGTCCGCGAGGTCCCGTGCGGTGCCTTGTCGTTCCCGGCGAGCGCCGGTATGTGTCCAGCGCCGGGCTTGCCGGCGGATCGCGGGCGTGGCCCGCTCCTACAGATGTTTGGGGTGGCGTAGGAGCGGACTCCGTCCGCGATAGGGTAGGTCAGGGCGTCGCGCGGTCCGCTCCTGCGCGGAGGTCAGAACGTCCCCGGATAAGCCCCGCCATCCAGCAGCAGGTTCTGCCCGGTCAGGTAGCCGGCCTGGGCGCTGCAGAGGAAGGCGCAGAAGGTGCCGAACTCCTCGGCCGTGCCGAAACGCCCGGCGGGGATGGCGCGTTTTTCGGCGTTCACCAGTTCGCCTTCGTCGCGCCCGCTCAGTTGCGCCGCGCGCTGGAGGCCGCTACGCAGGCGGTCGGTGTCGAAGGAGCCGGGCAGCAGGCCGTTGATGGTCACGTTATTCCCGGCCACCCGGGGCTGGCGGGCGAGGCCGGCGACGAAGCCGGTCAGGCCGCTGCGCGCGCCGTTGGACAGGCCGAGCACGTCGATGGGCGCCTTCACCGCGCCGGAGGTGATGTTGACGATGCGCCCGAAGCCGCGCTCGGCCATGCCGTCGATGGTCGCCTTGATCAGCTCGATGGGCGTAAGCATGTTCAGCTCCAGGGCGCGCAGCCAGTCTTGCCGTTCCCAGTCGCGGAAGTCGCCGGGCGGCGGGCCGCCGGCGTTGTTGACCAGGATGTCCACCTGCGGACAGGCGGCGATCAGCGCGGCACGCACCTCCGGCTGGCTGATGTCGCCGACCACTTCGCGTACCTCCACGCCCAGCTGGCGCAGCTCGGCAGCGGTGGCGGTGAGGGTGGCGCCGTCGCGGGCGTTGATCGCCAGGTTCACGCCCTCGCGGGCCAGCGCCAGGGCGCAGCCCTTGCCCAGGCCCTTGCTGGCGGCGCAGACCACGGCCCAGCGGCCCTTGATGCCAAGATCCATGTTGTTCTCCTGTTCAGCGTCATTCGCTGGAGTGTCAGACTGGCGTAGGAGCGGACTCCGTCCGCGATCGATTCATCGCGGCTTCGGCTAACCAGGGCGCGCAGCCGACCTATCGCGGACGGAGTCCGCTCCTACGTAAAATGTCGCCCCTGCGCCAAGGCGCCGTTCAGGCCATGACCATCGGCGCCGGCAGGCGACTGATCCATTTACCGCCGCCGTCGCCAGACTTCAAGCGGCGCAACGCATCGGGCAGTTCGGAGAATTCGAAGAACTGCTTGGCCGGCGCCTGCAACTGGCCGTCGGCGACGCCCTGCATCAGGCGCGCCGCGGCGGCGTGCAGTACCTGCCAATCGAGGCGTTCGCCATGGGCGTGGATGCTGTTGAGCGCCACTTCATGCAGCGAAACGGCGGTGCTGAAGGCCGGCAGCGGGGCGCTTTCCAGACGGTCCTGGATGCACACCAGGTGGCCGTTGTAGCCCAGCAGCGGAGCAAGGCTGGCGGCATGGCTGCCGCTGATAGTGTCGAAGATGCCGTGCAGGCGGCGCGGGCCGAGGGCCTCCAGCAGGTGCTGGGGCCAGTGGCCGTCGCGGTAGTCGAACACCCCGGCGACGCCCAGTTGCAGCAGGTGCTCGCGGTGTTTCGCCGAAGCCGTCACCCACACCCGCAGCCCGCGTTGCAGCGCCAGTTGCGCCAGCAGGTAGCCGACGGCGCCACCGGCGCCGGTCACCAGCACGTCGCGGTGGTCGCAGGCCGGCAGTTTGTCCAGTGCCTGCGCGGCGGTGAGGCCGGGGCAGGGCAGGCTGGCGGCGGTGGCGTCGTCCAGCGCATCCGGCACCGGGTAGACGGCGCGGGCGCGCAGCACGCTGTACTCGGCGAAACTGCCGCCACGGCTCAGCGCCTGGTGGTAGGCGACGCGGGCGCCGGCGCGCAGGTTCACCTCGCTGCCCACCGCGATGACGATACCGACGCCATCCACGCCGGGCACCTGGCCAGGCTGCCAGTCGTCGCGGCCCCAGTCGATCATCTTCCAGTCCACCGGGTTCAGCGCGATGGCCGTGTTGGCCACCAGCACCTCGTCCGGACCTGGCGTGGGCACCGGCAGGCGGGCGAGGGTCAGGCCGTCGAGGCCATTGCCGGGCGTCCAGGTCCAGGCGGCGTAGTCATGCACGGGTGTATTCATGGGAACTCCTTGGAAACGGCGAAGCCGCCCCGAGGGGGCGGCTGTCGGACGGCGGCGGATCAGTCCCAGGCCGGCGCGAGGCTTTCCGGGCTGGTGATGCGCTCGTTGCGATCCAGCGCGGCGATGGCGGCCAGGTCGGCGTCGGAGAGGCGCAGGTCGACGGCACGCAGGTTGGCTTCGAGGTTTTCGCGCCGGGTGGAGGACGGGATCACCGAATAGCCCAGTTGCATCGCCCAGGCCAGGGTGACCTGCGCCGGGGTGACGCCGTGGCGCTTGGCGATCGCGATGAGGGTCTCGTCGCCCAGCACCTTGCCATAGCCCAGGGTCATGTAGGAGGTGATGTGGATGCCCTGGCTGCGGGCAAAATCCACCACCTTGCGGTTCTGCAGGTAGGGGTGCAGTTCGATCTGGTTGGTGGCGATCTGGCCGGCACCGACGGCGTCGATGGCTTCCTGCATCAGCGCGATGGTGAAGTTGGACACGCCGATCTCGCCCGTCAGGCCCTGGGCCTTGGCCTCGGCCAGGGCGCCCATGAACTCGGCGACCGGCACCTCGCCCTTGGGCGACGGCCAGTGGATCAGGGTCAGCTCGACACGGTCGGTGCGCAGCTTGTGCAGGCTGTCCTTGAGGCTGGGGATCAGCTTGTCGGCGGCGTAGTTCTCGGTCCAGATCTTGGTGGTCAGGTACAGCTCGTCGCGCTTGACCCGGCTACCGGCGATGGCTTCGCCGACGTCGGCTTCGTTGCCGTAGATCTGCGCCGTGTCGATGGCGCGGTAGCCCAGCTCCAGTGCGGTGCGGATCGAGTCGATGACGGTCTGGCCCTTGAGGCGGAAGGTGCCGAGGCCGAATGCGGGAACGCTCATGGGAAATCTCCTTGGTCGATCAGTGAGTGGGAACCGCGCCAGGGGCGGCCGGTTCCGTGGAATTGCGACGGTCCAGACGACCGCTGAGGGCGGTCAGGCCGAAGGCGGCGAGGGTGACGACGGCGGCGATCCACGGTGTATGGCCCAGGCCCAGGTGGCTGACCACCAGGCCGCCCGCCCAGGAACCGCCGGCCACGCCGAGGTTGAACGCGGCGATGTTGAAGCCGGCGGCGACGTCCACCGCGTCCGGCGCCACGCGCTCGGCCTGCTGCACCACGTAGACCTGCAGGCCCGGCACGTTGCCGAAGGCGACGGCGCCCCAGGCCAGGACCGTCAGCACCACCAGCCACGGGTTGCCAGCGGTGAAGGTGAGCACCAGCAGCACCGATGCCAGCAGGCCGAAGATGATCTTCAGGGCGCTGACCGGACCGCGCGCATCGGCCAGACGGCCGCCCCAGATGTTGCCGATGGCCACCGAGACACCGTAGGCCAGGAGCACGGCGCCGACCATGTTCGGGCTGAAGCCGGCGAGGTCCTGGAGAATCGGCGCGAGGAAGGTGAAGGCGATCAGCGAGCCGCCGTAGCCCACCGCCGTCATCGCGTAGACCAGCAGCAGGCGCGGCTGCAGCAGCACCCGGGCCTGGCGCAGCAGCGGCGCCGGCGGGGTGTGCTGGATGTTCTTCGGTACGAACAGCAGGCTGCCGAGCAGGGCGACCACGCCGAAGGCGGCAACCACCAGGAAAGTCACGCGCCAGCCCAGGTGCTGGCCGATGAAGGTGCCCAGCGGGATGCCGGTGACGAAGGCGACGGTCATGCCGCTGAACATGGTGGCGATGGCGCTGGCGGCCTTGTCCTTGCTCACCAGGTTGGTGGCGATGATCGAGCCGACGGAGAAGAACACGCCATGGGCGAGGCCCGTGAGGATGCGCGCAACGATCAGCGAGGTGTAGCTGGGCGCCTGCCAGGCCACCAGGTTGCCGAGGGTGAACAGCGCCATCAGCCCGACCAGCAGCGCCTTGCGCGGGATGCGCCCGGTCATGGCGGTGAGCAGCGGCGCGCCGATGGCGACGCTCAGGGCATAGAGGCTGACCAGCAGGCCGGCGGAGGGCAGGGTGACGCCCAGGTCGCTGGCGATGGTGGGGATCAGGCCGACGATGACGAACTCCGTCGTGCCGATGGCGAAGGCGCTGAGGGTCAACGCCAGCAGGGCGAGTGGCATGGTGTGGGGCTCCGGACGAATGGGATGCGATGGGGGCATTGTCCGGAAGTCGGTCATTGAGAAAAACGCGCTGAACGGCAAAGGATAGTTGAACTGCATTCACGAATAGGGCGGCCGTCTAGGCTGTGGGTATCCAGCAGGAGGACTTTGCTCATGCATTACACCGGCACCTGCCACTGCGGCGCGGTGGCCTTCGCCTTCGAGGCGGAACTCGATGAACTGGTGCGCTGCGACTGCTCGCTGTGCGGCAAGCGCAATGCCCTGATGGCGACCGTGGCGAAGGACCGATTTCGCCTGACCCGCGGCGAGCAGGCCTTGCGCCTGTATCGCTGGAACAGTGGCGTGGCCCTGCATTATTTCTGCGGGACGTGCGGGATCTACGTCTATCACCAGCGCCGCAGCAACCCGGCGCTGCTGAGCGTGAATGCCTGCTGTATCGATGGCTTCGACCCCGCCTCCCTGCCGGCGCGGCAGGTGGATGGCAAGAGCATGTCCACCGTCGCCGCCCCGGACCTGTAGGAGCGGGCCACGCCCGCGATTCGCCGGCGAGGCCGGCGCTGGGTTCGCGAGCAAGCTCGCTCCTACAGGGTGCGGCACCGGTGTGGTAGATCGCGCCCATGGCGCCGTGGCCCGGCTGTTGTAGGAGCGGGCCATGCCCGCGATCCGCCGGCAGGGCCGGCGCTGGGGTCGCGAGCATGGCTCGCTCCTACAGGGTGGGGGCGGCGCGCGTGTCAGCGCCATCGTCCGCCCATAAAAAAGCCCCGCAGGACGCGGGGCTCTTTCATTCAGGCTTCACTCAACCGTGGGAACGCAGTTCGGTGCTGAGGCCCGCCTGGGCGATGATGTCGATTGCCTGGTCGCGGGACGCTTCGGAGTCGTACAGCTTGCTGGTGTGCAGCTCGGCACCGGTATTGTCGCGGATCACGAAGAAATTCTTGCCACCCGCGGACATCTGGCGCTTGTAGCGCTCGACGGCCGCACAGGACTTGCGCAGGCTGGTGATGGCCTGCTCGGCTGCCTCCTGTGTGGGGTAGGCAAGAGTTTCCAGCAGGGTACCGTGTGCGGTGTTCTTGAGAAGGACACGGCGAGTGCCGCTGCTGAGTTCCTTGATTTCATACCAACCAGGCATGAGTCGCTCCAAATAACCGGTGTCAACATCTGCGGGTGGTCCCGCAGGGTGACAGTCCATTGTAGGAGCACGCTCGTGCCAGGCGTATAGGAAAAGTCCTATAAAACAAAGAGTTACTGTATCAATTTGTCTCAAGGAAGGTTTCAGAAGCTCGCTTTCACCTGCAGGCCCAGCAGCAGGGCATTGTCGATGTCCTGGCCGGAGAAGGCGCCGGGCTCGATGACGTATTGCAGGTCCGGGCGCAGGGTCAGCCAGGGGGTGGCCTGGTAGCCGTAGCTCAGCTCGATCAGTTGTTCGCCGCTGTCGAGGTTCGGGTAGTCCTGACCATTGGCGTAGGCGTTGTCCTGCTGCACGTCGCGGCTGCGCGGGTTGGGTACGGCGCGGCCATAGCCCAGCGCGAGGCTGTCCTTGGTGCGGCCGTCGAACGGCTTGTAGAGCACGACACCGGCGCCGTACCACTTGGTGAAGGGCGAGGCGGCGCTGCTGGCGGCCGAGGCCTGGCCGAACAGGTGCAGGCTGCGGCCCCGGGAGGCCGGGTCGTTCCACACGGCCTGGTCCACCAGCAGGTAGTGGCCGCCGCGACCGGCCACCTCCTTGCTGCTGCCGATGCGCTGGGCGTCGGAGCTGTCGTAGTACCAGCCCAGCTTGTACTCGCCCGGCAGCTCGCCCTGGGGCTTGTAGACCAGCTCGATGGGCACCACGGTGCCGGTGGTGTGCTTGGGCGTGAGGTGCCAGGCGCGGCTGGAGTTGCCGTTGCTCTGCGGGTCGACGTTGAAGGCGGCGATGCGCAGTTGCCAGTCGGGCGCGAAGCTGTACTTCACCCGTGCGCCGAGGTGGGCGTTGGGGTAGTTGGTCCAGCCGCTGCCGCCGGACATGTTCAGCGGGTGGCCGCAGAAGCCGGCGTTCATGAAGTGGCAGAGGATGCCGCTGTCCAGCCCGCCCACGTCGTTGCCCATCGCCATGTAGCCGAGCTTGAGGTTCACCGCCTGGCCCAGGTCGCGCTCGTAGCTCAGCTCGGTCAGGCGGGTGTAGAGGCCGCCGTAGTTTTCCTGGATGGGCAGGCGGTTGCCGACCAGGTCTTCCGAGGCGCTGTTGCCGCGGCGGTCATTGAGGGTCAGCTGGACCTTGCCGCCGTTGTCCAGGCCGTAGAGTTTCGACAGGTCGAACTGCACGCCCAGCTTGATGTTCTGCGAATAGCGCGCCGAGCGGTGCTGGCCGCCGTGGGCGTTGTAGGCGGTCTCGCCGCTGTAGTCGCCGGTGAATTTGACGCCGTCCGCTTCCAGCTGGTGGCGCAGGCCGCCCCAGTCGCCGGTGAGGGTGTTGCGTTCAAGCAGGCCTTCTTCAGCCAGCGTCGGTAGCGAGGCGACGCACAGCAGCAGGCCGGGCGTGAGGCGAAGGGTAGTGCGCATGGTAGTTCCTGATCGTGCTGCGAATAAAAAAGGCGCGGTAGTAGGGCCGCGCCGCAAGGAAGCGCCCGCACGAGGTGGGCGCGATGGGATGCTTACGCCTGGGCGCTCACTGCTGGTCGGGCAGGGCGTAGGCCATCACGTAGTCGCCACGGTCGGGGGACTGGCGCGCGCCGCCAGCGGTGACGACGATGAATTGCTTGCCGGTTTTGGGCGAGACATAGGTCATCGGGCCGCCCTGGCTGCCGACCGGCAGGCGGGCCTTCCAGATTTCCCGGCCGTTGCTGCTGTCGTAGGCGCGCAGGTAGAAGTCCTGGGTGCCGGCGATGAACACCAGGCCGCCCTGGGTGGAAAGCGTGCCGCCGAGCGTCGGCAGGCCGATGGGGATCGGCAGGTGCATGCGGATGCCCAGCGGGCCGGTGTCTTCGACGGTGCCCACCGGTACCTGCCAGGCCACCTGGCGGGTCTTCAGGTCGATGGCGGTGAGGGTGCCGAACGGCGGCGCCTGGCAGGGAATGCCGGCCACCGAGAGGAAGCGGTTCTTGTTCACCGCGTAGGGCGTGCCCTTGAGCGGCACGGCGCCCATGCCGGTGTTCAGCGCTTCACCACCGCCGGCCGCGGCGCCCTTGTTCGCCGAGGGGATCATCTGAATCCACAGGCCCAGGCGCATGTCGTTGACGAAGATGAAGCCATGCACCGGGTCGGTGGAGAGGCTGCCCCAGTTCATGCCGCCCAGGGAGCCGGGGAAGCTCAGCGACAGGTCGGTGCCCGGCGCGGTGTAGAGGCCGTCATAGCGCATCTTCTTGAAGTCGATGCGGCACAGCAGCTGGTCATAGGGCGTGGCGCCCCACATGTCCGACTCGGTGAGGGTCTGCGCGCCGATCTGCGGCATGCCGACGGAGCGCGGCTGGGTCGGCGAATAGGGCTCGTTGGGAATGTTGCCCGGCTTGACCGGAACGTCCTTCACCTCGGTGAGCGGTTTGCCGGTGGCGCGGTCGAGCACGTAGATCTGCCCGGCCTTGGTGCCGATCACCACGGCGGGCACGGTCTTGCCGTCGGCCAGCGGGAAGTCGATCAGGCTCGGCTGCATCGGCAGGTCGAAGTCCCAGAGGTCGTTGTGCACGGTCTGGTAGACCCACTTCTGCGCACCGGTGGTGGCGTCCAGGGCGAGGACGGACGCGCCGTAGGTGTGGTCGAGCCGGGTGCGCTCCACGCCATAGATGTCGGTGGAGGAGCTCCCCATGGGCAGGAAGACGGTGTTCATCGCCGGGTCGTAGGACATCGGCGCCCAGCTGTTGGGCGTGCTGCGCACGTAGGTCTTGCCGTCCGCCGGGGCCTGCTTGTCGTCCGGGTTGCCCGGGTCGAAAGCCCAGCGCATGGCGCCGGTGATGACGTCGAAACCACGGATCACGCCGCCGGGCATGTCGGTCTGGACGTTGTCGGCGACGCGGCCGCCGACCACCACGGTGGTGCCGGCGATGAGCGGGGCGGAGGAGAGCTGGTAGTAGGAGTCGGGCACGTCACCCAGGCCGGCCTTCAGGTCGACCTGGCCGTTGTGGCCGAAGCCCTGGCAGAACTCGCCGGTGTCGGCGTCGACGGCGATCAGGCGCGCGTCGATGGTGTTGGTCAGCAGGCGACGCTGGCAGTTGGCGCCCGCCGGGACGCTGGCCGGGAGGACCTGCGAGCTGTTGGGCTGGGTCGGCTGTGCGATGGCCTGGGTGGCATCGAAATAGGCCATGCCACGGCAGCGCTGCCAGACCTTGGACTGGGCATTGATCTCGTTCTTCCAGAGTTCCTTGCCGGTGTCCGCGTCCAGGGCGATGAGGTTGTTGTGCGGGGTACAGATGAACACCTTGTCGCCGATCTGCAGCGGGGTCAGCTGGTCTTCCGCGCCGTTGCCGTCGCTGATGGCCACGTCGCCGGTGTGGTAGGTCCAGGCCACCTTGAGCTTATCGACGTTGCTGCGGTTGATCTGGTCCAGCGCGGCGAAGCGGCTGCCGCCCTCGGTGTTGCCGTAGCGCGCCCAATCCTTCTGGGCGTGGGCCGGGTCCACCGGCGTCAGGCCAGGACCGTTGCCGGTGGGGGCGACGCTGGGGTGGGCGACGAACATGTTGCCGGCGGCAATCGCCACCAGCACCGCCAGCACGCCGGCGACGCCGTACGCACCGCGACCGGCCGCGCGGCCAGCGGAGCGCGCCAGCAGCGGGTAGACCAGCGCGACCACCACACCGATGGCGCTGAACATGAACAGGCGCGAGAACAGCGGCCAGAACACCAGGCCGGTGTCGGCCACGGCCCAGACCGCGGTGGCGACCAGGAAGGCGGCGAACAGCCAGGCGCCGGCCGGTTTGCGCAGCGCAATCAGCAGGCCGGAAAGGGCCATGGCCAGGCCGCCGATGAGGAAGTACCAGGAGCCGCCGAGGCTGACCAGGCGAACGCCGCCGGCCGCCAGGGCAAGGCCGAGGAGGGCGATGACCACGCCCAGGCCGAGGAGGAGGAAAGTGCTCGCGCGGGAGGCACGCTGTATCGGTTTCATACAGAAGGTTCTCACTGTTGGATTCGCCGATTATACTCTTAGCAAGCTAATTAACTAGATAGTACAAACGTCGAAGATGCGCCTTTTGTCAAAAAACGCCGGGACGAACCCGATGGACTCCCGCCCCCGCCCGGAACATGCCGGCGCGCGAAGCCCCTGTGCAGAAGCCGCCCGGACTGGCAGCATCGCTGCTCGGTCCTACAGAAGAATCCTAGCTGCCGTGCCCGATTCCCGCTCCGCTGTGCCCGCCCGGCTCAAGCTCCTGCCGCTGCTGATCTGCGGCGTCGCCCATGGCCAGGCGGTGCGTGCGGCCGAACCCCAGGCCGCCGAGGACGTGCTGGCCGCGCCCATGGTGGTGACGGGGGCCTATGCGCCGGTGTCGAGCTTCGACCTGCCGTTCTCCATCGATACCGTGCAGCAACCGCAGCTCGGTGACGGCCAGCTCGGCGTCAATGCCTCCGAAGTGCTGCAGCGCGTACCCGGCCTGGTGGTGCAGAACCGCCAGAACTACGCCCAGGACCTGCAGATTTCCTCGCGCGGTTACGGCGCGCGCTCGGCCTTCGGCATTCGCGGGCTGAAGCTGCTCAGCGACGGCATCCCGGCCAGCACGCCGGACGGCCAGGGCCAGGCGGCGACGCTGAACCTCGACGTCGCCGACCGCATCGAAGTGCTGCGCGGCCCGGCCTCGACGCTCTATGGCAGCAACAGCGGCGGGGTGATCCAGATGTTCTCCCGCGATGGCTATGGCCCGCCGAAGGTCGGCGCCGAATCCACCGTCGGCAGCGACGGCTTCAACAAGAACCACCTCTATGCCGAGGGTGGCACCGACCAGGCCGGCTTCCTGCTCGATGCCTCGCGCATGGATACCGACGGCTACCGCGACCACAGCGCCGCGCGCCGCGACCAGACCTTCGCCAAGCTCAACTTCAAGCCCGACGAAGACAGCCGGATGGCGCTGATCTACAGCAGCCTGGAGCAGAACAACACCCAGGACCCGCTGGGCCAGACCTGGGACGCCTACCAGCACGACCCGCGTTCGGTCGCGCCAGCCGCCGAGCTGTACAACACGCGCAAGAGCATCGACCACCAGCAACTGGGCATGAACTACGAGCGCTACGTCGGCGACGCCACCCTGCAGTTCAACCTCTACGCCGGCCAGCGCAGCGTGGTGCAGTACCTGTCGATCCCGCGGGGCGTGGTGTCCAACGCCCAGCGTGGCGGCGGTGTGGTGGACTTCGACCGCGAATTCCATGGCGGCACCCTGCGCTGGATCCAGCCGGTGCACGGCGGGCCGGGCGAGCTGACCGTCACCACGGGGGTGGACTACGACCGCAGCGAGGATGACCGCAAGGGCTTCCAGAACTTCAGCGGCGACCAGTTGGGCGTGAAGGGCGAGCTGCGGCGCAACGAGAACGACATCGCCACCAGCCTCGACCCCTATGTGCAGGCGCGCTGGGAGCTGGGCAACTGGACCGTCGACGCCGGCCTGCGGCACAGCACCATGAAGATGGAAGTGGACGACCACTACCTGGCCAACGGCGATTCCAGCGGTTCGAAGAAGTACCAGCAGAACACCCCGTCGCTCTCGGTGATGTACGCCTTCACCCCGCAGCTGCACGGCTACGTCAGCGCCGGCAAGGGCTTCGAGACCCCCACCCAGGCCGAGATGGCCTATGCGCCGGGCCTGACCGAGAGCTTCAACTTCGGCCTCGACCCGGCCACCAGCACCCAGTACGAGATCGGCCTGAAGGCCAAGGTCGCCGGCAACACGCGGATCAATGCGGCGATCTTCGACATCCGTACCGACGACGAGATCGTCGTCGCCAGCTCCACCGGTGGCCGCACCAGCTACCAGAACGCCGGCAAGACGCTGCGCCGCGGCTTCGAGCTGGGCGTGCAGAGCGACCTGTCCGAACACTGGCAGGCCAACCTGGCCTACACCCGTCTGGACGCCACCTATGACGAGGATTTCGTCGAGAGCGGCAGCACCATCGAAAAAGGCAACCACCTGCCCGGCGTGCCCGGCAGCAGCCTGTTCGGCGAGCTGGTGTGGAAGCCGCAGGACGGCATCAGCATGGGCGTCGAAGGCCAGTACCGCAGCAAGGTCTACGTCGAGGACAGCAACGAGGACAAGCCCGCCCCCAGCTACGCGGTGTTCAACTGGCGCACCCGCTTCGAACAGCACGTGGGGCCCTGGACCTTCCACCAGCTGGTGCGCCTGGACAACCTGCTGGATCGCCAGTACGTCGGCTCGGTGATCGTCGGCGACAGCAACGGCCGCTACTACGAGGCGGCGCCGGGACGCTCCTGGTATGCGGGGGCGGGGCTGGAGTACCGGTTCGACTGATAGTGCCGGGTGGTTCGCGAGCAAGGACTAGGCGTCCCCCTCGGTCCTACACGCAGCGCCTGCTTTTTGTAGGAGCGAGCTTGCTCGCGAACCTGCCTTCTTCCATGCCCGATCATCGGCATCGGATGAACATTCGCGCTGCGAATCCTCTATCCTCGCGTGCTTTGCATTGAACGAGGTTGGCGTGTGATGGGCAGATGGGCGATCGGGGCACTGTTGATGTGCGTGGCGGGCGTGGCGTGCGCGGCTGACCCGCTGTTCGGCAAGTACAACTATGGCGCGGCGCAGAAGGGCATCGGCGAGAAGCAGGGTTTTGCCCCGTGCCTGGAGTCCACCGGCGCCACCGTGCGCTGCAAGGAGAACGTCGAGTACGCCGGCGCGCGTTTCCGCCTGGCCCTGACCTTCAACCAGCAGAAACTGGTGGACGCCTCGCTGTACGGCGAATACAGCGACGCGAACTACCGCCGCGTGCTGCAGCAGGTGGCGAAGACCTACATGCTGGTGGCGATCGCCGACGACAAGAACGTCGTGGACGTGCTGGCCCACACCCTGAACCCTAACCGCACCGAAGCCGACGCCAAGGCCATCGGCGACTTCGAAACCCACGCGCTGCGCAACGGCAGCATCACCTACCGCCTGTACGAGCAGCTCGACCAGTACATCAAGCCGGGCCTGAGCGCCCAGCAGGTGCTGGGCTCGCTGCCGGCGAACATCCGCGTGGCCGAGGTCACGGTCAAGCGCGACAAGGACGGCAACCTGCTGATCGTCAAGTTCGCCCGGCCTGGCCTGTCGTCGAAGAAGACTCGCCCCTGAATCCCCACGGATAGGCCGGGGCCGATCGCGGACGAAGTCCGCTCCTACCTCAACTCCTGCGTTGTGGTTTGCCCTCTCCCTAACCCTCTCCCTGAAGGGAGAGGGGACTGTTTCGGAGCAGGATGAAACCATAGGATCAGCCGGCACGGGCGGCTCCCTCTCCCTTCAGGGAGAGGGCGGGGGAGAGGGAAACCCAGGCAAGGCATTTCAGAAGAAGACAGTTGCTCCTACGCGCGCCTGCACCGCAGGCGCTCCCTTGTAGGAGCGGGCCATGCCCGCGACCTCGCCGGCAGGCGATTCCCTTCAACCCGCGACCGACACCCGCTGCGCACGGGCGGCCTTCGCGGACAAGGTCCGCTCCTACGCGCGCCCGCACCACAGGCGTTCCCTTGTAGGAGCGGGCCATGCCCGCGACCTCGCCGGCAGGCGATTCCCTCCAACCCGCACCGTCACCCGCTGCGCACGAACGGCCTTCGCGGACAAGGTCCGCTCCTGCGACAGCGCCCCCACTCCCTCAGCCGGGGTTCACCAGCTGCAGCAGGCGCGCGGCCAGTTCGGCGCGGCGGAAGGGCTTGGACAGCACCTCGTAGCCGCGAATCTGGCTCGGCGTGAGGTTGGCGTAGCCGGTGATGATCAGCACGGGCAGCTGGGCAAAGCGCTGGCGCAGGTCCTGGGCCAGTTGCGCGCCGGTGCGGTCGGCCATGATGTGGTCGGTGACCAGCACGTCCGGCACCAGGCCGTTGTCGATCAGCGCCATGGCCGCCGCCGCCGACGGCGCATCGGTGACCTGGTAGCCGAGGTCGCGCAGTTGCAGGCGCGTGGTGTAGCGCACCAGGTCCTCGTCATCCACCAGCAGCACGTGGATCGGCCGCGGCGCCACCGGCGCGTCGAAGACCTCCCCGTCATCGTCGCTGGCAAGCTCGTCGGTGATCGGCAGCCACACCGTGACCTGCGTGCCGCTGCCGACCTGCGATGCAATGCCCAGGCCGCCGCCGGACTGCGCCGCCAGCCCCTGCACCATGGACAGCCCGAGCCCCGTGCCCTTGCCCACGCCCTTGGTGGAGAAGAACGGCTCCAGGCAGCGCGCCAGGGTCTGCGCGCTCATGCCACTGCCGTTGTCGCTCACCACCAGGCCGACGTAGCGCCCGGCGGCGATGCCGTCGAACTGGCCGTCGGCAATGTCGCTGACCTTGCCGCCGATCTTCAGCTGGCCGCCCTCGGCCATGGCATCGCGGGCGTTCACCGCCAGGTTGAGAACCGCCAGCTCCAGCTGGTGCGGGTCGACGATCACCGCCGGCAGGCGTTCGGGAATCTCGATCACCACCTCGATCATGCTGCCCAGGGAGCGTTCGATGAGGTCGCGCATGTCGCTGACCAGCTCGCGCAGCGACACCACCTGGGGCTTGAGGGTCTGCCGGCGGGCGAAGGTCAGCAGGCGGCCGACCAGGATGCGCGCACGATCGGCCGCTTGCAGCGCGCCATCGATCAGGGTGGTGGAGCGCTCGTCGTCCAGGCGTCGGCGCACCAGCTCAAGCGACGCCATGATCGGCGTCAGCAGGTTGTTGAAGTCGTGGGCGATGCCGCCGGTGAGCTGGCCGATCATCTCCATCTTGCGCGCCTCGTGCAGCTGAGCCACCGCGGTCTCGCGCTGGGCGACCATGGCGGCCACGCGTTCCTCCAGGCCCTCGTTGACCCCGCGCAGCTCGTTCTCGGCGCGGATGCGTGCGCTGATGTCGACGCAGACGCAGAGCATGCCGGTGACGGCGCGCTGTTCATCGAGCAGCGGCGTGAGCTGGTCCTGCACCCAGACGTCGCTGCCATCGGGGCGCAGATGACGACGGACGATCTCCTTTGGCATGAGCGAGCCGCTCGGTGACAGCTCGTCGATCTCCTGCAGGCGGGTATGCAACAGCTCCTCGCGCGAGCGCCCGACGATCTCGCAGTAACGCTCGTTGACGCGTTTGAAGTACCCCTCGCGGTCGCACAGCGCAATGCCGGCGCTAGCCTGGTCAAACATCGCCGACAGTTGCGCGGAGCTGGCACGCAGCGCCGCTTCGGCGCGGGCGTGCAGGATCGCCGTCCAGGCCTGCTTGGCGGTTTCCTCGGCCAGGCGCAGCTCGAACTCGGCATAGCTGTGGGGCTGTTCGTGATGGACCGCCAGCACCGCTTCCAGTACGCCATGGCGGATCACCGGCACGTGCAGGGTCGCGGCCAGCTGCAGGTCGCGCCGGGTCTGCGCTTCGCCTTCGGGCAGGTTGCCGTCGTCGTTGCGGTAGTGCCGCGTTACCGGCAGGCCGGCCTGCAAGGAGCGCAGCAGCTCGCCGCCGAAGTTGCGGTAGCGGTGGCGGCCCAGCGCACTGTGGGCGCCGTCGAGAAACTCCTGGGCGACATCGAAAGTGACCCCATCGCCGTTGTCCTCGCCGAAGAACACCCGGCTGGCGCCCAGTTCCTCGCCCAGCTTGCGCACGGCGATGGCTTCGATGTGGTCGGGGGCGCTGGTGGCGGGCAGGGCGCGTCCCAGCTCCAGCAGGAACGCCTGGCGCCGCTCGAACTGCACGCGCTCGGTGGTTTCGGTGACGATGCACAGCACGCCGCCGATGGAGTCGTCGTCATCGCGCACGGCGGAATAGGAGACGTCGAAGTACACCGTTTCGCCGGCGCCATGGCGCTCGATATAGAAGGGGCGATCCTTGGCGGCGAAGGTTTCGCCGGTTTCGCGCACGCCGCGCAGCAGTGGCTCGAGGTCGTCCCACAGCTCGGTCCAGTTCTCCTGGGCGGGGCGGCCGAGGGCGCGCGGGTGCTTGGCGCCGATGCTCGGCACGTAGGCGTCGTTGTACAGGGCGACGTATTGCGGGCCCCAGAACAGGACGATCTGCGCCTTCACCGGCAGCACCGTGCGCATCAGTGTCTGCAGGCTGGCTGACCAGCTGGCCGGCGCACCGAGCGGCGAGTCGCTCCAGTCGCGCGTGCGGATGAGGGTGGCGACGTCCGCCGGGGCGTCCGCGCAGGCGTGCGCAGCGGAGACATCCGGGTCGGCGGCAAAGTCGGAAAGCTGTTCCATGTCGTCAGGGGCCGCAAGAGTCGTGGCGAGGGGACTGTGTCGTTAAGAGCACACGAGCAGCCGCCGCGTTCCATCGGTGTGAACCACACCCTGGCGCCGGCACCGCTGACTATAGCGTGCCGGCGGCAAGCGGAGCGGCTGGCTGCGTTGCGACCCGCTCAGCGTTTCCCGGTGCGGCCCGGGCCACGGCGCGTGGCCGGCTCCGGCAAGGGGTGCACTTCGGCAACCGACGCCTGCTGCAGGTCGCCCAGCAGCGCCTTCATCCGACAGCGCCCGGTCAGGCCGCGCTTGACCACCAGCACCGCCGCCGCCACCTCCAGCCAGCCGCTCACGCCACCGCGGCGCACACCCTTGCCGATACCGGCCAGGCCGATTGCCAAGGACAAGGCGCGCTCCCATCCATCGACATTCTGCTCGTTCATCTCAGACCTCCCGTGCACATGGGCGAAACGGGCGCGCCGAGCGCGCCCTGAGGGTGTGAGCGGGCAGGGGGCTGCGGGTTCAGTGGAAGTTACGAACGGCGCTCCTGGCAGCGGCGCATTCCGCTAGGCGTTGCGGTTGCCGCGCAATGCCAGCGCGGCTACCGCGCAGGCGAGCAGGGCGAGGAAGGACAGGTAGAACGCATCGCCATAGGCCATGAGGAACGCTTCGTGGCGGATATGCGCGCCCAGCCGCGCGAGGGTTTCGGCCTGCTCCGACAACCATTCGTTGAGGGCGAATGCACCGCCGGGGTCGCCCTGCACGCGCTCCTGCAGGGCCGGCGCGAAGAGCGTCACCTGCTCGCCGATGCGCTCGGAATGGAAGCGTTCGCGCTGCGAGACGATCTGCGTCAGCGCCGCGGTGCCCACCGCGCCGCCGAGGTTGCGCAGCATGGAGAACAGCGCCGAGGCCGAACCGGCTTCCTGCTTGGACAGGCCGGACACCGCCAGCACCGACAGCGCCACCATGATGAAGGGCTGGCCGATGCCGCGCACCACGGTCGAGGGAATGATCACGTTGGCGGCGCTGTCGGCGTCCAGGTGCGCGCCGAGGTAGCAGCCCAGGGCCATGATGGCGAACCCGCTGGCGACCATCAGCTTGGGGTTCAGCCAGCGCATCAGGCGCGGCATCAGTGGCGCCAGCAGCAATTGCACGAGGCCGTAGGCGATCAGGCTGATGCCGATCTCCCGGGCGTTGTAGCCGTGCAGCTGGGACAGGTAGTTGGGCACCAGGAATACCAGGCCGAAGGTCGCCGCGCCGAAGATGAACATCGCCGCGCTGGCCACGCCGAAGTTGTAGCCGGCCAGCAGGCGCAGGTTGATGAACGAGCGCCGGCCGTACAGCTGCGTGTAGATGAACAGCAGCAGGGCGCCGACGCCGATCGCCAGCATCCAGACGATGAACTCGGAGCCGAACCAGTCCTTGCGGCCGCCTTCTTCCAGCACGATCTGCACTGCGCCCAGGCCGACGATCATGCTGGCGATGCCCAGCCAGTCGCCCTGGCGCAGCTTCTCCAGTTGCGGTGTCTGCGGGGCGATGGCCCAGGCCACGGCGGCCAGCAGGAACACGCCGGGGATCAGTTGCAGGTAGAAGATCCAGCGCCAGCTGTAGGCGTCGGTGAGCCAGCCGCCGATGGAGGGGCCGGCCGCCTGGGCGACGCTGTTGGACAGGCTGAACAGCGCCATGCCCATGGCCACCCGCGAGGCGGGCAGCTCGGTGATGATCAGCTGGAACGACAGCGGGATCAGCACCGCGCCGGCTGCGCCCTGGACGACGCGGATGGCAATCAGGGTGGCCAGGTTGGGCGAGAACGAACAGGCCACCGAGGCCGCCAGGAAGATCGCGGACCCCACCAGCATGACCCGGCGCAGGGAGAATACTTCCACCAGCCAGGCGGTCAGCGGGATCATCACGATCTCGGCGACCAGGTAGGCCGTGGAAATCCACGAGCCCTCCTCGAAACTGGCGCTCAGCGAGCCCTGGATTTCCGGCAGGGCGGCGCTGGTGACGTGGACGTTCATGCCTGCCATGAAGCAGCCGAACAGGCCGCCGATCACCGCCACCCAGGCCTTGAGCGAGGTCTTCTCGGCATCACTGGCCATGGCGTTGCGCCTCGTCTTGGCCACGGGTGTCCACCTCGGCGATCACCGACATGCCGGGCAGGATCGGCACCTGTCGGCGCGCGTCGGCATCGAGGGCGATCTTCACCGGGAAGCGCTGGACGATCTTGGTGAAGTTGCCGGTGGCGTTGTCCGGCGGCAGCAGGGCGAATATCGCCCCGGAACCGGGCGAGACGCTCTCGACGCGGCCGTGCAGGCGGGCATCGGGGAAGCTGTCCACGCGCACCTCCACCGGCTGGCCGGGGCGCATCCGGCGCAGCTGGGTTTCCTTGAAGTTGGCCACCACGTAGGACTGCTCCACCGGCACCAGCGCCAGCAGCGGCAAGCCTGGCGTGACGTACTGGCGCTGACGGACGCGGCGCTGGCCGACCACGCCGTCGATGGGCGCGCGGATCAGCGTGTCCTCTTGTTGGTGCTCCGCCAGGGCAAGGCTGGCGTCCGCCTCCGCGGCACGGGCCTGCTGCTGTTGCAATTGGGCGGCAGCCTGTGCGTGGCTGGCCTGGAGCACACCCAGGCGGGTGCGTTGCCGGCTGGCGGCGGCCTCGGCGCGGCTGAGTGCCGAGCGCGCCCGGGCGAAGTCGGCGGTGACGCTTTCCAGGCGCTGGCTGCTGGCGGCCTGCTGCGCCGCCAGGTCGCGGTAGCGCTGGTAATCCAGTTGCGCGCGCTGGCGTTCGGCCTGGGCGCTGGCGACGTCGGCGGCGGCCTGGTCGATCAGCGCCTGCTGTTCCTTGAGCTGCGCGTCCAGCGTCACCAGCGCGGCCTGTTGGGCGGCGATGGCGGCCTGCGCCGCGTTGCGTCGTGCCTGCGCCTGCTGCAGGCGGGCCTGGTAGTCGCGGTCCTCGATGCGGACCAGCGCCGTGCCGGCGCTGACGCGCTGGTTGTCGTCCACCAGCACCTCGGCGACGTAGCCTGCGACCTTCGGGCTGATGGCGATCCAGTCGGCGCGCACATAGGCGTCGTCGGTTTCCTCCAGGTAGCGGCCAATGCTGACCCAGTAGACGCCGACGGCCAGGGCGGCGATGGCGAGAACACCACCGCCCAGCCCGATCAGGCGGCGCTTGCTGTTGAGCCTTGTGGCGGGTGCGGCGGCGGTTTGCGGTTCATCGACGGCCATGTTCATTGCGCGGGTCTCGTGGAAACGGTGATGACCCCGGCGGGTTCGCCGGCCGGCGTTGCCTGCCAGCCGCCACCGAGGGCGTGGAAAAGTTCGATCTGGCGCTCGACCAGGCGCCGGTCGGCCTCGGCCTTCTCGGCTTCGAGGCGGACCATGGCGCGCTCGCTGTCGAGCACGTCGAGAAAGTCCAGGGCGCCGGCCTGGTAGTTCAGCTGCGCCAGGCGGTAGGCGTTGCGGCTGCTGTCCAGCGCGCTGCCCAGGGCATCGCGGTGGCCGATCTCGCCGCGGTAGCGCGCCAGGTTCTGGCGGACCTCCTTGAGCGCGACCAGCGCCTGCTGCTGGAAGCGCGCCAGCTGCTGGCGCTCATGGGCCTGCGCGCCATCGAGGCGGGCGCGGGTGGCCAGCAGGTTGGGGAAGTTCCAGCGGATCAGCGGCCCGACGGCATAGGTGATCGCCTCGTGGTCGCCGAGGTCATGCAGGCGCTCGGCGGAGGAGGTGATCGAGGCGCCGAAGGACACGTTCGGGTAGAAGTCCGCCTGGCGCACGCCGACGGTATGCCCGGCGGCCGCCAACGTGCGTTCGGCGGCGCGGATGTCCGGACGGCGCCGCAGCAGTGCCCAGCCATCGCCCACCGGCAGCGCCTGGCGGAGCTGCGGCACCTGTTGGCAGTCGCTCACGGCCGCCGGCAGGTGTCCTGGCTCGCTGCCGGTGAGCACGCCGAGTTCTTCCAGCGCCGCCTGGTGTTCGGCCTGCAGGCGCGGCAGCAGGGCACGGGTTTCCTCCAGCAGGCTGCGCACGCGGTCCACCTCCAGCTCGGTGACCAGGCCGGCGCGGCGCTGGCGCAGCGTGAGGTCGAGGCTGCGCTCCACGGTCTGGGCCGAGTGCTGCTGGATGGCGGCCCGCGCGGCATAGGCGCAGGCATTGGCATAGGCGCGCGCGGTGCCGGCGGCGACGTTGACGCGCAACTGGTCGTGGGCCGCCTGCGCCGCTTCGGCGTTGGCCGTGGCGGCGAGGATCGACTGGCGAACCTGGCCCCAGAGGTCGAGCTGGTAGTCCAGCGCGAACCCCGGCACCTGGTTCCACTGCGAAGCGGCGCGGCGATCGGTGGCCTGGGCCAGGGTCTGGTCGTCGCCGGTGCGGCCGTAGAAGGTCTGCCAGCTCAGCGTGGTGGCGGGCCAGCGCTGCGCCCGCGCCTGGCCGAGCAGGGCGAGCAGCTCGTCGACGTGGGCGAGGGAGGCTTGCAGGTCCTGGTTGTGTTGCAGGGCCTGGGCTACCAGGTGGTCGAGCTGCGGGTCCTGGTACAGCCGCCACCAGTCGGCGGGCGGCTCCTGGGCGTCGGTGCCGCGGGCGAGGGCCTGCCAGTCTCCGCCGGGAGAGAGCCGGGCAGGCGGCGTCGCGGGTTCGCTGACGGCCGCGCAGCCGCCCAGCAGCAGGCCGGCACAGGCCAGCGCGAACAGCGAGTGTCGCGGTTTCGGGGATGGGTTGGGCATGTCGGGAAGTCACTTGTAATCGGACTTCCGCAGGTTAGGGATTCAGCCGCCGCGGCTCTCTCGCGCGGCGGACAAGCAGCCTCGCGAAACGGACACGCTGCTCAGCTGCGCGCGGCCAGGTAGTGGCTGGGCGACTGCCCGAGGATGCGCTTGAAGCTCTGGGAGAAGGCGCTGGGGCTCTGGTAGCCGTGTTCCAGCGCCACTTCCAGCACCGAGGCGCCGGCGGTCAGCCGTTGCAGGCTGAGCACCATGCGCACGCGGGTGCGCCAATCGCCGAAGTTCATCCCCAGCTCGCGCTGGAACAGCCGGGCCAGGGTGCGGCTGCTCATGTTCAAGCGCTGCGCCCAGTCCTCCATGCCGGTTTCGTCCGCTGGCGCTGCGATCACCGCGTTGCACAGCCGCAGCAGGCGCGGGTCACGGGGCATGGCGAGGTGAATGGCGACCGTCTGCGCCGCATCCATCTCCACCAGCAGCAGTTCGTGCAGGCAGCGGCGGCGGTGGGCGCTGCCAGCGCCGGCCGGCAGCGCACTGGCGGCGACCAGCAACTCGCGCAGCAGCGGCGTTACCTCGATCAACTGGCACTGCTGCCCGCCCCAGGGCCAGGTGGAAGCGGGCATGAACAGCGTGCGCATCCGCACGTTGCCGAACATGCGGATCTGGTGCTCGGTGCCGGGCGGTACCCACAGCGCGTGGCCGGCGGGAACCACCCAGTTCTTCTGCGCCGCGCCCACCAGCATCACGCCCGAGAGGGAATGGATGAGCTGCGCCTGGTTGTGGCAGTGCGGCAGGATTTCCTCGCCATCGTGGTGGTCGTAGGCCAGCGCTTCGAGGGAGAGGGCACAGGTCATCGCGGGCCTCCTTGGGGCCGGGAAGGTGGAAGAGCAGCAGGAGAACATTCTAGGGAATGTGATGGGACGTTGACTGGCGTTTGATTGCTCGTATTTTGTCAGGTGCGCAATAGAATTCTGATTATCTTGGAATTCCAGCAATATCCTGAAAGGCATTGGTTGTGCTGTCGCAGGCATGGCCAGCTCCTACAGGTCTGGCATGTGGCGCGGAAACTTCCCTCTCGCGCTCTACGAAAGCGCTGCGGCGCGCTCTTCGGCGCGCAGCGTCAGTACCTCGACGCCCTTGGCGGTGACGGCCACCGTGTGTTCGAACTGCGCGGACAGCTGGCCGTCGAGGGTGACCACGGTCCATTCGTCCGCCAGGGTTTTCACGCCGGAGTGGCCCTGGTTGAGCATCGGCTCGATGGTGAAGGTCATGCCTTGCCTGAGCACCTGCCCGGTGCCGGGACGACCGACGTGCAGCACTTGCGGCGACTCGTGCATCTCGCGGCCGATGCCGTGGCCGCAGTAGTCCTCGACCACCGTATAGCCGTGCTGCCGCGCGTGCCGTTCGATGGCGTGGCCGATGTCACCCAGGCGGGCGCCGGGTTTCACCGCGCGGATGCCTTTCCACATCGCCTCGTAAGTGACGTCTACCAGGCGTCGGGCGGAGGGGGAGACGTTGCCGACCAGGTAGGTCTTGCTCGAGTCGGCGATGAAGCCGTTCTTTTCCAGGGTGATGTCGAAGTTGACGATGTCGCCGTCGCGCAGCCGGTCCGCCTCGGACGGCACGCCATGGCAGACCACCTGGTTGGGCGAGGCGTTGAGCACGAAGGCGAAACCGTACTGGCCCTTGCTGGCCGGCCTGGCCTGCAGCTCGTCGACGATGTAGCGCTCGACCCGGTCATTTACCTCCAGGGTCGTCATGCCTTCCAGTGGCAGCGTATCGACGAAGCCGAAGACCTTCGCCAGCAAGCGGCCGGATTCGGCCATCAGCGCCAGTTCCGCCGCGGTCTTGATCACTTGGCGCCTCCGGCGGCGTACCGGACCCCGGCTTCCTGCAGCTCGCGGGTGACGATCTCGTTGAAGCTCAGGGTCGGCTCCAGTTCGCAGAGCATGCCGATCTTGATCCAGAACGCCGCCTGCGCGTTGATCGAGCGACAGGCCACGGAGCTGGCGCGGCGCAGCTGGTCGTGCAGGTCGTCGTCGAGGTTGATGATGCCCATGATTCTCTCGTCTCTCGTGAATGCAATACGTTATGAAGCATAACAAAACATATATGCATCATATTGAGCGAGGCGAGTCAGTGCAAACCCGGCGGCTCAGCCGGCCTTCGAGACAGCCTCCACCAGTGGCTCGGCCAGGGCGATCACACCCTTGCCGGCCAATTCCGCCAGTTGCTCTGTTGCAAGCCCCAGTTGTTCGCCCAGGACCTGCGCGGTGTCCTGGGCGAACATCGGTGGCGCCAGGCGGTAACTGGGCGGTGAGGCGGAGAAGCGCGCCGGGTAGCCGAGCAGGGTGACGTGGGTGCCATCCTGCCGGGGCAATGTCTGCAACAGGCCGCGCGCCTGCACCTGCGGGTCGGCGAGGGCCTGCTGCAGAGTGTTGATCGGCCCGCCGGGCACGCCAGCCTTTTCCATGGCCGCCAGCAGGTCGGCGGCGCGCCAGCCGGCGATGCTTTTCGCCAGCTCCACTTCCAGCTCGCGGCGGTGCTGGCTGCGGCCGGGGTTGCGGGTGAAGCGTGGATCGTCGGCCAAATCGTCGCGGCCCAGTAGCCGGCACAGCGCCTGGAACTGGCCGTCGGAGCCGCAGGCAACGAGGATGTAGTCGTCAGTACAGGCGAAGTCGCGGTAGGGCACCACGTTGGGGTGGGCGTTGCCCAGGCGCTGCGGTATCTGGCCACTGACCAGATGGTTCATCGCCTGGTTGGCCATCAGCGACAGCTGGCTGTCGAGCAGCGCGCAGTCGATATGCTGGCCTTCGCCGCTGGCGTGGCGGTGGTTGAGGGCGGCGAGGATCGAGATGGTCGCGTACAGGCCGCAGAACAGGTCGCTCACCGGCAAACCCACTTTCAGCGGCCCGGCGCCGGGTTCGTCGTCGCGGCGGCCGGTGATGCTCATCAGCCCGCTCATGCCCTGCACCAGAAAGTCGTAGCCGCCGCGCCCGGCGTAGGGGCCTGTCTGGCCAAAGCCGGTGACCGAGCAGTAGATCAGCGTCGGGTTCAATGCCTTGAGCTCTGCGTAATCCAGGCCGTAGCGCGCCAAAGTGCCGACTTTGTAGTTCTCCACCAGCACATCCGCCGAGGCGGCCAGCCGACGCAGCAGTGCGGCGCCGTCGGGGTGGCCGAAGTCCACGGCGATGGCGCGCTTGTTGCGGTTGGCGCAGAAGTAATAGGCGGCGTCCCAGGTCGGGCTGCTGTCCTCGAGGAAGGGCGGCCCCCAGGTGCGGGTGTCGTCGCGCCGGGTGGGGTGCTCGACCTTGATCACGTCCGCGCCCAGGTCGCCGAGTATCTGCGTGGCCCAGGGGCCTGCGAGTACGCGGGAGAGGTCGAGGACACGCAGACCCGAGAGCGGGCCCTGCGAGGTGGCTTGGGTATTGCTCATGCTGTTCTCCAGATCGCTTGGACTTCAGTGCAGGTCGTTGCCGCGGGTCTCGGGCATGCGGATGAAGGCCACCAGGGTGATCACCGCCATGACCGAGACGTAGACCAGGAACCACTGTTCGTTGCCGCGGCTCTGCAGCCAGGTCATCAGGTAAGGCGTGGTGCCGCCGAAGATCGCCACCACCAGGTTGTAGGGCAGACCGATGCCCAGGGCGCGGATGTCGGTGCTGAACAGCTCCGACTTGATCGCCGGGGCGATGGCCGAATACAGCCCATAGAGCAGCAGGCCGAACAACTCGACGGCGAGAATCGACGCGAACGAGGCGCTCATCGAGCGCACCACCGGGTAGAGCAGCGCGGCGTAGCCCAGGGCAAAAACGATCAGCTGCGGGCGCCGGCCGATGCGGTCGGATAGCCAGCCGAACAGCGGCTGGGAAATCATGAACACCACCAGCGCCAGGCTGCTGGCGGCATAGGCAGTGGCCGGTTCCACGCCAAGGGTGCGAATGGCGTGCACCGGCAGGTAGCTGACGAACAGATAGAAGGCGAAGGCCCCCAGCAGGCTGATGCCGACCAGGCGCTTCACCGCTTCCGGGTGCTCGCGCCAGAGGGTGCGCAGCGGCCGCTCGATGCGCTGGCCGCGACGTTGTTCCCGGCCCTTGCGGAAGGCCGCTGTCTCCTCGACGCCGTGGCGAATCCAGAAGCCGGCCAGGCTGCCCAGGCCGCCGATGAAGAAGGGAATGCGCCAGCCGAAGTCGATCAGCTCGTCGCGGCTCAGCCATTGGCCGAGCACCCAGGCCAGGCCTGAGGCGAACAACAGGCCGAGGGCGATGCTGGCGAAGAAGAAGCCCGAGTACAGGCCGCGCTGGCTGGCCGGCGCGGATTCGGCAAGGAAGGTCGCGGCGGCGCCGTATTCGCCACCTACCGACAGTCCCTGGACCATGCGCGCGAGCACCATCAGCACGGGTGCGGCGATGCCGATGCTCGCGTAGGTGGGCATCAGGCTGATCAGCAGCGAGGGCAGCGCCATCATCAGGATGGTCAGGTTGAGCGCTGCCTTGCGCCCGGCGCGGTCATTGAAGATGCCGATCAGCCAGCCCCCCAACGGACGCATGGCGAAGCCGATGGCGAACACTGCAAAGGAGGCGAGCAGGGCGGTGGTCTCGTTGTCCGACGGGAAGAATTGATGGCTGAAATAGAGCGCGAAGGCGGTGTAGACCGTCCAGTCGAACCATTCCACGGTGTTGCCGACACTGCCGGCGATGATGGTTCGCCAGGCGATGGGCCGGGCCCTGGCGGTTACGCCCGCTGCAGCGGCGCGATGCGGTTGGCTGAGAAGGTGGGCCATCGGTGTTCTCCCTTGTCATTGTTTTGAGAAGCACGGTTTGTGAGAGACGGTGGTGAAGGTGCCGCCGGCGGGCGGCACGCTTCAGACGGCGGGCAGGTGGCGGCGCAGGAAGGCCAGGCTGTCGCCGCTCTCGCGCAAGGCCGCGCGGCCGATCATCAGCTGCCAGTACGCCTCGCTGCCGAAGTCCGAGCGCCAGGCGTACAGGCGCCGGGTATAGAGCTGCAGGTCGCATTCCTCGGTAACGCCGATGGCGCCGAACACCGCGTGGGCAATTGTGCAGATGCGCACCGCCGCGCTGCTGCAGCGAGCCTTGGCCACCGCCGCCGGAACACCTTGCGGCCAGGTTGGCCCGCGCAGCGCCAGTTGCGCCGCCATGCGCGCGGCGAAGACTTCCTCGGCAAGCACGCTGATCTGCTGCTGGACGGCCTGAAAACCGCCGACTGGCTTGCCGAACTGCTGGCGAGTCGTGGCGAAGTCCAGGGTCAGTTGCAGTACCCGTTCGGCGGCGCCGGCGATCAGCGCTGCGGTGCAGGTCGCGCCCAGGGCATGCCAGTCTCGATCCGTCGACAGACGCAAGGCGCCGCTGGGGATTTCTGGCCAGAAGAGCTCTTCGGTGGCACTGGCATGCACACCGTCCGCCTGGTGTTGCGCGCTGTCGAGCGGCAGCAACCAGACGTCTTCCGGCAGGGTCGCCAGCACCCAGCCTGACTGGGCAGCGAAGGCCACTGTCTGGCAGCGCAGGCCCTGTCCGTTGCGCTCACCGCTGGCCAGGGCGATGGGGCCTTCGGGCAGCGCGAAGCCAGCTTCGGCCAGTGCCAGGCGTGCCCACCAGGTACTGGCGAGCGGAAGCGGCAGGGCCGCGCCGCCGGCGGCGAATAGCAGGTGGCAGGCGGTTTCCGGGCTGGCCGCTGCGCCGCCGAGCTCCTCGGGTAGCAGCAGGTCGGCGAAACCGTGTTCGGCCAGCGAGCGCCACAGCCCGTCGGCGGGTTCGCCCAGGTCGATGCGGCGCACGCGCTCGGCGCTGACTTCGCCTTCTAGCCATTGGCCGAAGGCGTCGAGAATGAGGTTGTCGAGGCTCATGGGGGCTCCTATCGCAAGCCGAGGCCGCGGGCGATCACGCCGCGGAGGATTTCACGGGTGCCGCCGCGCAGGGAGAACACCGGGGCCATGCGCTCCAGGTAGGCCAGGGTGCGTTGCAGCACGTGCGGGACGGCATGGCCATCCACGGCACCGAGCAGGTCGCCCAGCAGGCGCGGAATGGATTGCTCGAAGCTGGTGCCCAGGTCCTTTACCAGCGCCGCTTCCACCACCGGGCTGTGGCCTTCCGCCAGTTTCGCGGCGAGGCTGACTGACAGTGCACGCAGCACCATCAGCTCGCCCAGCAGCTGGCCCAGAAGACGCTCCTGCCCGGCCTGAGGCTGATTGCGCAGCCAGTCCAGCCAGGCGTCGAGCAGGGCGATGCTGGAGTAGATGCGCTCCGGCCCGCTGCGCTCGAAGGCCAGCTCGGCGGTCACCTGTTTCCAGCCATCGCCTTCCTCGCCGACCAGCGCCTCGGCCGGCAACTGCACGTTGTCGAAGAACACTTCGCAGAAGTGCTCGGCGCCGGTGAGGTCGCGGATCGGCCGGATGCTCACGCCCGGCAGCGACAGGTCGACGAGCACCTGCGACAACCCGCGATGGCGGTCCTGGGCGCTGCCGGAGGTGCGCACCAGCGCGATCATGTAGTGGCTGTGCTGGGCGTAGGTGGTCCAGATCTTCTGCCCATTGAGCAGCCAACCGGCACTATTGGCTTCGGCGCGCGTGCGCACGCTGGCCAGGTCCGAGCCGGCGTTCGGCTCGCTCATGCCGATACAGAAGAACTGTTCCCCCCTGCAGATTGCCGGCAGATGCAGGCGTTTCTGCTGTTCGCTGCCAAAGCGCAGCAGCAGCGGGCCGCTCTGGCGGTCGGCGATCCAGTGTGCAGCGACCGGCGCGCCCGCACACAACAGTTCCTCCACCACCACGAAACGCGCCAGCGGGTCGAGACCCGCGCCGCCATATTCACGTGGCAGCGTCAGCCCGACCCAGCCGCGTTGGGACAGGGCGCGGCTGAAGTCAGCGTCGAAGCCTTGCCAGCTGCGCGCCCGCAGATCGGTCGGATAGTCCCGCAGGCGCTCACCGAGGAAGCTGCGCAACTCCGTGCGCAAGGCCTCATGCTGCGGCGGCAGCGCGCGGAAATCGAGGGCGTCGAGCATCAGCCTTCACCCCGTTCGGGGCGGCCGGCGAGCAGGCGCTTGACCTTGTACTCCATTACCGTTTCCTCGCGCTGGTTGAGCACGAAGACGCGGGAGGTCACCACGGCGCGGTTGTGCCTGGACGTCGGACGGACTTCCTCGATCTCCACCACGGCTTCGAGGGTGTCGCCCACGACCACCGGGCCTTTCACGCTCTTGTGCAGCTCCAGCAGGGCCAGGCCGGTGCCTTGCAGCATGGTCTGCATGAGGATGCCTTCGATCAGGCTGTAGCTCAGCGCAGCCGGCACCGGTCGACCCTGGATGGCGCCATTGAAGGTGCTGTCGATGAAGATCACTTCGGTCTGCCCGGTGACGCCGACGAAGCCGATCAGGTCGGCCTCGGTGACGGTGCGGCGAAACGTGCGGAAGCGTTGCCCCGCCTCGATCTGCTGCCAGTAGTAGCCTTGCCCGAGGGCGATTTCGGTATGCGCCATGCACCACTCTCCTGTTGGGTTTGTTGTCGTGGAGTGGGGTCAGGCTATGGGCAGAGCGGGTAGCCATCCAATATTATTTGGAGAGTGATTGATACATACGGAGTATCAGTATGGAGCTGCGCCAGATTCACCAGTTCCTCGCCCTGGCCGAGACCTTGAACTTCCGCGAGGCGGCCGAGCGCCTGCACATGTCCCAGCCGCCGTTGTCGGTGTCGATCCGCAAGCTGGAGGAGGAGATCGGCCTGCCGCTGTTCGAGCGCACCACGCGGCAGGTCACCCTGACCGAAGCCGGCGCGGCAGTCCTGCCCGAGTTGCGCAAGGCGCTGCTGCACCTGCAGCAGGCGCGGCGCTACGCGCTGGAGGCGGGGGCGGGGGCGCGTGGGCAACTGACGCTGGGCTCTGTGGGCTCGGCGACACTCTCCTTGATTCCGCGGCTGATCCCTGAGTTTCGCCGGCGCTATCCGGGCATCACCCTGGAACTGCGCGAGCTGCCCTCCAGCGGCGTGCTGGAACTGGTGGAGAATGGCGGCGCCGATGTCGGCCTGGTGCGTTTTCCGCTGCCGCAGCCAACCGCGCTGAAGCTGATCCCGCTGGTATGGGAATCGATGATGCTGGTCGTTCCGCAGGGCAGTCCGCTGGCGATGAGCGGACGCAGCCGCGTGCACCTGGCGGAAGTCGCCGATCAGCCGCTGATCGACTACCCGCATACCGAAGGCCTGCACTACGTGCTGCTGCAGCTGTGCCAGGCGGCGGGCTTCGTGCCGCAACTGGTGCATTCCACCACCCAGGTGCAGGCGGCCATCAGCCTGGTGGCATGCGGCCTGGGCGTGGCGCTGGTGCCGGCGCTGCATGCGCGCAACTCGTCGGCGCCGGTGTGCTTCCTGGAACTGGAGACGCCACACCAGGAACGCACGGTGGCACTCGCGCTGGTCTATAACCCCGACAACGAGAGCCGCGTCGTGGGGCAATTCCGTGATATGGCGGTGGAGTTGCTCGCGGCGCCATAGCTCCGACCGCCGGGCGGCGGTCGGACGCTGCGCCGTGTCAGGGCGTGACGACGTTGAACTGCGGGGCGAAGCTGTCGATCATGCCGAGGAACTGGCCGAGCTTGCCGGCTGCGCCGTCGAGCCTGATGTCGCCCTGCTTGATCGCGGTGGGGAAATCCAGCTGGCGCAGGCTGATGCGGTCGAGGGTGGCCTTGCTGAGTTTCACCGTCAGGTCGGGCTTGGGCGCCAGTTGCTGGTTGCGGTGTGTCAGCACGCCATTGCGCAGGGTCAGCGCGTAGCGCTCCTGCAGATCATCGAACACCCAGTTCATCACCATGTCGTGGCCCTCGGCCTTCTCGCTGTCCAGGCGGACGGCGAGGAAGTCGAAGAACATGCTCGGTGACATGGCCTTGACCAGATCGGTGCGCACCGAACCCGTGCCGGCGGCGGGCACGCCATTGCGCAGTTCCATGGCGGCGGTCAGGTACATGTTGCGCCACAGCGCGTTTTCGGACTGGTAACCCAGCTGTTCCAGGGCGTCGGCCTGCAGCGCCTTGGCCTGCTGGTTGTCCGGCTGGGCAAAGACCAGGTTGTTGCCCAGGGTCGCGGCCCAGCGATAGTCGCCCTTGTCGATGGCGGTCTTCATCAGCTTGATCACTGCGTCGGCGCCGCCGACCGCCTCGACATAGTGCTGCCCCAGCTCCACCGGCGGCAGCGGGTTGAGGTTGGCCGGGTTGCCGTCGTAGTAGCCCAGGTAGCGCTGGTACACGGCGCGCGAGTTATGGCTGAGCGAGCCGTAGTAGCTGCGGGTGTACCACTTGTTCTCCAGGTTGCCGGGCAGGCGGTCCATCTTCTGGGCGATCTCGGCCGGCGTCAGGCCCTGGTTCATCAGGTGCAGGGCGCGGGCGTCGAGGAAGGCGTACATGTCGCGCTGGTCGGCGAGGAAGGTCTGGATACGCTGCGCGCCCCAGGTCGGCCAGTTGTGCGAGACGAACATCACGTCGGTCTTGTCGCCATAGCGCACCAGGCTGTCATCGATGTATTCGGCCCAGGCCTTGGCATCGCGCACCAGGGCTCCGCGCGGGGTGAGCAGGTTGTGCATCATCTGCGTGCTGTTCTCGGACATGCACAGCGCACGCAGTTGCGGGAAGTAGAAGTTCATCTCGGCCGGTGCTTCGGTGCCGGGCGTCAGCTGGAATTCGACCGTGATGCCGGCAATGTCATGGGACTCGAACTGCTGGCGGATCAGGTCGGTCGGCTCGATCAGCGTCAGGGTGCCGCCGGAGGGCGCCACCTTGCCCATGCCGCCGTCCAGCTGCCCTTGCGTGCCGCGCGGCAGCAGGGTGCCGAACTGGAACTGCGAACGGCGCGCCATGGCGGTGCCGGCGAAGATGTTCTCGCTGATGGCGTGCTCCATGAAGCCCGATGGTGCATAGATCTTCACCTTGCCGCTCTTCACGTCGGCCTCGTCGACCACGCCGCGCACGCCCCCGAAATGATCGGCGTGGCTGTGGCTGTAGGCGACCGCCACCACCGGCTTGTGCGGGCGATGCTGGTAGTACAGTTCCAGCGCCGCTTTGGCGGTCTCCTCGACGGTCAGCGGGTCGATGATGAACAGGCCGTCATCCCCCTCGACGATGGTCATGTTCGACACATCCATGCCGCGCAACTGATAGATGCGCTCGGACACCTGGAACAGGCCGGCGTGACTGTTGAGCTGGGCGAGGCGCCAGAGGCTGGGGTTGACCGTGTCCGGTGCCTTGTCGGCGTCGAGGAAGTCGTATTGCTGGGTATCCCACACCACGTTGCCGGCGGCGTTCCTGATCTGGCCGTGGAAGGGCGCGATCAGTCCGCGGCTGACCGACTCGTAGTCGTCGCGATCGCTGAACGGCAGTTTCTTCAGCACTTCGGCATTCTTCGCCGCGGTAATGGCGCTGGCCGGCTGCACGGGCGCGGCAGCGAGCAGGGATGGGCTGAGGCTGGCGGCCAGTACGCCGGCCAGGCAGTGGTGAAGCAGCGTTACGTTTTTCACGGGGGCTCCTGGGCGTTCTTGTTTTCGAGGGATGCGTGACGTGGCTGCATTTGAGTGGCGCGCCGGCGCACTGCCAATCACCTGTCAGGGTGATTCGCGGCCAAGGCAGGGGCGGGCGGCGAAAGAGGGCGTTACCAGCGGTATCGCCCTGTGGTCGAACCTGCCCCATCGAGCGCCCGCATGCCGAGGCGCGCGCCGCGAAAAGAGGCGGCAATCACCTGCACGGGTGAGGGCGAAAATCACCTGATCGGGCGGTTTTGGCGGGCGTCGGGCACTGCCAGCATGCGCACTCCAACACCTGGACCACCTGGAGTACCGCATGCCAACAATAACAATGCGCGGACACTTTCGACCGCAGGCGCTGGCGCTGGCCATCGCCCTGGCGAGCGCGCCCTGCGCACACGCCGTGAACTTCACCATCGGGGAAATCGAGGGGCAGCTGGATTCCTCGGCGTCCCTGGGGATGAGCTGGGCGCTGAGCAACCCCGACCCCAAGTTCATCTCCAACTACAACGTGGTCGGCGCCAAGGGCAAGGCCGCCTCGCGCACCGCCGACGACGGCCGCCTGAACTTCAGCAAGGGCGATGTGTTCTCGAAGATCTTCAAGGGCACCCATGACCTGGAGCTGAAATACGGCGACTCCGGCGCCTTCCTGCGTGGCAAGTACTGGTACGACTTCCAGCTCAAGGACGAGGACCTGCGCTACTACAACATCGACGACCATGGTCGCGACCAGTCGGCCAAGGCCTCGGGCGGCGAGTTCCTCGACGCCTTCGTCTACCACAACTACCAGCTGGGCGACCTGCCGGGCAACGTGCGCTTCGGCAAGCAGGTAGTGAGCTGGGGCGAGAGCACCTTCATCCCCAACTCGATCAACTCCATCAACCCGGTGGATGTCTCGGCCCTGCGCCGCCCCGGCGCCGAGGTGAAGGAAGCACTGGTGCCGATCCAGCTGCTGTACTTCTCCCAGGGGCTTTCCGAGAACGTCACCGCCGAAGCCTTCTACCAGATCAAGTGGGACAAGACGGTCACCGAGAACTGCGGCACCTTCTTCGCCGTGGACGCGGTGGCCAAGGGCTGCAACGACCGCCTGGTGATTGCCGGCCCCGATTTCGCGCCCAACGATCCGCGCGCCAACGCCGGCAGCATCCTGGACGTGGCGGGCAATCGCGCCAACGCCTACATCCCCCGCACCGACGACCACGAGCCGGGCGATTCGGGGCAGTTCGGCCTGGCCATGCGCTGGTTCCTGCCGGACTTCAACGACACCGAGTTCGGCGCCTACGTGATGAACTATCACAGCCGCAACCCGTTCCTGAGCTTTACCCGCACCACCTACGCCGGCGCCTCCAACGCGCTGACCACCGCCAGCCGCGTGCGCGGCGCGAGCTACTTCGTCGACTACCCCGAAGACATCCGCCTGTACGGCCTGAGCTTCCAGACCAACCTGGGCGGCGTGGCACTCAACGGCGAGGTCAGCTACCGGCCGAACATGCCGATGCAGATCAACACCGCCGACCTGAACCTCGCCGCAGTCAACCAGGTTGGCCAAGTCAACGGCGTGACCACCGCCGTGTCGCCGGTGTTCGTCGACGGCCAGGCGGTGAACGCGCCGGGCGCGGCGATCGAAGGCTACAAGCGCCTGCCCTTTACCCAGGTGCAGGTCAGCGCCACGCAGTTCTTCGACCAGGTGCTGGGCTCCGAGCGCCTGACCCTGGTGGGCGAAGTGGGCTACGACCACATCAGCGGCATCGGCAGCTCGGTGGGCGACCTGCGCTTCGGCCGCAGCCCGACCTTCGGCGCCGGGGAGCTGGTCGACCAGTCGGTGTGCGTGGGCACAGCCCCTGGCACCAAGACCGCCAGCAACCCCCAGCAGGAGTGCAACAACAAGGGCTTCTACACCACCAGTTCGTGGGGCTACCGCGTGCGCGGCATCCTCGACTACCCGAACGTCATCGCCGGCATCAACTTCAAGCCGAACATGGCCTGGTCGCAGGACATCAACGGCACCGGCCCAAGCTTCGAGGAAGGCGCCAAGGCCATCAGCCTGGGCGTGGATGCCGACTACCAGAACACCTACACCATGAGCCTGAGTTACACCAACTACTTCGGCGGCGATTACAACACCTTGACCGACCGCGACTACATGTCGGTCAGCGTCGGCGTGAACTTCTGAGCAGGTGAGCACATGCAAGCAAAGACCATGATCAAGGGCGCCATCCTCGGCTTCGGCCTGCTGGCCTGTTCGGTGCAGGCGGCGGTCTCCGCCCAGGAAGCGGAAAAACTCGGCACCACGCTGACGCCCATGGGCGCGCAGAAGGAAGGCAATGCCGACGGCAGCATCCCGGCCTGGACCGGCGGCCTCAAGCCCGGCGCGGCGAAGGTGGAGAACGGCTTCCTCGCCGATCCGTTCCCGGCCGACAAACCGCTGTTCGTCATCACCGCGGCCAACGCCGAGCAGTACAAGGACAAGCTCACCGCCGGCCAGCTGGCGATGTTCAAGCGCTACCCGGACACCTACAAGATGCCGGTGTTCGCCACCCGCCGCACGGCCGCCAGCCCGCAGGCGGTGTACGACGCGGTGAAGCAGAGCGCGGTAACCACCCAGGAAGCCAACGACGGCAACGGCCTGGCCAACTTCAGTTCGCACTATTACGCCTTCCCGATTCCCCAGAACGGCGTGCAGGTGATCTGGAACCACATGACCCGCTACCGCGGCAGCAACCAGCACCGCGAGACGGTGCAGGCCACGCCGCAGACCAACGGCTCGTACAACACCGTGAGCATGGTCGAGGACATCGCCTACCCGCAGACGCTCACCGGCGGCGCCGACAGCAAGCAGAGCGAGAACGTGCTGTTCTACTACAAGCAGCAGGTGACCGCGCCCTCGCGCCTGGCGGGTAACGTGCTGCTGGTCCACGAGACCATCGACCAGGTCAAGGAGCCGCGCCTGGCGTGGATCTACAACGCCGGCCAGCGCCGCGTGCGCCGCGCCCCGCAGGTGGCCTACGACGGCCCGGGCACCGCCGCCGACGGCCTGCGCACCGCCGATGACCTGGACATGTACAACGGCGCGCCGGACCGCTACCAGTGGAAGCTGGTGGGCAAGAAGGAGATGTACGTCCCGTACAACAACTACCGCCTGTGGTCCACGAAGCTGAAGTATGACGACATCCTCAAGGCCGGGCACATCAACCCGGACTACGCCCGCTACGAGCTGCACCGCGTGTGGGTGGTGGAAGCCACGCTGAAGCCGGGTGAGCGGCACATCTACGGCAGCCGCCGGATGTACGTCGACGAGGACACCTGGGCGATCCTCGCCACCGACCAGTACGACGGTCGCGGCCAGCTCTGGCGCGTGGGCGAAGGCTTCCAGGTGAACGACTACGAACAGGGCATCTCGGTGTACGCCGTGCAGTCGCTGAACGACCTGATCGCCGGGCGCTACATCGCCATGGGCCTGGTCAACGAGGCCCGCAAGGGCGCCCAGTTCGGCGTCAGCGCGGCCATGAATGACTTCACCCCCGCGGCCCTGCGCAACGCCGGCATCCGCTGAGTCGTCCTCTGATCGGCCCGGCGTCGCGCCTGCGGGGGCGATGCCGGGTTCGGGCTAGTCCTGCGGCTAGTCCGAACGACCGATTGTCCCGCCGCGCCCGCGAATGATCTTCTGACACCCGATGCAGTACGAACTACAACGATAACGGGTGTCGCCATGTCCAGTTTCCCCGCCCTTGCCACCGGTGCGCCGGTCGCCCTGCAACTGCCCCGCGAGCCTCTGTTGCAAGCGCTGCTGGAGTCCCCCCGGCGCCTGAATCTGCTCTGCGCGCCGGCCGGCTATGGCAAGAGTGCGCTGGCCCGCGCGGTGCTGGAGCGCCTGCCCTCGAGTTGCGCCCGCGTCTGGCTGGATTTCGCCGGCCAGGCCCTGACGCTGGGCGCCTGCTGTACGCAGATCGCCCGCCAGCTCGGGCTGCTCGAAGGCGATCCGGCCAGCGTGCAACGCGCCTTGCAATCGCGCCGTCAGCCGCTGTGGCTGGTGCTGGATGACTACCCACAGGTCGCCGATGCGGAACTGGACGCGTGGCTGCAATGCCAGCTCGGGCTCGCGGATGCGTCGCTGCACCTGCTGCTCAGCTGCCGCCAGCGGCCGGCCTGGAACCTTTCACGCCTGCTGCTCGACCAGCGCCTGTGCGAGCTGGGCCCGACGCACCTGGCGTTCAGCCGCGAGGAATGCGACCAGCTGGCGTTGGCGCAGGGGTACGACAGCGACTGCCGGCAGCGCCTGTGGAGCGCCACCCAGGGCTGGTGCGCCGGTGTGCGGCTGGTCCTCAGCGCGCGCGATGGCGTGCATGCGCCGGGGGAAGTGGCGGCCTGGCTGCGCACCTACCTGTCGCAGGAACTGCTCGGACGCCTCGATGCCGAGACGGGCCAGATGCTCTGCGGCCTGGCGTACCTGCCACGCTTCAACCGCGACATCTGCGCGAGCCTGTGGGAAGAGCAGGGCGGCGAGCTCTTCGAGCGCCTGCAACAGGGCCAGGGCTTCTTCCTCGCCATGGACGCCGAGGCCAGTTGCTTCCGCCTGCCGCCGCTGGTGGCCAAGGCGCTGCAATGTCACCTGCAAGGCCCGGCGCTGACCCGCCTGCGCCTGCGCGCCTGTGGCGTGCTGGCCCAGGCCGGCTGGCTGGACGAGGCCATCGAGATGGCGCTGGAGGCCGGCCAGCCGGAGGTCGCCGCCGGCTACATGGACCGTCTGGACATGGACTGGCTGTTCAGCGGCCGTCATCTCGGGCTGCTGCTGGAGTGGCGCGAGCGCCTGCCGGCGACGTTGCTGGAGAGCACGCCACGGCTGATCAGCCTGAGCGCCCGGGCGTTGCTGTTCAGCTGGCGCCTGGACGACGCGCATCGCTGCATCGAACGCCTGGGCAATTTCCTGCCGCAGCCCCAGGCTCCGCGCAATCGCCGCCTGCTGGCCAACTGGCTGGCCCTGCGTGGCGCGCTGGACGGCATGCACGGCCGCCTGGAACAGGCCCGCGACTACTGCAACGCGGCGCTCGGCGACCTCGAACCCCGCGACTGGCGCTCGACCCTGCTGTGCCTGACCACCCTGGCACGTCTGGACATGGCCACCGGCGCGCTGCCCCAGGCCCGGCGCACCCTCCAGGCCGCGCTGGAGCTGGCGCGGCGGCAGGGCTGCCTGGCCAGCGAAGTGCTGATCGACTGTGACCGTATACGGCTGTGCCTGTTGGCCGGCGAACGCGAACAGGCCCGCCAGGTGCTGGACGCCTGCCACGAGCGATTGCCGGCCAGCGGCGAAGGGCATGAGTTGCTGCGAGGGCGCCTGGCCTTCCTCGATGGCGAACTGCTGCTCCTGCAGGGCGATGCCGAAGCGGCCGCGGCGGTGCTGGAGAGCGGCGTGCGCCTGGCGCGGTCCTGCGCCGACCCCTACATCCTCCATGGCCTGCTGGGTCTTGGCGAAGCGGCCTCGCGCAGCGCTGACGCGGCATCCGCCCAGCGTTTCAGCGAGGAGGCCGAGCGCCGAATGCACCTGTGGAAGGTGCAGCCAGACTGCTATCGGCTGCCGCTGGAAAGCCTCAAGCTGCGCCTGCTGGCGCGCCAGGGGCAGTGGTCGCGCCTGCACCACGAAGCGACGGTGCTGGAAGCCGAACTGGTACAGCGCACCGAGCGCGTCGCGCCACTGCATACCCCGTCACTGCCACAGCGCGTGCGCTATCTGCTGGCGCTGGCCGAGGCGGGTTGCGGGCGGATCGAGGCGGCGCGGGCACGCCTGCAGCAGCTGCGCGAAGAGTGCCAGGCCCTGGGCTATCAGGCGCTGGCGAGCGAGGCCGAGCACGCCTGGCGCAGCCTGCAGGTCGAGATCGCCCCGGAGCGCCTGCCCAGCCTGCTGCCCACCGTCAGCGGCGAAGGCGAAGACTCCGCCCATGGCCTTACCGCGCGGGAAGTGGCCGTGCTGCGCCTGCTCGCCGAGGGCCTGTCGAACCAGGAAATCGGCAATAGCCTGTTCATCTCGCTCAACACCGTGAAAACCCACGCCAAGAAGATCAACGTCAAGCTGGGCGTGCGCCGCCGCACCCAGGCCATCGTCCGCGCCAAGTCACTGGGGCTGCTCGGATGAGCCGGCTCGCGGCGCGCCGCGCAGCAGGTCCACCAGCGCGCGGGCGCAGGCCGGCAGGGCTTCGCGCTCGCGCAGCAGCACGCTGCGTTCGCGGACCACCCAGGGCTCGTCCAGCGCCAGAATGCGCAGGTTCATGGTGCGGCTGTGGCGCACGGCGGCGGTTTCGGGGATCACGCCGATGCCGACCCCGGCCTCCACCATCCGGCAGATGGCTTCGAAGCTGGCCACCTGAATGCGCAGGTTGAGGTCGCCGCCGACGCGCTCCACCTGTTCGCGCAGGAAGCTCTGCAGGGTGCTGCCCTCATGCAGGGCGATGTGCGGGTAGTCCAGCGTATCGGCCAGGGTCAGGCGGGGCAGGGCGCACAGCGGGTGCTCCGGCGCCACGGCGAGCACCAGGCGGTCGGTGCTGAAGTGAACGATCTGCAGCCCTTCGGCGCGCACCGGGCCGGCGACGATCCCCAGGTCCGCCGAGCCGTCGAGGATGGCGCGGACGATGTCGCGGTTCAGCCGCTCCTGCAGGTCGATGCTGACGCCGGGCCGCCCGGCGAGGAAGTCCGCCAGCAGCTCGGGGAGGAATTCGGTCACCGCCGTGGTGTTGGCAAAGATGCGGATGTGCCCGACCTGGTCGCCGGCCTGGCCGCTGAAGTCGCTCTTCAGGTGGTCCACCTGACGCAGGATCAGCCGCGCGTGCTGCAGCAGGCGCTGGCCGGCCGGGGTCAGCTCGACGCCACGGTTGTCGCGGTACAGAAGGCGACAGTCGAGCTGGCCTTCCAGCGCCTTGATCCGCGCGCTGGCGGCGGCGGCCGAGAGGTGAGCGCGGCGCGCGCCCTGGGTCAGGCTGGGGGCTTCGGCGATGTGCGCGAAGAGTCGCAGGTCGGCGAGATCGAAATGCATGGGGTCTCCGGTAAACGGCAGGCAGCCCCGACAGGCTGAAGAGTGGAGGCAGCGTTCGGCAGTGCTTAACGCTGGATTATGAAAATGTGGATTCGACGAACGCAAGCCCTGTTGCATGCTCCGTCCATCGATGACGCCAAGAGGTCCGACATGAGCGATTCGCCCTACGCCGACTGGATCGGCCGCTCCCAGGAGCGCGAGGAAGAACTGAGTACGTTGCTGGTCCGCCGCCTGGCCGTGACCCTGGCCGAAGACGCGCCCGCCGCCGGCGAGGCGCTGCCGCCGCTGTGGCACTGGATGTTCTTCCAGGATGAAGTGACCGAGCCGGGCCTGGGCGCCGACGGGCATCCCGCGCGCGGTGGCTTCCTGCCCCCGGCCGAGGGGCGCAACCGCATGTGGGCCGGCGGCCGCCTGGAATTCCACGCACCGCTGCGCGTCGGCGGCGTGGCGAAACGCACCACCACCATCCTGAATGTCGAGGAAAAGCACGGCCGCACCGGCTCGCTGCTGTTCGTCACCCTGCGCCACGACTTCCAGCAGGACGGTCGCCTGGCGTTCAGCGAAGAGCAGGACATCGTCTACCGCGAGCCCAGCCCGCCCAAGCTCTCCAGCGGCGACGCACTGCCCGCCGCGGACTGGAGCGAGGCCGTGGTGCCGTCGCCGATCCTGCTGTTCCGCTACTCCGCGCTGACCTTCAACGGCCACCGCATCCATTACGACTGGCCCTACGTCACCGACACCGAGGGCTACCCCGGCCTGGTGGTGCACGGCCCGCTGATCGCCACCCTGAACCTGCGCGCGTTCTGCCGCGCCAACCCCGACGCGCGCCTGCGCCGCTATGCCTACCGCGGCCTGCGCCCGCTGATCAGCCCCGAGCCGTTCGAAGCCGGCGGCCGCCTGAGTGGCCCCGGCAAGGCCGAAGTCTGGGCCGGCAACGGCGCCGGCATCGCCCAGCGTGGCGACGTGGAATTCGACTGACCGCACCGTTTCCGGTGCCTCCAACAAGAACGACATGAGGTGTTTCGATGACGTCCACCCCCGAAGAACTCCAGGCCATCCGTGACGGCGTGCGCGCCCTGTGCGCGGAGTTCCCCGCCGAGTACTGGCGCAGGATCGACGAAGAGAAGGGCTTCCCCGAGGCGTTCGTGCGTGCCATGACCGAGGCCGGCTGGCTCAGCGCGATGATCCCGGAAGAATACGGCGGCTCGGGCCTGGGCCTGGCCGAGGCGTCGGTGATCCTCGAGGAGGTGAACCGTTGCGGCGGCAACTCCGGGACCATCCACGGGCAGATGTACAACATGTTCACCCTGCTGCGTAACGGCAGCGCCGAGCAGAAGGCCTACTACCTGCCGAAACTGGCCAGCGGCGAACTGCGCCTGCAGTCCATGGGCGTCACCGAGCCGACCACCGGCACCGATACCACCAAGATCAAGACCACCGCCGTGCGCCAGGGCGACAAGTACGTGATCAACGGGCAGAAGGTGTGGATCTCGCGCATCCAGCATTCCGACCTGATGATCCTGCTGGCCCGCACCACGCCGCTGGCCGAGGTGAAGAAGAAGTCCGAAGGCATGTCGATCTTCCTGGTCGACCTGCGCGAGGCCATCGGCAACGGCCTGACCGTGCAGCCGATCGCCAACATGGTCAACCACGAGACCAACGAGCTGTTCTTCGACAACCTGGAGCTGCCGGCCAGCAGCCTGATCGGCGAGGAAGGCAAGGGCTTCAAGTACATCCTCGACGGCCTCAACGCCGAGCGCACGCTGATCGCTGCCGAGTGCATCGGCGATGGTCGCTGGTTCACCGAGAAGTCCGCACAGTACGCCCGCGACCGCGTGGTGTTCGGCCGCCCGATCGGGCAGAACCAGGGTGTGCAGTTCCCCATCGCCGAGGCGCATATCGAGATCGAGGCCGCCGACCTGATGCGCTGGCGCGCCTGCCAGGAGTACGACAGCGGCAGGAACGCCGGGGCCGCCGCCAACATGGCCAAGTACCTCGCCGCCAAGGCCAGTTGGGAAGCGGCCAACGCCTGTCTGCAGACACACGGCGGGTTCGGCTTCGCCAACGAATACGACGTCGAGCGCAAGTTCCGCGAGACCCGCCTGTACCAGGTGGCGCCGATCTCCACCAACCTGATCCTGTCGTACGTGGCCGAGCACCTGCTCGAACTGCCGCGCTCCTTCTAAGCCGGGACGAGAACAACCATGAACAATACCCACGCCCTGGCCGAGTTCCTCGCCGGCCTGCGTTACGAAGACCTGCCCGCGTCCGTGGTCGCCTACACCGAGGAGCTGTTCCTCGACTGGCTCGGCTCGGCCCTGGCCAGCCAGGACCGCCACCCGATCCCGCTGTTCCAGCGCTACGCCCGGCGCATGGGCCCGGCCAGCGGCAACAGCCGCGTGCTGGTGGACGGCAGCTCCACGTCCGCCTACTTCGCCGCGCTGGTCAACGCGGCCAGCTCGCACCTGGTGGAGCAGGACGACCTGCACAACAGCTCCGTGCTGCACCCGGCCACTGTGGTCTTCCCGGCGGCCCTGGCGGCGGCGCAGGAACTGGGCAAGTCCGGCCGCGAACTGATCCTCGCCAGCGTCGCCGGCTACGAGGCGGGCATCCGCATCGGCGAGTTCCTCGGCCGCTCGCACTACCGCATCTTCCACACCACCGCCACGGTCGGCACCCTGGCCGCCGCCGTGGCCGTGGGCAAGCTGCTGGGCCTGGACAGCCGGCAGTTCGTCCATTGCCTGGGCAGCGCCGGCACCCAGGCCGCCGGGCTCTGGGAGTTCCTCCGTGACGCCGCCGACTCCAAGCAGCTGCACACCGCCAAGGCCGCCGCCGACGGCCTGCTCGCCGCCTACCTGACGGCCGACGGCCTGAGCGGCGCGCAGAACATCCTCGAAGGCGAGCAGGGCATGGCCGCCGGCATGTCCAGCGACGCCGACCCGAGCCGGCTGGTGGACGGCCTGGGCACGCGCTGGGCGCTCTGCGAGACCTCCTACAAGTTCCACGCCTCCTGCCGCCATACCCATCCCGCCGCCGACGCGCTGCTGGGCCTGATGCAGCGCGAGGGGCTCAAGCACGGCGACATCGCCCAGCTAACCGCCCGCGTGCACCAGGGCGCCATCGATGTGCTCGGCCGCGTGGTGGTGCCGCAGACGGTGCACCAGGCGAAGTTCTCCATGGGCACCGTGCTGGGGCTGATCGCCGTGCACGGCAAGGCCGGGCTGGTGGAGTTCGAGGAGTTCTCCCTGAGCGATCCCGAGGTCGAGGCCTTCCGCGAGAAGGTCAGCATGCAGCTCGATGCGGACGTGGACGGCGCCTACCCGCGTCGCTGGCTCGGCCGCGTCGATGTGCTCACCACCGATGGCCGCCAGCTGCACGGCGCCATCGACGAGCCCAAGGGCGATCCGGGCAACGGCCTGAGCCGCGCCGAGCTGGAGGACAAGTTCCGCCGCCTGCTGGCCTTTGCCGGCCAGCGCAGCGAGGCCGAGGCACAGCGCCTGGTTCAGGCCGCCTGGCGGCTGCATGCGCTGCCGGACCTCGGCGACTTCCGTTGAGCCCGCAGCGGGCGGCGGGATGGCCGCCCGGTATTTCTGACTATGCGCGTCGGCCGCCGGCCGGCGTCTGGAGTTGCCCATGAGTTCGCGTCCCCTCGACGGCATCACCGTCATCAGCCTGGAACACGCCATCGCAGCGCCGTTCTGCACCCGCCAGCTGGCCGACCTCGGCGCCCGCGTGATCAAGATCGAACGCCCCGGCGTCGGCGACTTCGCCCGTGGCTATGACGAGCGTGTGCGCGGGCTCGCCTCGCACTTCGTCTGGACCAACCGCTCCAAGGAGAGCCTGTCCCTGGACCTCAAGCAGGCCGCGGCCCAGACCGTGCTGGAACAATTGCTGGAAACCGCCGACGTGCTGGTGCAGAACCTCGCGCCGGGCGCCGCCGCGCGCCTGGGGCTGTCGTTCGGGGCGCTGTACGAGCGTTTTCCGCGGCTGATCGTCTGCGATATTTCCGGCTATGGCGAAGGCGGTCCCTACGAGCAGAAAAAGGCCTACGACCTTCTGATCCAGAGCGAGAGCGGCTTCCTCTCGGTGACCGGCGGGCCGGGCGCCGACGAGATGGCCAAGGCCGGCTGCTCCATCGCCGACATTTCCGCTGGCATGTATGCCTACAGCGGCATCCTTTCCGCGCTGCTGCTGCGCGGGCGCACGGGGGAGGGCAGCCGCGTCGAGGTGTCGATGCTCGAAGGCATGGCCGAGTGGATGGGCTTCCCCCTGTATTACGCCTTCGATGGCCAGTCACAGCCGCCGCGCGCCGGCGCCGCCCACGCCACCATCTATCCCTACGGGCCGTTCCCCACCGGCGATGGCGGCAGCGTCATGCTCGGCGTGCAGAACGAGCGCGAGTGGAAGCTGTTCTGCGAGGTCGTGCTGCGGCGCCCGGAGCTGGCGGCGGACCCTCGCTTCACGGCCACCAGCCTGCGCGTGGCCAACCGCGATGCGTTGCGCACGCTGATCGTCGAGGCGTTCGCCAGCCTGGATGCCGAGCAGGTGGTCGACCGCCTGGAACAGGCGCAGATCGCCAATGCCCACGTCAACGACATGCGCGGCCTCTGGCAGCACCCGCAGCTGGCCGCCCGCGACCGCTGGCGCGAAATCGACAGCCCCGCCGGCCGCCTGCCGGCGCTGTTACCGCCGGCGAGCAGCAACGCCTATGCGCCACGCATGGACGCCGTGCCGGCGCTGGGCGAACAAACCGATGACGTCCTGGCGGAACTCGGGTATACCGCCGGGGATATCCAGCGCCTGCACGAGCAGGGCGCGGTATGACCCAGGAGAACCCCATGATTCAGCAAAGCCCGGCGCAGCCCATCGTACGAACTGCGTTGTTCGTGCCCGGCAGCCGTCCGGAGCGTTTCGCCAAGGCGCTGGCCAGCGGCGCCGACGCGGTGGTCGTCGACTTCGAGGACGCCGTCGAGGCATCGCTCAAGGCCCAGGCCCGCGACAACCTGGCGGCCTTTCTCGAAGCCAACCCCGAGGCCCGCGTGCGGGTGCGGGTGAACGCCGCTGGCGATCCCGAGCAGGCCGCCGACCTGGAACTGTGCGGGCGGTTGCCCGGCGTCATCGGCATCCTGTTGCCCAAGGCCGAGCGCGCCATGCAGGTGCGCATCGCCGCGTCCTGCGGCAAGCCGGTGTGGCCGCTGATCGAGAGTGCCCGCGGCCTGCTCGCGCTCGGCGAAATCGCCGCGTGCGAGGGCGTGGAGCGCCTGACCTTCGGCGGCCTCGACCTGGCGCTGGACATTGGCATGGCCAGTGGCACCCCGGCGGCCGCGGTGGTCTATGACCAGGTACGCCTGAGCCTGCTGCTGCACTCGCGGGTAAACGACCTGCAACCGCCGCTGGACACGGTATTCCCGGCGTTCGACGATGCCGAAGGCTTCGCCGCGACCATCCGCCATGGCCGCGACCTCGGCATGCTCGGCGCGTTGTGCATCCATCCCAGGCAGGTGAGCGTGGCCCACGCGGCGCTGGCCCCCAGCGCCGACGAACTGGACTGGGCGCGGCGGGTGGTGGCTGCCGCGGAAAGCGGCGCGGCGGCTTTCCAGGTGGACGGGCAGATGGTCGATGCCCCGGTGCTGGGGCGCGCCCGGCGGCTGCTGGCCAGCGCTGGCGACTGACGGTCCAGGTGTAGATGCAGGTCCAGGTGTAGGAGCATCTGTGCGCTTCTGGAACCCCGCGCCTGCGCTTCCCCCTCACCCCAGCCCTCTCCCTCAGGGAGAGGGAGCAGATCGTGCCGGCTGATGCCACGGTTTCACCCTGTGCCGAACGGTCCCCTCTCCCTGGGGGAGAGGGTCAGGGTGAGGGATAATCCGGCCGAAGAAGCCTGGGCAGCAGCGCAGGACCGTAGGGCGCATAACCCGGAACGGGTTATCCGCCGATGGCCTCGTGGCGGATAACGCTGGCGCGTTATGCGCCCTACGAACTGCCATGGGTTCGCGAGCAAGCTCGCTCCTACAGCAGGCGTCCTGCCGCGGTTTTTCCCTTGACCTACGGATTCTTCCGCGATGGATTTCGCGGGTGAGATCCGCTCCTACGAGGGCACCGCTCCCGTAGGAGCGGACCTTGTCCGCGAGTCCCTGCCATGGCACGGCAACCGCAGGGCGCATAACCCGGAACCGGTTATCCGCCAATGGCCCCGCGGCGGTAACGCGGGCGCGTTATGCGCCCTATGCTATTCGAGCGGGGCGCGGAGCCAGCGCAGGGTTTACTTCAATCCAACAACCCCCGCGCCCGCGCGATCGCCACTGCTTCGGTGCGGCCCTGGGCGCCGAGCTTGGCGTTGATGTTGCGCAGGTGCGACTTCACCGTGAACTCGGAGAGGAACATCTTCTCGGCGATCACCTTGTTCCGGTGCCCGGCCGCCAGCAGGCGGATCACCTGGATCTCGCGCGTGGTCAGGCCCTCGCCCACGGCGCCGGGTGCCTGGCCGGGGGTGGGCGCTTCGCCGTGGCCGACGAAACGCTGCAGCAAGGTGGTGAGGAACCGCGGCTCGATGCCCAGCGCCCGCGACTGTGCCTGATGCAGCACGGCCCAGCGTTGCAGCAGACTGCCCAGGCGCGGGCCTTCGTCGAGGAAGGTGCGCATGAAGCCTTCATGGCTGGCGAAGCGCAGCGCCTCGCTGAGCGCCTCGAAGGCTTCCTCGCTGCGCTCCAGGGCGTTCAGCGCCAGGGCATGCAGCAGGCGCAGCTTGAGTTCGCGACGGTGGTGCTGGCGGGCATTGGCCTCGGCCATGGCTTGCCGCAGGTCGCGTTCGGTGTCCTGGCAGTCGCCCTGGGCGATGTGCAGGCGGAAGCGGGCGATGCTCGGCGTATCGACGTCGTTGCCATGCAGCAGGATACCCGGTCGCTCCCAGTCGGCATGCAGCTCGGCGTAGCGCAGCGCCTGCCGCGCCGACTCCAGGCGATTCTCCAGGGTGGCGGCGCGGGCGCGCTCCAGCCAGGCGGAGCAGATGACTCGCGCGGACCCGGCCTGCTGGCCGATCTGCTCCAGGTCCGCCAGCAGGCGCAGCCAGGCGTCGCGATCACCCTTGAGCAGCGCCACGCGGGCCAGCAGCACGTGGGAGGAAATCAGCGAGTCCGGCGGGCTGCTCTCCTTGGCATGGGGCAGCACTTCGCCCAGCAGTTGCTCCACCTCGTCCAGCGCGTCGGTTTCGTAGAGCGCGATGGACAGGGTGATCTCCAGCGACGGTCGTCCGGCAAGAATCTTCTCCGCGCTGCCCGAGGCTTGCGCCGGGAAGGCCGCCTGCAGGCGCGCCAGGGCATTGCCCAGGCGTCCCTGGATCATGTCCAGCACGCCTTCCAGGCAACTGGCCACGCTGCCCATCGACTGGGTACGGCTCTGCGAGCAGCGCAGGATGGCCCGCGACAGCAGCCGCCGCGCCTCCTCATAACGGCCCGTGGAGACCAGGCTGTAGCCCAGGCAGTTGGCGATCACGCCGTACTGGAACTGTTCCTCGTCGGGGATCCGCTGGATATGCGCCAGGCCTGCCTCGCAGCAGGTTTCCACCTGGTCGGTGAGGGCGAACAGCAGGCAGCGGATGGTCTCCGCCTCCAGCGCCGCTGGCTGCTCGCCGTCGCCGGCGCAGCCGACCAGCGCGATACTGGCCAGGGCGTCGTTGTAGCGGCGGTGCAGCGCCAGGGTCCAGGAATAGCCCAGGCAGAGGTTGGGGTAGCGCTGCAGGATCGACGGCGGAATCTGGTCCAGCCAGCGCAGCAGCAGGCGCGAGCGGCCGACGTCCATGAACTCGCCGACGTGGCGGCTCAGGTGCCGGGCGGCCTCGTCGCGGGCGCCGGCCTGCAGCAGGTGGTCGATGGCCGGCACCGGGCGCTGCTCGCCCAGGTACCACTGTGCCGCCAACTGGTGCAGTTGCGCGGCCTGGCCGGGGTAGTCGCGCTGCAACGCGTCGCGCAGGTAGCTGGCGAACAGGCTGTGGTAGCGGAACCACTGGTGCTCGCTGTCCAGCGGGAAGAGGAACAGGTTGGCGCGTTCCAGGTAGGCGAGCATGTCCTGGCCGTCCTGCCCGCCGGTGACGGCGTTGCACAGCGGCACGCTGAGCTGGTCGAGCACGCTGGTGCGCAGGAGGAACTGCCGGCAGGCCTCGCTCTGCCGGGCGAGGATGTCCTCGGTGAGGTACTCGGCCAGCTCCAGGTTGCTGCCGGAGAAGCTGGAAACGAAGGCCGCGTGATCGTTGCGCCCCTGCAGCGACAGGCTGGCGAGGTAAATGGCGGTGATCCAGCCCTCGGTGCAGCGGTACAGCGTGGCGATCTCGGCGTCGCGCAGCGGCAGTTCGCGCTTGTCGCGGATGAAGCGGGTCGCTTCTTCGAGGGAGAAACGCAGCGCGCCGGGGTTGAACTCGAGCAACTGGCCACGGGCGCGGATGCGGCCCAGGCCGATGTCCGGGGTCGAGCGCGAGGCCAGCACCAGCACGCCGCAGGGGGGCAGGGTGTCGATCAGTTGCTGGACGAAATTGAGCACCGCCGGGTTGTGGATCGCCTCGAACTCATCCAGCAGCAGGGCAAAGGGCTGTGCGCGCTCCGAGAGCTCCTCCAGCAGGCCCTGCATCTGCTGCGCCAGGCCCAACGGCTCCGCTGGCGGCGCGGCGTCGAGTTGGCGCAGGCCGTTGGCGAGGTGCGCCACGAAGCGCTGCAGGTCGTTGTCCGCGGCGTCCAGGTTGAGCCAGAGCACCTGCCGGTCGTTCGCCAGGCAGCGGTCGCGGTACTGCTGCAGGAGGATGGTCTTGCCGAAGCCGGCGGCGGCGCGGATCAGGATCAGCCGCGCGCTGGACTGTTCCATCTGCTCCAGCAGGTGCTGTCGCGGCAGGTGGCTGGCAGAGGCCGACGGCGTGGCGAACTTGCTCGACAGGATGCGCGGCGGCGTGGCGGCTGCGCCGGCAGAGAGGGCAGGGGTGGCGGAAAACTGGGCAGGCATGGTGACTCCGCTGGCCGGTCGTGTGGCTGCGCTGGGCGCGCCGCCGGCTCATTTGTTGTTCTGTGTCGCGGCATCTTGCCACGGCCGGCGCGCGGACCGCAGTCGTCCATTCGAACTACTCGATTGTTTGAGGCACGCCAGAGCCCCGAAGGGACTAGCCGGCGTTTCGTCCGTTCGATCCATTGTTGCCCGCCGCCCCGTCGCTAGGCTGGGGAGCCGCCGGAGATACCGGCGCTTGCACAGCCAGACAGGAGCGATGCGATGGCGGGCCCACTGACGGGATTGAAGGTTATCGAGATGGTCGGGCTGGGGCCGGCGCCGTTCTGCGCCATGCTGCTGGCCGACATGGGCGCCGAGGTGATCCGCGTGCAGCGCCCCGGCCAGGCATTGGGCGAGCGGGCGCGCTTCGATGTGCTCGCTCGCGGGCGTCGCGCCGTCGCCCTGGACCTGCTCCAGAGCGAAGGGGTGGAAACCCTGTTGCAGCTGGTGGAGGGCGCCGATGCGCTGATCGAAGGCTTCCGCCCCGGTGTGATGGAGCGCCTGGGCGTGGGCCCGGAGCATTGCCTGCAGCGCAACGCGAAGCTGGTGTACGGCCGCATGACCGGCTGGGGCCAGAGCGGCCCGCTGGCCCAGGCGGCCGGCCACGATATCAACTACATCGCCCTGGCCGGCGCGCTGCACGCCATCGGCCGGCCGGGGGAGAAGCCGGTGGTGCCGCACAACTACATCGGCGACTTCGGCGGCGGCGGCATGCTGCTGGGCTTCGGCGTGCTCTGCGCGCTGCTGGAAGCGCAGCGTTCCGGCACGGGGCAAGTCGTGGATGCGGCCATGACCGACGGCACCGCATTGCTCTCGGCGATGATGTACGGCTTCCGCGCCGCCGGCCGCCTGGGCGACGAGCGCGGCGCCAACCTGCTCGATGGCGGCGCGCACTTCTACGACACCTATGAATGCGCCGACGGCCGTTTCATCGCCCTGGGCGCCATCGAGCCGCAGTTCTATGCCGAGCTGCTCACACGCTGCGGTATCGACGACCCGCAGTTCCAGCGCCAGATGGACCCGTCCCAGTGGCCGCAGCTCAAGGCCAAGCTCGCCGCGCTGTTCCAGCAACGCAGCCGGGCCCAGTGGTGCGACCTGCTCGAAGGCAGCGACGCGTGCTTCGCCCCGGTGCTGGATTGGGCCGAAGCCGCCGGGCATCCGCACAACCGCGAACGCGGCACCTACCTCGAACTCGATGGCGTGCTCCAGCCGGCACCGGCGCCGCGTTTCAGCCGCACCCCCGCGGCCACGCCGACGCCGGCACCGGGCGCGCCGCAGAGCGAAGCGGTGCTGCGCGACTGGGGCCTGAGCGACGAACGCATCGCCGACCTGCAGCAGGCCGGCGTCATCTGAACCCCGCAGTGGCGGGGCCGAACGGACAACAACAAGAAAGGTGAACCCATGGAACGCTCGTACGAATACATCGTGGTAGGCGCCGGCTCGGCGGGTTGCGCCGTGGCCGGGCGGCTGGCCGATGCCGGCTGCACGGTGGCGCTGCTGGAAACCGGCGGCCACGACCACCACGGCAAGGTGACGGTGCCGGTGGGCCTGGTGCTGACCATCCCGCGCAAGGGCGACTACAACTACGCCTACGAAAGCACCGCGCAGCCCAGCCTGGCCGGGCGCGCCAGCTACCTGCCGCGCGGGCGCGGGCTGGGCGGCAGCTCCTCGATCAACGGCATGCTCTACCTGCGCGGCACGCCCTCGGACTATGACGGCTGGGCCGCTGCTGGCTGCGAGGGCTGGAGCTGGAAGGAGGTGCTGCCGTACTTCAAGCGCGCCGAGAACAACGAGCGCGTGGCCGGCAAGGACGACGCGCTGCACGGCGGCAGCGGCCCGCTGCATGTCACCGACCCCCGTTCGCCGTGCTCCTGGGCTCGCCACTTCATCGAGGCCGCGGCCAGTGCCGGCCACCCCTACAACCCCGATTTCAACGGGCCGCAGCAGGAAGGCGTGGGTTATTTCCAGGTCACCCAGTTCAATGGCGAGCGCTGGAACGCCGCGCGGGCCTACCTGCACCGTGGCAACGCTGCCGATCCCGCGCACAACGCAGGCCGCGCCAACCTCGAGGTGCTCACCGGTACCCGCGCGCTGCGCATCCTGTTCCAGGACAAACGCGCCAGCGGCGTGCTGGTGGAGCGCGAAGGCCAGGAGCTGACGCTGCGCGCTTCGCGGGAGGTGATCGTCTGCGCCGGCAGCCTGGTATCGCCGCAGTTGCTGATGGCCTCGGGGATCGGCCCGGCGGCGCACCTGCGGGAGCTGGGCATCGCGCCGCTGCACGACGCGCCCGAGGTGGGGCAGAACCTGCAGGAACACCCGGACCTGATCCTGCACAAGCGCATCTTCAGCACCGACCTGTTCGGCGTCACCGTGCGCGGCGCGCTGAGCTACCTGTGGCAGTGGCGCAAGTACCAGCGCGAGCGCGGCGGCCTGTTCACCCGCACCTTCACCGAGGCAGGCGCCTTCCTCAAGACCGATCCATCGCTGGCCGACCCGGACATCCAGCTGCACTTCGTGATGTCGTCAGGCGACAACCACGGGCGCACCTTCCACTACGGCAGCGGCTATTCGATCCACGTCTGCGTGCTGCGTCCGCACAGCCGCGGGCAGGTCCGCCTGCGCAGCGCCGACCTGCGCGACGAGCCGTTGATCGAGCTGAACCTGCTGCAGGACGAGCGCGACATGGCGACCATGGTCAAGGGCGTCAAGCTCGTGCATCGGATCCTTGAACAACCGGTGCTCACGCGCTTCGGCGGCAAGCCGCTGTTCCACGGCCACCTGAAGTTCGATGGCAGCGACGACGAGGCGGTGAAGCAGATGATCCGCGAGCACTGCGACAACGTTTACCACCCGGTGGGCAGCTGCCGCATGGGCGGCGACGAGCAGTCGGTGGTCGACCCGCAGCTGCGCGTGCGCGGCGTGCAGGGCCTGCGCGTGGCGGATGCCTCGGTGATTCCGCTGCAGGTGGGCGGCAACACCAACGCGCCGACCATCATGATCGGCGAGAAATGCGCCGACCTGGTGCTGGCGGAGCGGCGCGCCAGCCAGGGCGACCGCGCCACCGCCCGTCGCGAGATGCTGGCGGGCTGACACGCAGGTTGTGGGGGAGGGCGACTTCGGGCGCCCGGCCCTTTTTTATGGCGCTGCCGGCAAGTCCGCTTCGCGAGCGAGCTCGCTCCTACAGATTCGCTCCGAGCCGCTCTGCGTAGGACCGAGGGGGACGCCTAGTCCTTGCTCGCGAACCGCCCAACGGCACACTCATCGGCCGACCCGCCGCCCTAGTCCCTTCGAACCACCCGCCAATCCCCCGCAGCTTCATCCCTTCGACCGACGCCGCGGGCAACGGCCATCCCTAGTATCGAACTCACAAGAACAACATCGATTGGAGACCTGCCATGTACCTGACCCAAGGCCTGCAACGCATGCTGCAGCAGGACCCGGACCACGTCGCGACCATCTTCCGCGGCCGCACGCGGACCTTCCGCGAGCAGGGCGAGCGCGTCGCGTGCCTGGCGGCGGCCTTGCAGGCGCTGGGCATGCGCAGCGGCGACCGGGTCGGGATGCTGGCCCTGAACTCGGACCGCTACCTGGAATACATGCTGGCCACCTGGTGGGGCGGCGGCGTGCTCAACCCGGTGAACATCCGCTGGAGCGTGCCGGAGATCGTCTACTCCCTGGACGACTGCCAGACCGAAATCCTGCTGATCGACGACCACTTCCTGCACCTGGCCGAAGGCATCCGCGCCGGCGCCAAGCGCGCCCCGGTGATGATCCACGTCGGTGACGGCGCGGCGCCCGAGGGCATGCATTCCTTCGAAGGCCTGATCGCCAGCCACGCGCCCATCGCCGATGCCATGCGCGGCGGCAACGACCTCGCCTCGATCATGTACACCGGCGGCACCACCGGCCTGCCCAAGGGCGTGATGCAGTCGCACCTGAACCTCTGGTCCTCCGCCGTGGCGCGCATGGCCGAATACCCGGCCGAGGAGCAGTCGCGCACCCTGCACGCCGCGCCGATGTTCCACACCGCGGCCATGGCGCGCTGCATCAGCCAGGTCATCAGCGGCGACGTCAACGTGTTCATCCCGATGTTCGACCCGCTGGAAGTACTGCAGACCATCGAGCGCGAGCGCATCAACGAGATGCTGCTGGTGCCGACCATGCTGCAGGCGGTGATCAACCACCCGGACTTCGAGCGTTTCGACCTGTCCTGCCTCAAGCGCATGGCCTACGGCGCCTCGCCGATCTCCCTGCCGGTGCTGGAGCAGGCCCTGGCCAAGTTCCCCGGCATCGCCTTCATGCAGGCCTACGGCATGACCGAATCCTCGCCGGTGATCTCGGTGAGCCCGGCCTATACCCACGAGGCCGAGGGCATCGCCAGCGGCCTGGTGCGCAGCGCCGGTCGCGGTGGCTACGGCGGGCTGGTGAAGATCGTCGACGAGGAGGGCAACGAGGTCCCGCGCGGCGTGGTCGGCGAGATCATCGTCTGCGGTCCCAACGTCATGCTCGGCTACTGGAACCGCCCGGAGGAAACCGCCAAGGCCCTGCGCAACGGCTGGCTGCACACCGGCGACGGCGCCTACATGGACGAGCGCGGCTTCCTGTTCATCGTCGACCGGCTCAAGGACATGATCGTCACCGGCGGCGAGAACGTGTACTCCGCCGAGGTCGAGAACGTGGTGGCCCGCCACCCGGCCGTGCAGAGCTGTGCGGTGATCGGCATCCCCCACGAGCGCTGGGGCGAGGCCGTGCATGCGGTGGTGGTGCTGCACGCCGGCAGCGACGTCTGCGCCGACGACATCCGCGCCCACTGCGCCCAGCACATCGCTGGATACAAGTGCCCGAAATCCGTGGAGTTCGTTGCCGCGCTGCCGCTCTCGGCGGCCGGCAAGGTGCTCAAGCGCGACCTGCGCGCCCCCTACTGGAAAGACCAGAACCGCGCCGTCAACTGACCGCGCGCGGCACGCCCATCCCCAAGGAGAAACACATGAGCAATAAAGTAGTGGTGGCCGGGGTCGGCATGATCCCCTTCACCAAGCCGGGCCAGAGCGACGAGTACCACATCATGGGCGCCAATGCGGCCAAGGCCGCGCTGGCCGACGCCGGCATCGACTACGCGCTGGTGCAGCAGGCCTACGTCGGCTACGTCTACGGCGATTCCACCTGCGGCCAGGCGGCGGTGTATGGCGTCGGCCTGACCGGTATCCCGGTGGTCAACGTCAACAACAACTGTGCCACCGGCTCCACCGCGCTGTTCCTGGCGCGCCAGGCCGTGGAAAGCGGCGCCGTGGATTGCGCCATCGCCCTGGGCTTCGAGCAGATGGTGCCCGGCGCGCTCAAAGGCGCCTACACCGACCGCACCGGCCCGATGGACCGCTTCGCCAAGACCATGACCCAGGTGCAGGGCTTCGACGAGGCCGCGCCGCGTGCCGCGCAGTTCTTCGGCGGCGCCGGGCGCGCCTACATGAAGGAATACGGCATCAGCCGCGAGACCTTCGCCCGCATCCGTGTCAAGGCCAGCCAGCACGCCGCGCGCAACCCGCTGGCGGTGTTCCGCAACGTGGTCAGCGTCGACGAAGTGATGGCCTCGCCGATGATCTTCGACCCGCTGACCCGCCTGCAGTGCTGCCCGCCGACCTGCGGCGCGGCCGCCGCCATCGTCTGCTCCGAAGCCTTCGCGAAGAAGCACGGCCTGCGCAGCGACGTGGTGATCGCCGCCCAGGCCATGACCACCGACCGCAACAGCACCTTCGACGAAGGCGACATGCGCAAGGTCGTCGGTTACGACATGACCCGCAACGCCGCCAACCTCGTGTACGAGAAAGCCGGCGTCGGCCCGCAGGACATCCAGGTGGTCGAGCTGCACGACTGCTTCACCGCCAACGAGCTGATCACCTACGAAGGCCTGATGCTGACCCCGGAAGGCACCGCCGAGAAGTTCATCCTCGACGGCGACAACACCTACGGCGGCCGCATCGTCACCAACCCCTCCGGCGGCCTGCTGTCCAAGGGCCACCCGCTGGGCGCCACGGGCCTTGCCCAGTGCTTCGAACTGACCCGCCAGCTGCGCGGCACCGCCGATGCCACCCAGGTGGACGGCGCACGCTTCGCCTTGCAGCACAACCTGGGCCTGGGCGGCGCCTGCGTCGTCACCCTGTTCCAGCGCCAGTGATTCGGGAGCCGCGAGCATGATCGACAAGAGCCATATCGGCGCGGTGGTCTCCCGCCACACGCAACTGGTGGAGGCGGGGCGCCTGCGCTTCTTCGCCAAGGCCACCGGCCAGGCGGATGCGCGCTACACCGACGAAACCGCCGCCCGCGACGCCGGCTACCCCGGCCTGCCGGTGCCGCCGACCTTCCTCTTCTGCCTGGACATGGAAGCCGGCGGCTCGGGTTCGGTGCTCAAGCGCCTGAACATCGACCTCGGCCGCATCCTGCACGCCGAGCAGGGCTTCACCTACCACCGCATGGCCTTCGCCGGCGAGCGCCTCTGCTTCGAGACGAAGATCGTCGACATCTACGACAAGAAGGGCGGCGCCCTGGAGTTCGTGGTGCGCGAGACCCGCGTCAGCAACGAAGCCGGCGAACTGGTGGCGCAGCTGCGCAACAGCCTCGTCGTGCGCAACGGATAAGGAGCCGAACGTGAACCTGAATGCCATCGCCGTCGGCGACGAACTGCCAAGCTTCACCACCGACCCGGTGAACCGCACCACCCTGGCGCTGTACTGCGGCGCCTCGGGGGACCACAACCCGATCCACGTCGACATCGACTTCGCCAGGAAGGCCGGCATGCCCGACGTGTTCGCCCACGGGATGCTGTCCATGGCCTACCTCGGCCGGCTGCTGACCAACTGGGTACCGCAGGAACGCCTGCGCAGCTTCTCGGTGCGCTTCGCCGCCATCACCCAGCTGGGCGACGCCATCACCTGCACCGGCCGCGTGCTGGAGAAGGACGAGGCCGCCGGCACCCTGCGCCTGGAAATCACCACCCGCAACCAGGCGGGTGAAATCAAACTGTCCGGCGAAGCCGTCGTGGCCCTGGACGCCTGAAACAGGAGAACAACAATGAGCAACAAACTCGCAGGCCAGGTCGCCATCGTTTCCGGTTCCGGCCGTGGCATCGGCCGTGAAATCGCCCTCAAGCTGCACCGCGACGGCGCCGCCGTGGTGGTCAACGACCTTGACGCGGCCCCGGCCGAGGAAGTGGTCGCGCAGATCGTCGCCGAGGGCGGCCGCGCCGTCGCCTGCGTCGGCAGCGTCACCGACAAGGACTTCGGCGAGCGCTTCGTGAAGACCGCGCTGGAGTCCTTCGGCGGCCTCGACATCGTCGTCAACAACGCCGGCTACACCTGGGACAACGTGATCCAGAAGATGACCGACCAGCAGTGGGACGACATCATGGAAGTCCACGTCTCCGCGCCGTTCCGCATCCTGCGCGCCGCCTCGGGGCACTTCCGCGAAGCCGCCAAGAAGGAAGCCGAGGAAGGCCGCGAGGTGTTCCGCAAGGTGGTCAACATCTCCTCCGTCTCCGGCGTGATGGGCAACCCCGGCCAGGCCAACTACTCGGCGGCCAAGTCCGCGATCAACGGCCTGACCAAGGCCCTGGCCAAGGAATGGGGCCGCTACAAGGTCTGCGTCAACAGCGTCGCCTTCGGCCTGATCGAGACCCGCCTGACCTCCGCCGCAGCCGGCGAGGGCGCCACCATCAACGTCGGCGGCCGCGAGCTGAAGGTCGGCATCAGCGAGCAGATGGCGAAGAACGCCGCTGCGCTGATCCCCATGGGCCGCGCCGGCACCCCGGAAGAGGCCGCCGGTGGCGTGTACCTGTTCTGCATCCCGGAGTCCAACTACGTCTCCGGCCAGGTGCTGATTGTCGGCGGCGGTCGTCCCTGACCGTCCCTTTGCCGGCCGCCTCGCGCGGCCGGCTTTCTTATCCGAATCGCTTGCCGAGGAGCCGCCATGAGCGCCACTCAATCGCCGTGGATCACCGACGACCTGGTGATCTTCCAGGACTCCATTCGCCGCTTCATCGCCAACGAGCTGGTGCCCCATGAGGAGCGCTGGTGGAAGCAGCAGTACATCGACCGCGACATGTGGCTCAAGGCCGGCGAGTTCGGCATGTTGCTGCCGAGCATTCCCGAACAGTACGGCGGCGGTGGCGGCAACTTCGCTCACGACGCCATCGTCACCCTGGAACAGAGCCGCGCCATGTGCACCAGCCTGGGCACCAACGTGCACAGCGGCATCGTCGCGCACTACCTGCTGCGTTACGCCAGCGAGCAGCAGAAGCTCGACTGGCTGCCGAAGATGGCCCGTGGCGAGCTGGTGGCGGCCATCGCCATGTCCGAGCCGGGCGCCGGCTCCGACCTGCAGGCGATCAAGACCCGCGCCGTGCGTGACGGCGATGAGTACGTGATCAACGGTTCGAAGACCTTCATCACCAACGGCTACCACGCCGACATCATCCTGGTGGTGGCCAAGACCGACCCGGAGAAGGGCGCCAAGGGCACCTCCATCATCGTGGTCGAGACCCGCGACCTGCCCGGCTTCCGCCGTGGCCGTATCCTGGAAAAGATCGGCCAGAAGGGCCAGGACACCACCGAGCTGTTCTTCGACGACGTGCGCGTGCCGGCGGCGAACCTGCTCGGCCCGGAGGAGGGCAAGGGCTTCGTCCAGCTGATGCAGCAGTTGCCCCAGGAACGCATGATCATCGCCCTCGGTGCGCTGGCGACCATGGAGCGTGCCGTGGCCGAGACGGTCGAGTACGTGCGCAGCCGCAAGGTGTTCGGCCAGACCCTGCTGGACCTGCAGAACACCCGTTTCAAGCTCGCCGAGTGCCAGAGCACCGCCGTCATCGCCCGCGCGTTCGTCGACGACTGCATGGTCAAGGTGCTCAAGGGCAAGCTGTCCGGCGAGACGGCGGCCATCGCCAAGTGGTGGAGCACCGAGCAGAACTGCAAGGTGATCGACGAGTGCCTGCAACTGCACGGCGGCTACGGCTACATGCTCGAGTACCCCATCGCGCGGATGTACGCCAACGCCCGGGTGGGCCGCATCTTCGGCGGCTCCAACGAAATCATGAAGGAAATCATCGCCCGCACCCTGTGATGCGGGTGGGCCGGGCCGCCGCGTGCGGTCCGGCCACTCGCGCCGGGATGCCTGCCGCGAGGTACGCATGTCGAGCATCGAACTCTGCATAGAAGACGGACTGGCGCGCCTGACGCTGGCCAATCCGGAACGCAAGAACGCGCTGTCCACGGCCATGGTCGCCGAGCTGATCGACGCGCTTACCGCCCTGCGGCGCAACCCCGAGGTGCGCGCGCTGCTGCTGTCCGGCGCGGGCGGGGCGTTCTGCTCCGGCGGTGACGTCGGCAGCATGGGCGGCACCCCCGAAGCCGGCGCGGTGCGCATGCGCATGGCGGAAACCAACCGCCTGCTCGCCGCCCTGGCCGACTTCGACCGCCCGGTGGTGGCGCTGGTGGACGGCGTAGCCTACGGCGCCGGGTTCAGCCTGGCACTGGCCGCCGACTTCGTCATCGCCAGCGAGCGCGCGCGCTTCTGCATGGCCTTCGCCCGTATCGGCCTGGTGCCGGACCTGGCCGCTTCCTGGCTGTTGCCGCGCCTGGTAGGCATGCAGCGCGCCCGCGAGATCCTCTATTCCGCCCGCGAGATCGGCGCCGCCGAAGCGGTGCAGCTGGGCATCGCCCTGGAAAGCCACCCCGGCGAGCGCGCCAGCGAACGCGCCGAGGAACTGGCCCGTGCGCTGGCCCGTATGTCGCCGCCGGCCTTCGCCATGAGCAAGCGCCTGCTGGCCCGCAGCTTCGAGAACGACCTGGCCACCCAGCTCGACGCCGAAGCCGCCGCCCAGGCCGTGGCGCTCACCTCCGGCTACGTGAAGGAGGCTTCGGGCCGCTTCCTGCGCAAGGAAGCCCCGCTGTACCAGTGGCCGACGCCGCGCAACGACGAATAACCAGAAGAATCCATCAGGAGACCGCCATGACCCAGACCAGCCCCGGCGCCGCCATCCGCGCCGTGCTCGACCGCCAGCGCGCCGCGCACCTGTCCAGTGAACCGCTGAGCGCCGAGCGACGCATCGAGCTGATCGACCGCGCCATCGGCCTGCTGGTCGATCACCAGGACGAGATCATCGCCGCCGTGCGCGCGGACTTCGGCCAGCGCAGCGACGACTTTTCCCGCGTGGTGGAAGTGCTCTCGCCGCTGATGAGCCTGAAGCAGACCAAGGCCCAGCTCGCCGGCTGGATGCAGCCCGAGCCGCGCCACTGCGAACGCGGCGAAGCCTGGGTGGAGTACCAGCCGCTGGGCGTGGTGGGCATCGTCACGCCGTGGAACTTCCCGGTGAACATGGTCTTCACCGGCCTCGCCGGGGTGCTGGCTGCCGGTAACCGGGCGATCATCAAACCCTCGGAATTCACCCCGCACAGCTCGGCGCTGATCGCCCGGATGATCGCCGCGGTGTACGCCGAGGATGAAGTCGCGGTGATCACCGGCGGGCCGGAGGTCGGCCAGGCGTTCTGCGCCCAGCCCTTCGACCACCTGCTGTTCACCGGCGCCACCAGCATCGGCCGTCACGTCATGCGCGCCGCCGCCGAGAACCTGGTGCCGGTGACCCTGGAGCTGGGCGGCAAGTCGCCGACCATCATTTCCCGCTCGGCCGATTTTCAGGCCGCGGTGCACAAGATCATCGCCGGCAAGCTGCACAACGCCGGGCAGATCTGCCTGGCGCCGGACTACGTGTTCGTCCCCGAGGAATCGCTGGACGACTTCATCGCCAGCGCCCGCGAGGCGATCGCGCGCCTCTACCCGAGCCTGCGCGACAACCCCGACTACACCTCGGTGATCAATGCCCGCCACCAGCAGCGCCTGCAAGGCTACCTGGACGAAGCGCGCGAATCGGGGGTGGAGCTGATCGAGCTGAACCCGGCCGGCGAGGACTTCGCCGCGCAAGCCGGGCACAAACTTGCGCCGACCCTGCTGCGCAACCCCGGCGACGAGCTGAAGGTGATGCAGGACGAAATCTTCGGCCCGCTGCTGCCGCTCAAGCCGTACAAGACCATCGGCGAGGTGATCGCCTACATCAACGCCCACCCGCGTCCGCTGGGCCTGTACTACTTCGGCAGCGATGCCGACGAGCAGGCACTGGTGCTGCGCCGCACCACCTCCGGCGGGGTGACGATCAACGACGTGATCAAGCACGTCGGCGTCGAAAGCCTGCCCTTCGGCGGCGTTGGCCCTTCGGGCATCGGCGCCTACCACGGTCGCGACGGCTTCCGCACCTTCAGCCACGCCAAGGCGGTGTTCAAGCCGGCCGACGGCCCGGACCTGATGCGCCCGCCCTACGTCGAGCCGTTGCGCCAGGCCGTCGCCGCCCTGATCACCCGCTGAGGAGCCGCCATGAAAGCCGCTGTACTGCGCCAACCCGGCACGCCGCTGACCATCGAAGACGTCACCATCGGCAAGCCCGGCCCGCGCGAGGTGCTGATCCGTACCCGCGCGGTGGGCTTGTGCCATTCCGACCTGCACTTCATCGAGGGTGCCTACCCCTGGCCGCTGCCGGTGATCCTCGGCCACGAGGCGGCCGGTGTCGTCGAGCAGGTGGGCTCCGAGGTGCGCTCGGTGAAGCCCGGCGACCACGTCGTTACCTGCCTCTCGGCCTTCTGCGGGCACTGCCCGCACTGCGTTTCCGGGCACCTGTCGCTGTGCGTGTCGCCGGAAACCAAGCGCGGCAAGAACGATGAGCCGCGCCTGAGCGAAGTCGCCAGCCTCAAGCCGGTGAACCAGTTCATGAACCTCTCGGCCTTCGCCGAACAGATGCTGGTGCACGAGAACGCCTGCGTCGCCATCCGCCGCGACATGCCGCTGGACCGTGCCGCCGTGCTCGGCTGCGCAGTGATCACCGGCACCGGCGCGGTGTTCAACACCGCCCAGGTGCGACCGGGCGAGACCGTGGCGGTGATCGGCTGCGGCGGCATCGGCCTGTCGACTATCAACGGCGCGGCGCTGGCCGGAGCAGGGCGGATCATCGCCATCGACCGGCTGGAGTCGAAGCTGGAGCTGGCCAGGGCCTTCGGCGCAACCGACGTGATCAATGCCGCCGACGGCGACGCCGTGCAGCAGGTACTGGAGCTGACCCGGGGCGGCGTGCAGCACGCCTTCGAATGCATCGGCCTGAAGCAGACCGCCGAGCAGGCCTTCGCCATGCTCGCGCGCGGCGGCAGCGCCACGGTCATCGGCATGATCAAGCCCGGCGTGAAGCTGGAACTGAGCGGCCTGCACTTCCTCGCCGAACGGCGCATCCAGGGCTCATTCATGGGCTCGAACCGCTTCCCGGTGGACCTGCCGCGGCTGGTGGATTTCTACCTGCAGGGCCGGCTGAAACTCGACGAGCTGATTTCCCAGCGCATCAGCCTCGAGCAGATCAACCAGGGTTTCGACGAGCTGCGCCGAGGCGAACTGGCGCGCTCGGTCATCGTCTTCGACCAGTGAATCGCGGAGAACCGACATGAAGACACGTATTACCGAACTGCTCGGCATCCGCTACCCGATCATCCAGGGCGGCATGATGTGGGTCGGTCGCGCCGAGATGGCCGCCGCCGTATCCAACGCCGGCGGCCTGGGCATTCTTACCGCGCTGACGCAGCCGACGTCCGAGGCACTGGGCGAGGAGATCGAGCGTTGCCGGCGCCTCACCGACAAGCCCTTCGGCGTGAACCTGACGCTGCTGCCGTCGATCAACCCGCCGCCCTACGAGCGCTACCTGGACGTGATCATCGCCAGCGGCGTGAAGGTGCTGGAGACCGCCGGCAACAACCCCGGCGAGCACATCGCCCGCGCCAAGGCCGCGGGGATGACGGTGATCCACAAGTGCGTGGCCGTGCGCCATGCACTCAAGGCACAGAGCCTGGGGGTGGATGCGGTATCCATCGACGGCTTCGAGTGCGCCGGGCATCCGGGCGAGGACGACGTCCCCGGCCTGGTGCTGATCCCGCTGGCGGCACGGCGCCTGCAGGTGCCGGTGATCGCGTCCGGCGGCATCGCCGATGGCGAAGGCATGGCCGCCGCGCTGGCCCTGGGCGCCGAAGGGGTGAACATGGGCACGCGCTTCTGCGCCACCGTCGAGGCGCCGATCCACGACAACATCAAGCGTGCGCTGGTGGGCGCCACCGAGCGCGACACCCGGTTGATCTTCCGCACCCTGCACAACACCGCGCGGGTACTGCGCAACCCGATCTCCGAGGAGGTGGTGAGCATCGAACAGCGCGGCAACGCGCAGTTCGAGGACATCCGCCACCTGGTGGCCGGCGCCCGCGGCCGTGCGGCACTGGAAAGCGGCGAGGCGGACGACGGCATCGTCACCGCCGGGCAATGCGTGGGGCTGATCGACGACATTCCCAGCTGTGCCGAACTGCTCGAGCGCATGGTCAGTGAGTGCCGGGCCAGCCTGCAGCGGGCCCGGCGCTACGCGGAGGGCGACGCATGAGTGCCCGTGATTTCATCCAGGAGGAGGGCGCCGTGCCCGCCGGTTTCCAGCCCATGGAACGGCCGGGCTTCGTCACCCATTGCCGCGGCGTCTACGTCAACGTGGAACTGCGCAGGGTGGCCGCGCGGGTGCTGCCCGAACACCTCAATCCGCTGGGTATCGCCCACGGCGGCTTCCTCGCGACCCTGGCCGACACCGGTTTCGGCACGGCGATCAAGCTCACCGCCGGAACTGAATTGCCACCGGCGACCATCAACCTCGACATGGATTACCTGAGCCCGGCGTTGCTCGGGCGCTGGATCGAGGTCCGGGTGCAGATCCACAAGCTCGGCCGCAGCATCAGCGTGGCCAGCTGCGACCTGCTCGACGGCGACACCCTGGTGGCGCGCGGCAAGGGCACCTTCATCAACAACACGCGCAGCCTGCACGGCCGTGCGCCATGAACCAGGAGCCAGTCATGGTCGAGACTTCCCCAGCCGCCGCGCCCATCGGGCCGGAGGCGCAGTACCAGCGGTTCCTCCAGCGGGGCCGCTTCATGCTCCAGCGCAGCGCCTCCACGGGCCGCCATGTGTTCTACCCCCGCGTGGCCATCCCCGGCAGCGGCGAGACCGACCTGGAGTGGGTCGAGGCCACCGGCACCGGGCGCCTCTACGCCATCACCGTGAACCGCTCGCGCAATGCCAGCCACAACGTGGCGCTGATCGATCTCGACGAAGGCGTGCGCATGATGGCGCGCATCGAAGGCCGCGAAACCGCGCCCATCGGCAGCCGCGTGAAGGCGCGGGTCATCGAGGAAGACGGGCAGGCCCTGGTGGTGTTCGACGTGGTCGAGGAGGGTCAGGCATGAACACGTCCCTTCGTGGCAAGACCGCCATCGTCGGCATCGGCAGCGCCGGCATCGGTGAAGCCCACGGCTTCAGCGCCATGGAACTGCTCGGCCAGGCGTCGCTGAAAGCCATCGCCGATGCCGGGCTGAAACTCTCCGACGTCGATGCGGTGTTCTCCGCCACCAGTTCCCATGCCTTCCCGACGCTGTCGGTGTGCGAGTACCTGGGGATCAAGCCCAGGTTCGTCGACGGCACCAACGTCGGCGGTTCCAGCTTCGAGTGGCACCTGCTGCAGGCGACCCTGGCGCTGCAGGCCGGCCTGTGCGACGTGGCGCTGATCTGCTACGGCTCCAACCAGCGCACGGCCGGCGGCAAGCTGGTGTCGATGAGCGAGCCGCAATGGCACGAGACGGCCTACAAACCGCGCCACCCGATCACCTCCTATGCGCTGGCGGCCAGCCGGCACATGCACCAGTACGGCACCACCCGCGAGCAACTGGCGGAAGTGGCGCTGGCCGCTCGCGGCTGGGCCAACCTCAACCCGGAAGCCTTCGCCCGCGGCCCGCTGAGCATGGACGACGTGCTGGCCGCGCGGATGGTCAGCGACCCGCTGAGCGCCGCCGACTGCTGCCTGGTGACCGATGGCGCCGGCGCCTGCGTGATGGTCCGCGCCGACCGTGCGCGGGATCTGCCGAACACACCGGCGTACTTCCTCGGCGCCGGTGGCGCCCAGTGGCACCGTTCAGTGGTGTGCATGCCGGACCTGACCGTCACCGCCGCCTCGGAAAGCGGCCCGCGGGCCATGCAGATGGCCGGCGTGAGTCACGCCGATATTGATCTGGTGATGCTCTACGACGCCTTCACCATCAACACCATCCTCTTCCTCGAAGACCTCGGCTTCTGCCCGAAGGGCGAGGGCGGGCGCTTCGTCCAGGGTGGGCGCATCGCCCCTGGCGGCGAGCTGGCGGTGAACACCAATGGCGGCGGACTGTCCTGCGTGCATCCGGGGATGTACGGGATGTTCCTGATCCTCGAAGCGGTGACGCAGATTCGCGGCCAGGCCGGGGAACGGCAGTTGAAGAAGGCCGATATCGCGCTGCTGCATGGCAACGGCGGGACGCTATCGAGCCAGGTGACGGCATTGCTGGGGAGCGAGGCGGCGCTCTGACCGGACATGGTTCGCGGTGCCTGCCCTTGTAGGAGCGGACCTTGTCCGCGAAGGGTGGGCATGGCACGTCCTGTCAGGATTTCGCGGATAAGATCCGCTCCTACGAACATCCCACGGGGAAATGACCCTGTAGGAGCGAGCTTGCTCGCGAACCCGATTTTCCGGATGCGTAGGTGCGGCCGGTGACTCCTGTTCGCGAGCAAGCTCGCTCCTACGAGAAACCCTCTCCCTGAAGGGAGAGGGGACCGTTCGGTGCAGGAGGAAGCCAATGCGTCAGCCGGCACGTGCTGCCCCCTCTCCCTGAGGGAGAGGGCTGGGGGTGAGGGGGTAGCCCAGGCACGCAATCATCAGGTAAGCACAGAAAGCCCGCCCGGCCCATGCCGCGCGGGCTTTCTGCTTTCCGAACAAGATAAAAAATCCCTCCCGAAATTGGTCCGAACGAACTACAGCCAGCCCCGCGCCACGTCCCGATACTCGACAGTGAACCCCCGCCGTGAAAGCGGCCCACAAGAACAACAGGTCTGAGGAACGCCTCGATGGACATCCACTACACGCCCGAAGAGCTGGCCTTCCGTGAGGAAGTGCGGGCCTTCCTGCGCGACAAGCTGCCGGCCGAACTGGCTGCCAAGGTCAAGCTCGGCAAGCGCCTCTCCAAGGAAGACAACGTCTTCTGGATGCGTACCCTGAACGATCGCGGCTGGCACGCCTCCCTCTGGCCGGTGGAATACGGCGGCACCGGCTGGAGCGTGGTGCAGAAGTACATCTTCGAGGAAGAGTGTGCGATCTTCGGCGCGCCGCGCGTGCTGCCGTTCGGCGCGGTGATGGTCGGCCCGGTGATCATCCACTTCGGCACCGAGGAGCAGAAGGCCTACTTCCTGCCGCGCATCCTCGACATGACCCACTGGTGGGCCCAGGGCTATTCCGAGCCGGGCTCGGGCTCCGACCTCGCCAGCCTGAAGACCCGCGCCGTGCGCGAGGGCGACCACTACATCGTCAACGGCCAGAAGACCTGGACCACCATGGGCCAGCACGCCGACTGGATCTTCTGCCTGGTGCGTACCGACCCGCAGGCGAAGGCCCAGCGCGGCATCAGCTTCCTGCTGATCGACATGAAGACGCCCGGCATCAGCGTGCGCCCGATCATCACCCTGGACGGCGAGCACGAGGTCAACGAAGTCTTCTTCGACAACGTCAAGGTGCCGGTTTCCAACCTGGTGGGCCAGGAAAACGACGGCTGGACGTGCGCCAAGTACCTGCTCACCCACGAGCGCACCGGGCTGGCCGGCATCGGCTTCTCCAAGCAGCTGCTGCGCCAGCTCAAGGCCATCGCGGCGCGCGAGCGCAAGGGCGGCAAGCCGCTGATCGACGACCCGCTGTTCCGCGCCCAGGTCGCCGAGCTGGAGATGCAGCTGATGGCCGCCGAGATGAGCAACCTGCGCATCCTCGCCGCCGCCCGCGAAGGTGGTGGCAGCGGCGCGGAAAGCTCGATTCTCAAGGTACGCGGCACCGAGATCCGCCAGGCCATCACCCACCTGCTGCGCAAGGCCGTCGGCCCCTACGCGTTGCCGTTCCTCGAAGAGGAAATGGAGGCCTGCTCGGGTGACCTGCTGCACACCGACTACAGCGCCACCGCCGCCAGCCAGTACTTCATCATGCGCAAGCTGTCGATCTACGGCGGTTCCAACGAAATCCAGAAGAATATCGTTTCCAAAGTGAACCTCGGACTCTGAGAGGCAGCCGACCATGGACTTCAAACTCACGCAAGAGCAGCAGATGCTGCAAGACACGGCGGCGCGTCTGGTACGTGACGCCTATGGATTCGAACAGCGCGAGGCCTACCGCCGCGGCGAGCTGGGTTTCAGCGCCGACTTCTGGCGCCAACTCGGTGAGCTTGGGCTGACCGGCGTGTCTCTGCCCGAGGCTTACGGCGGTTTTGGCGGCGGCGTGGAGAGCATGCTGGTGCACACCGAACTGGGCCGCGGCCTGTGCCTGGAGCCTTACCTGCAATCGGTGGTGTTCGCCGGCGGCCTGCTGGCCCAGCTGGGCAGCGACGCGCAGAAGGACCAGCTGCTGACCCGCGTCGCCAGCGGCGAGCTGCAACTGGCAGTGGCCTTCGAGGAACCGCAGAGCCATTACGAACTGAACAGTGTGGCCACCCGCGCCGAGCCGGTGAACGGCGGCTGGCGTCTCTCCGGGCGCAAGGTCGCGGTGATCGGCGGGCACAGCGCCGGGCTGATCCTGGTGTCGGCCCGCGTCGCCGGCGGCGAGCAGGACGAGCAGGGTATCGGCCTGTTCCTTCTCGACCCGGCGGAATCCGGCGTGAAGCGCCGCGTTTACCCGACCGCGGACGGCCTCAAGGCCTGCGAGCTGTACCTGGACGGCGCCTTCGTCGCCAGTGAGCGCGTGCTGGGCGAACCGGGACAGGCCTTTGACGCGCTGCGCTACCAGCAGGGCCGCGCCATCGCCGCGCAGTGCGCCGAGGCCGTGGGCGCGATGGAAGCCACCTGCGAGCTGACCCTGGACTACCTGAAGACCCGCAAGCAGTTCGGCGTGGCCATCGGCTCCTTCCAGGTGCTGCAGCACCGCATGGTGGACATGCGCGCGGAGCTGGACCAGGCCAGCAGCATGGCGATTCTCGCCGCCTGCGTCGCCGACCAGCCCGACAGCGCCGAGCGCAGCCGCGCCCTGGCGGCCGCCAAGTACATCGCCACCCGCGCCGGGCGCTTCATCTCCGAGCAGTGCATCCAGCTGCACGGCGGTATCGGCCTGACCGACGAATACCTGGGCTCGCACTACGCCAAGCACCTGGTGATGATCAGCCACCAGTTCGGCGACGACGACCATCACTTGCAGGCCTTCGCCCGGTTGATGGAGGCGGCCTGACACCGTTCGCGACCCAAGCCGCTCCTACGAAGAGCGCAGCGGCGCAAGCCGGAACCTGTAGGAGCGAGCTTGCTCGCGAACCCGACCCAACCGCAGAACGCAGGGCGTATCACGCGCCATCGTTATCCGCCGATGGTCCGGATAACGCTGGCGGTCGGACCGTTTTTCGTACGACCAAAGGGGACACCTGGCCGTGGCTGGCGAACAGCTCCGCAGCGGGGTCTGTTCGCGAGCAAGCTCGCTCCTACAGGTTGCACCCATTCCAGAGTCACCCCTTGTTCCGGGCCGCGAGGCCCGGTTTTTTTCAGGAGTTCCCATGAAAATCCTCGTAGCCGTCAAGCGCGTGGTCGATTACAACGTCAAGGTCCGCGTCAAGGCGGACAACTCCGGCGTCGATCTCGCCAACGTCAAGATGTCCATGAACCCCTTCTGCGAAATCGCCGTGGAAGAGGCCGTTCGCCTGAAAGAGAAAGGCGTCGCCAGCGAGATCGTGGTGGTCTCGGTTGGCCCCAATGGCGCGCAGGAACAACTGCGTACCGCATTGGCGCTGGGAGCCGACCGCGCGGTGCTGGTCGAGAGCAACGACGAACTGAACTCCCTGGCCATCGCCAAGGCCCTCAAAGCCATCGTCGATAAAGAGCAGCCGCAGCTGGTCATCCTCGGCAAGCAGGCCATCGACAGCGACAACAACCAGACCGGCCAGATGCTGGCTGCGCTGACCGGCTACGCG
>NZ_JBLUQC010000017.1:0-139609 GCF_048068435.1 Pseudomonas sp. NY15437
CGCGTAGCCGGTCAGCGCAGCCAGCATCTGGCCGGTCTGGTTGTTGTCGCTGTCGATGGCCTGCTTGCCGAGGATGACCAGCTGCGGCTGCTCTTTATCGACGATGGCTTTCAGGGCCTTGGCGACAGCCAGGGAATTCAGTTCGTCGTTGGATTCGACGAGGATGGCGCGATCAGCACCCAGCGCCAGCGCGGTACGCAGTTGCTCCTGGGCAGCGGTCGGGCCGACGGAGACCGCAACGATCTCGGTGGCGACGCCTTTCTCTTTCAGGCGGACGGCCTCTTCCACGGCGATTTCGCAGAAGGGGTTCATGGACATCTTGACGTTGGCGAGATCGACGCCGGAGTTGTCCGCCTTGACGCGGACCTTGACGTTATAGTCAACCACTCGTTTGACAGCTACAAGAACCTTCATGGATTCCTCGTTATTCTCCGGTGAATAGGAATGTCGCCAGACAGGCCTGGCTGGTAGTGCACGCCATCTGCGACTACATCCAGCGCAACGCGACCGCAAAACCGCAGGTATCTTGACCGCATCGACCGGGCGGGTCAATACACGAAAATACCCCTTCATAAGCCGCGGACCCCGATTCTATCAGGGTTACGCGCGATTCAAACAAACGTTTGTATTGTGACCGATAAAGGGTTTAGATATAGCAACAGGTCTAGCTATAATGCGCCCCGCTCTTACTGGGTGGGGGCACGCCCATCCCAATACCTACAAAATGCCCAGAGCCTTGATTCAGGAGAGATCGATAGTGGAACGCGAATTTATGGAATTCGACGTCGTCATCGTCGGCGCCGGCCCTGCCGGTCTGTCCGCCGCATGCCGACTGAAACAGAAGGCCGCCGACGCCGGTCAGGAAATCAGCGTCTGTGTGGTCGAGAAGGGTTCCGAAGTGGGCGCCCACATTCTCTCGGGCGCCGTGTTCGAGCCCCGCGCGCTGAACGAGCTGTTCCCCAACTGGAAGGAACTCGAAGCGCCGCTCAACACCCCCGTCAAGCGCGACGACATCTATGTGCTCAAGAGCCCGGAAGCGGCGGCCAAGGTGCCGAACTTCTTCGTGCCCAAGACCATGCACAACGAAGGCAACTACATCATCTCCCTGGGCAACCTGTGCCGCTGGCTGGCCCAGCAGGCCGAAGGCCTGGGCGTCGAGATCTACCCGGGCTTCGCCGCTCAGGAAGCGCTGATCGACGAGAATGGCGTAGTGCGCGGCATCATCACCGGTGACCTGGGCGTCGACCGCGAAGGCAACCCGAAAGAGGGTTACTACACCCCCGGCATGGAGCTGCGCGCCAAGTACACCCTGTTCGCAGAAGGCTGCCGTGGCCACATCGGCAAGCAACTGATCAAGAAGTACAAGCTCGACAGCGAAGCCGACGCCCAGCACTACGGCATCGGCATCAAGGAAATCTGGGATATCGACCCGTCCAAGCACGAGCAGGGCCTGGTGGTGCACACCGCCGGCTGGCCGCTGAACGACGACAACCCGGGCGGCTCCTTCCTTTATCACCTGGAAAACAACCAGGTGGTGGTCGGCCTGATCATCGACCTGTCCTACACCAACCCGCACCTGTCGCCGTTCGACGAGTTCCAGCGCTACAAGCACCACCCGGTGATCAAGCAGTACCTGGAAGGTGGCAAGCGCGTGGCCTATGGCGCTCGCGCCATCTGCAAGGGCGGCCTGAACTCGCTGCCGAAGATGGTCTTCCCCGGCGGCGCGCTGATCGGTTGCGACCTGGGTACCCTGAACTTCGCCAAGATCAAGGGCAGCCACACCGCCATGAAGTCCGGCATGCTGGCCGCCGACTCGGTGGCCGAAGCGCTGTTCGCCGGCCGCGAAGGCGGCGACGTGCTGAACAACTACGTCGATGCGTTCAAGGGCAGCTGGCTGTACGACGAGCTGTTCCGCAGCCGTAACTTCGGCGCGGCGATGCACAAGTTCGGCGCCATCGGTGGCGGTGCGTTCAACTTCATCGACCAGAACATCTTCGGCGGCAAGATCCCGTTCACCCTGCACGATACGACCCCGGACTACGCGACCCTGAAGAAGGCCAGCGAAGCACCGAAGATCGACTATCCGAAGCCGGACGGCAAAATCAGCTTCGACAAGCTCTCCTCGGTGTTCCTGTCTAACACCAACCACGAGGAAGACCAGCCGATCCACCTGAAGCTGACCGACCCCAACACCCCGATCGAGAAGAACCTGCCGCTCTACGACGAGCCCGCGCAGCGTTACTGCCCGGCCGGCGTGTACGAAGTGGTGAGCAACGACGACGGCAGCAAGCGCTTCCAGATCAACGCCCAGAACTGCGTGCACTGCAAGACCTGCGACATCAAGGACCCGGCCCAGAACATCACCTGGGTTGCCCCGGAAGGCACCGGTGGTCCGAACTACCCCAACATGTAAGAACGTTGGCGGTAACGAAAAAGGCTCCCTCGGGAGCCTTTTTGCAAGTTCGAAAAAGTTGTAGCGAAGCCGTAACCGAACTACCGGACGCGTGCCGACCGCCGGGTCACGGCTGCGGCGCGATGGGGAAGAACTCCCCCGAACTCCAGACACCCAGCCATTCAACGCCGTCGATCATGCGTGGAACCGCCAGTTCCACCAACTGGTAGAACACGTTGCGGTGGATCAGCGCCTCCAGGTTTACCCGCACCAGCACATAAGGCGACGGCTCCTGGGTCTGCGGGTCCAGCTCGACACGGATCGGATGCGCGGCATCGGCCACCACGTCGTCCTCGACATTGGTGGTGAAGCGCAGCACCTGCTGTTCGCCCTCGCCTTCGACCGCGAGGGTCACTGCGACGAAGGGCGCGTCATCCACGGTGATGCCGCATTTCTCCACCGGCGTCACGAGGAAATACTCGTCGCCGTCGCGGCGGATGATGGTGGAGAACAGCCGCACCATCGGCTTGCGACCGATCGGCGTGCCCAGGTAATACCAGGTGCCGTCGCGGGCGATGCGCATGTCGATATCGCCGCAGCAATCGGGGTTCCACAGATGCACCGGCGGCAGTCCCTTGTCCTTGCTGGCGGGAATCTGCGCCAGCAGGTTGCCGGCCCGGTCCGATTGGCTCTGTGGATCAGTCATTGGTACTCCTCTCGCGTCTTCACCCCCAGCAGGCTGCGGGCATAGTCTTCCAGCGGGCGCCCGATCAGGTCCTCGGGGCTGGCGTCATAGAATGTCAGAAAACCGCCGCGGCTGCGGATGGTCGCGCTGTCCACCAGGTAGCGGTTGTCGGTTTCGATCAGCATCACCTGGATCACACTGCGGTCGCGCCCCACGGCGTTATCGGTGTCTTCGTACTGCTCGTAGGTCCCGGCATTGTCCTCCCCACGGGCGAAGCGCGTATACAGCAGATAATTGGCGCCTGCCGCGCGAGCCTCCTGCATCGCCCCCTCCAGCCCGAGCGGACTCTTGGCCCGGCGCACCAGCGGGAAGTACTGGACGAAACCGTTGAACGCCTCCTCCGCCACCACGTTGGGCCGCGCATAGGGATGGCCCGGCGGTACGAATGGGCCCTGGGCAATGTAGATGAAGGAGTCCTGCTGCAGGCGCCAGTTCGAGGTGCGGCGCGTCTGGCTGTGGTCGAGGAAGCCCGCGTCGCGCAGGTAGTAATCGGTGCCGTCGGCCAAGTCGTTGGGGGTCATGCAACCGCCCAGGGCGGCGAAGGCAAGGATCAGTATCAGGTGGCGCATGCAGGGTCTCCGGAGCCGGCGACGAAAAACCGGCATTCGGGCAAGCAATGCAGCTTCCGCGCCATCACAGGCCGCGCTGCCATTCCTGACGCAGATGCGCACGTTGCGGCTGCTCGATGGCCTGGCGCACCTGGGTGAGCAGCTTCGCCTTGTCCGCCCCCAGCGTGCCCTTGAGCACCAGGTAGTTGGAGGCGTGGTCGCTGCGGAACACCGTGTCGCGCAGCTCCAGCGCGCTGAGCAGGCGCTCGACCTCGACGAACAGCTCGGCCTGTGTCAGCGGCTGGAAGTCCGGGAAGCCGGCACGCAAGCGCTCTTCACCGGTCGGGAAGCTAACGACCAGGGTGGAAAGGAACTCCGGCTGCGCCTCGTTCATCAGGCGCGCCGAATTGTCGGCGTGTTGGGCGCTCAGGGTGCTCCCGCCCAGGCCGTTGAGGATCATCACCGAGCGCTTGATCCCCGCCTCGCCTAGCTTGCGCAGGGCATCCAGCGTGGAGGCATAGGTCTCGCCCTTGTTCACCCGCGTCAGCACCTCGTCGTCGCCGGACTCGGCGCCCACATAGGCCATGCGCAGGCCGGCGTCGGCCAGCTCCTTCAGTTCTTCCACTGACTTCTTGCGCAGGTTGCGCGGCAGGCAGTAGCTGGAAACGCGGTCCACCTCGGGCATGTGCTCGCGGATTGCGCGCAGGATGTTGAGCAGCCGTCGTGTCGGCAGCACCAGCGCATCACCGTCGGCCAGGAACACCCGCTGGACAATCAGGCGCTCACCGCAGCGGCGAATCTCTTCCAGCACATCGGCCTCGTCACGGGCGCGGAATTTCTTCTGCGGCTGCGTATACATCTCGCAGAAGCCGCACTGGTTCCAGGAGCAGCCGTTGGTCACCGGCAGAATCAGCGAGTGCGCCTCGCTCGGCGGCCGGAAGACCGGCTCGATATAGGAAATGGGGAATTCGTTGGGCATGGGCTAATCAGGTTAGGGGGCGATCTCAGCCGCCGATGATCTTCATGATGGTGACGCCGCCGGAGAAGGCAACCTCCTGCTTGTCCGCCAGGGCGCGTACCAGCAGCCGCTGCAGCGCCGGGAGCGCCTGATGGCGCGGCTTGTCCAGCAGGTCGCCGACGTAGTGGCGGTTGCTCGACGACAGGCAGCCATGCAGCCAGCCGGTGGACGACAGGCGCAACCGCGAGCAGGTCCGGCAGAACGGCACGCTCTCGTTGGCGATCACGCCGAAGAAGCCCTGCCCCGGCACTTCATAGCGAATGGCAGTGGCATCCACCGGTGCGTTGGCCTGGATATAGGGATGCCGCTCGCCGATCCGCTCCAGCAGCTCCTGCAGGCTGACGAACTGCTGGTGGAAAGCGTTCGCATCGTGGGCCAGGTGGCCCATGCGCATCAGCTCGATGAACCGCAACTCGAAGCCGTGCTCCAGGCAGTAGTCCAGCAGCGGCACCACCTGGTCGAGGTTCTGACCGCGCAGCGGCACCATGTTCAGCTTGATCTTCAGGCCCGCGGCACGGGCCTCGTCGAGCCCCTTGAGCACGGTAGCGAGGTCGCCGCCACGGGCGATGCGCCGGAAGGCATCGGCATCCAGGGTATCGAGGGAGACATTCAGGCGGCGGATGCCGCAGTCCAGCAGCAGCGGCAGCTTTTTCGACAACAGCTGGCCGTTGGTGGTGATGGCGATGTCCTGCAGACCGAGCCGGCTGACGCCCTGCAGGAAGGCATCCAGTTTCGGGCTCACCAGCGGCTCGCCGCCGGTGACCCGCAGGCGCTCGATACCGGCGGCCTCCATGAGATAGGCGACGCCGCGCACCAGCGAATCGGCCGGCAGCTCGTCCTGCGCGGCAACCAGGCGCTTGCCGTCCGGCACGCAGTAGGTGCAGGCGTAGTTGCAGGCGGCGGTCAGGCTGACGCGCAGGTTGCGAAAGCGCCTGCCCTGGCGGTCGACAATCATGCTGGGCTCCGGTGGAGATCACTCATACCAGTATATCCCCACCCACACCCCGGGCCCTGTCGCGTTCACGACGATGGGCCCCCTGAATGGCGACTCAGGCGGCCGGTGTATCGCCGTCGCGCTTGCGCTTGTTGCCCATGCGCACGCCGATGTCCATGAGGAACTGGAAGAAGCCCTCCTGGTCCTCCAGCACTTCGCGCCAGAACGGCGAGTGGTACAGCGCCACGGCGCCGTGCACCAGCGCCCAGGCCGCGCAGTAGTGGAAGTACGCCGGCACGTCTTCCAGCTTGCCCGCCGCGATGCGTTCCTTGATCAGCTGGCTCAGGCGCTCGAAGTTGGATTCGCGGATCTTGTGCAGTTCCTCGACCATCTCCGGGACCTGGCTGGTCTTCACCACCTTTTCTTCCAGGCGGTCGAACAGGCGGTAGCGCTGCGGGTCACGCATGCGGAACTCGAAATAGGCGCGCGACAGGCGCTCCTTGTCGCGGGCGACGTCTTCGGAATGGAAGAGATCGGCCAGATCGCGCTCGTAATCCAGCATCAGGCGCAGGTAGATTTCCGCCTTGGATTTGAAGTGCTTGTAAATCGTGCCTTTGCCGATGCCCACCGCATCGGCGATCATTTCGACCGTGACACTGTCTTCGCCCTGTTCGAGGAACAGCTTGAGGGCGGTGTCGAGGATTTCCTGTTCGCGACGACGGAATTCGCGAACCTTGCGCGGCTCTTTCTGCATAAAAAGACTGTTCGGTCAAAAATAGTCAAAATTCGAAGCCGCGTATTATGCCTATTCAGCGCCAAATTGCACGGATCATCCGACATGATTAGCTTTTCTTCCGAGTTTCCCCAACAAAGCGGCCTGCGCTACCTGAACCACGCCGCCGTCGCCCCCTGGCCAAAGCGCGCGGCAGACGCTGTCGCCGCGTTCGCCCAGGAGAATATCCTGCAGGGCGCCCGCGACTACCCGAAGTGGCTGACCCTCGAGAAACGCCTGCGCGAGCGCCTGATGCGCCTGGTGAACACCCAGAGCACGGGCGACATCGCGCTGGTGAAGAACACCTCCGAGGCCCTGTCGTTCGTCGCCTTCGGCCTGGACTGGCGCGCCGGTGACCAGGTGGTGATCAGCGACCAGGAGTTCCCCTCCAACCGCGTCGTCTGGGAAGCGCTGAAGCCGCGCGGCGTGGAAGTCATCCAGGTCAGCCTGGAAGGAGCCGACCCCGAGGGCAACCTGCTGGCCGCCTGCACGCCCCGCACGCGCCTGATGTCCGTCAGCGCCGTGCAATACGCCAGCGGGCTGCGCCTGGACCTGGAGCGCCTGGGCGCCGGTTGCCGCCAGCGTGGCGTGCTGTACTGCATCGACGCCATCCAGCAGCTGGGCGCCCTGCCCTTCGACGTCCAGGCATATGACTGTGCCTTCGCCATGGCCGATGGCCACAAGTGGATGCTCGGCCCGGAAGGCCTGGGTGTGTTCTATTGCCGCGCCGCCGAGCGCGAACAACTGGCGCTGCAGGAGTATGGCTGGCATATGCTGGAAAACGCCGGCAACTACGACCTGGCCGACTGGCAGCCGGCACGCAGCGCGCGGCGTTTCGAATGCGGCAGCCCGAACATGCTCGGCGCCGTGGCGCTGGAAGCCAGCCTGAGCCTGCTGGAAGAGGTCGGCATGGCAACGGTGGGTGAACTGGTGCGGGCGCGCGTGCAGCAGTTGCAGGACGGCCTGGCCCGCATCGGCGGCGCTTCGCTGCACAGCCCGCTGGACCCGGTGCGGCGCGCCGGCATCCTGACCTTCAGCCTGGCCGGCTGGGACAACGCCCGACTGCTGGAGCGCCTGCGCGCCGAGCAGGTGGTGTGCATCCAGCGCGGCGCGGGCATCCGCTTCTCACCGCACTTCTACACCAGCGAGACGCTGATCGAGGAAACCCTGGCGCTGATCGGGGCTTTGGCGGCGCAATAACCCCGATGCAGCCGAGAAAGCTGCTCAGCCCGGTGTGATGTATTCCAAATCCGTTTAAAAAACAGCGGGCACCCTGTGGCAGCCGCCGCATCTTGACCAATACTTGTAGATACCGGTGCGCGGCATCTCCCCCCAAGTGCCCCGCCGGTAAAGGTACCGAGGATCGCGTACCTTATTGTTACACTCCTAATGGTCTTGACCCGGATTCATCCCCCCAGAACCCGGGTTTTTTTTGCGCGCAGGAAAAGTATCCGCACCGACACCATCAGGTGGCGAGGGGGAACAGCCGGCGGAAGTTGGCGGTGGTCTGCTCGGCCAGGGTCTCGAAACTCACACCGCGCAGCACCGCCAGGTACTCCGCGACCTCGCGCACGTACTCGGGCAGGTTCGGCTTGCCGCGGTGCGGCACCGGCGCGAGATAGGGCGAATCGGTTTCCACCAGCAGGCGATCCACCGGCACCTGGCGCGCCACCTCGCGCAGTTGTTCGGCATTGCGGAAGGTGACGATGCCCGACAGCGAGATGTAGAAGCCGATATCCAGCGCCGCCTTGGCCATTTCCCAATCCTCGGTGAAGCAGTGCAGCACGCCGGCCTGCGGCAGCGCGGCCTCGCGCAGCAGCGCCAGGGTATCGGCGCGGGCCTCGCGGGTATGCACGATGACCGGCTTGCCGGTGAGCCTGGCGGCCTCCAGGTGCAGGCGGAAGGCCTCCTGCTGCAGCTCGGCGGCTTCGGGCTCGTAGTGATAGTCCAGGCCGGTCTCGCCAATGGCCACCACGCGCGGGTGGTTCAGCTCGCCCAGCAGCCAGTCCAGCGCCGGTGCCGCTCCCGGCTCCAGATCCAGCGGATGGACGCCCACCGAGCAGTGCACGTCGGCGTAGCGCTCGGCCAGATCCTTCACTGCCCTGGCGTTGTCCGCACTCACGCCGATGCACAGGAACTGGCTGACGCCGCGCGCGCGGGCGGCATCCAGTGCAGCATCCAGCGACCCGTCATGGGCGGCGAGATCGAGGCGATCGAGGTGGCAGTGGGAATCGACCAGCATGAAAACACTCTCCGGAAAATGACGAAGCGCCCGATTGGGCGCTTCGTGTCTGCAGACGGTAAGGCCTGCCAATTCTACATGGTGTGGGTCGGACGGTCCGACTTCAGCGCGCCGGCAAGGTAGGTCTCGATCTTGTTGCGCGCGGTGTTGTCGCCATCGTTGAACTGCACGCCGATACCGGCGGCGCGGTTGCCCTGGGCGCCCTTGGGGGTGATCCAGACCACCTTGCCCGCCACCGGGATCTTCTCCGGCTCGTCCATCAGGTTGAGCAACATGAAGACCTCATCGCCCAGCTTGTAGGTCTTGTTGGTCGGAATGAACAGCCCACCGTTGCGGATGAACGGCATGTAGGCAGCATACAGCACGGACTTGTCCTTGATGGTCAGGGACAGGATTCCGTTACGCGGACCCAGATTAGGTGGCAAGCTCATTCAGCTATCCTGGCAGTATTTTCCGATGGCCGGATTCTAGCCCGGCCCGGGGAGACTTGCCCACTGTACGAGCAGCGCTTCGAGAAGCAAGGCACGGTTGAGGTTGGCTTTGTTGAGGACCTTCTGCCGTTGCATCAGCAACCAGTCCTGCATGGCCAGCACCTTGGGCTGAGTCGATTTTTCGGCGAGATACTGTACGACCTTGCGCATATCGGTCAGGCCCAGGCCGTCCTCGTCACGCGCCAACTGGTAGCGCAGGATCAGCAGCGCCCAGTCGCAGAACCAGTCGAACAACAGCGGCAAGGGTACGCCGTTCCAGCTTTCGGCCAACTGACCTGGGGCAACCTGCTGCTTGAGCAGCTTCTTCACGCCCTCCACCACCTGCGCGCGCTGCTCGCGTACGCCCTGGCCATGCAGGCGCAGCGCGGTCAGCGGCGAGCCGCCGGCCAGCACCAGCAATTCGTCCAGCGCGTCGGACGACTCCTCCGGCAGCGAGGCTGCCAGCCAGGTGCGCGCCTGCTCGGCGGTCGGCTGCGGGCACGCCTGCTGCACGCAGCGGCTCTTGATGGTCGGCAGCAGCCGGCTGGGCTGGTGGCTGATGAGCAGCAGCACGGTATCGCCAGAGGGCTCTTCGAGGCTTTTCAGCAGCGCGTTGGCGGCATTGAGGTTCATCGCCTCGGCGGGCTCCAGCAGGACCACCTTGCGCCCGCCCAGTTGCGCGGTCTGCACCACGAATTCGACCAGTTCACGCACCTGATCGACGCGAATCGGTTTCTCCGGCTCTTCCGGCTCCAGCAGGAAAAAATCGGGGTGGGTGCCGGCGGCCAGCAGCTGGCAGGCCTTGCACTGCCCGCACGCCCTGCCGCCCTCGGGGCGCTGGCAGAGCAGCAGATGCACGAGGTTCTCCGCCAGCACGCGCTTGCCGATACCGGCCGGCCCGTGCAGCAGATAGGCATGGGCGTGGCGCGGGCGGCTGCTGAGCTGTTGCCAGAGACCCTGCTGCCAGGGATAGATGTCAGCCATTCAGGCGCTCCAGCAGGGTCGGCAGCAAACCATCGAGGTCGCGCTGCACCGCGGCCAGCGACTGGGCGGCATCGAGCACGTGGTAGCGCGCCGGTTCGGCCCGGGCGCGATCCAGGTAGGTAGCGCGCACCGCCTCGAAGAAGGCGCGGCCTTCCTGCTCGAAACGGTCCAGCCGGCCACGGGCCGCCGCGCGGGACAGGCCGATCTCCACCGGCAGGTCGAAGACCAGCGTCAGGTCCGGACGCAGGTCGCCCTGGACGAAGCTCTCCAGCTGGGCAATACGCTCCACTGGCAGGCCGCGACCGCCGCCCTGGTAGGCGTAGGTCGCATCGGTAAAGCGGTCGCAGAGCACCACGGCGCCGCGCGCCAGGGCCGGGCGGATTACCTGGGCGATGTGCTGCGCGCGTGCGGCGAAGACCAGCAGCAATTCGGTATCCACGGCCATCGGCTCATCGCTCGGGTCCAGCAGCAGCTCGCGAATGCGCTCGGCCAGCGGTGTGCCGCCGGGTTCGCGGGTCAGCTGGACTTCGATGCCACGCTCGCGCAGGCGCTCGGCCAGGTACTCGCGATTGGTGCTCTTGCCCGCGCCTTCGGGGCCTTCCAGGGTGATGAACAGGCCGGTCACTCGGCTCACTCCTTGTCTTGCGGCGCCGACGGTGCGTCGGCGGCGGGGGCGTCCGGTGCCGGCATGGGCGCCGGCAGCGGAATGGGCGCCGGGCTGGAACGGTAGTCGGCGCGGCGCTTGATCTGGAACTCCTGGACGGCCTTGTTGTGGTCGTCGAGGTTGTCGGAAAAGGTGTGGCTGCCATCGCCGCGGGCGACGAAGTACAGGCTCTGCCCCTCAACGGGGTTGAGCGCGGCATGGATCGCCTCGCGGCCGGGCAGCGCGATGGGCGTCGGCGGCAGGCCGGCGACCACGTAGGTGTTGTAGGGGGTCGGCGTGCGCAGGTCGGCGCGGGTGATCTTGCCGGCGTAGCGCTCGCCCATGCCGTAGATGACGGTCGGGTCGGTCTGCAGCAGCATGTTCTTCTGCAGGCGGCGCACGAAGACGCCGGCAATCTGCCCGCGCTCCTGGGGTACGCCGGTTTCCTTCTCCACCAGAGAGGCCATGATCAGGGCCTGGTAGGAATCCTTGTAGGGCAGGTCCTGGGCGCGCTTGTCCCATTCCTCGGCGAGGATGGTGTCCATGCGCTGGAAGGCGTGCTTGAGGATGTCGACATCCTTGGTGCCGCGGACGAAGCGGTAGGTATCGGGGAAGAAGCGGCCTTCGGGGAAGACGCCCGGCTTGCCCAGCCTGGCCATGACGTCGGCGTCGCTCAAGCCGTTCAGCGTCTGGTCCAGCTTGGGCTGGCGAGCGAGCAGTTCGCGCACCTGGCGGAAGTTCCAGCCTTCGACCAGGGTCAGGCCGTACTGCACCACTTCGCCTTCGCGCCACAGGTCGAGCAACTGGGCGGCGGTCATGCCGGGCATCAGGCGGTATTCGCCGCTGTGCAGCGCCTCGCCAGCCAGGTTGAAGCGCCAGTAGAGACGCAGCCAGAAACCACCATGCAGGACGTCTTCATCCTCCAGGCGGGTCAGCAGGCGGCCCGGCGTGGCGCCGCTGGGAGCGTCCAGCAGACGCTCTTCGGTGAGCTGGAGCGGTTGCTGCAGCGCACGGTGCTGCTCCCAGGCCGCCAGGCCCAGCATGAGCCCGGCCAGCAGCAGGCCGCCTTCCAGCAGCACCAGCAATTTGCGCATCACGTATCAGGAATCCAGAAGTTCGCGGAGTTGGCCCTGCAGTTTACGGGTCAGCGGCCCGACCGGCCAAGCGAACTCGGCCACGCCGCGCACCGGCCAGATACCGTAGAGACTGTTGCACAAAAAGACCTCATCGGCCTGCGCCAGTTCGCCGTGCTCGATATCGCGGACGATGACCGGCCAACCCAGGTCACGCGCGCGTTCGATGATCTCCGCGCGCATCACCCCGGCGACGCCGCAGCGGCTGAGTTCGGCGGTGAGCAACTCGCCCTGCTTCACCAGGAACAGGTTGCTGAACACGCCCTCGATGACGCGTCCGGACACATCGCGCATCAAACCTTCGGCGAAGGCCGGGTCGCTCCACTCGGCGCGGGCCAGCACCTGCTCCAGGCGATTGAGGTGCTTGAGCCCGGCGAGCAAGGGTTGTTCGGCCAGCCGTGTGGCGCAGGGAAAGAGCGTGACGCCCTCCTCGCGGTTCGTCACCGGGTAGGCCGGCGCGGGCGAGGCCAGCAGCAGTCGGCGCACCTGTGCGTCGGCCTGCGGCGCATAACCGCGCGCGCCCTCGCCACGGGTCAGCATCAACTTGGCGACGCCGTCGCCGAGCAAGGCAGAGAAGCGCAGGAGTTCGTCTTCGACGAGATCGAGAGAGACTGGCAGGCGGAGACGGCGGACGCCCTCCTCCAGCCTCGCCCGATGGCGGGCCAGCAGGCGCGGACGGCCTGCGGACACACGGATGGTCTCGAACAGCCCGTCGCCGTAGGCCAGCCCGCGATCACGCGCGGACAGGGCCTCGGCGCTCTGGCCGTCGATCCAGCTCAGCATCAGCCGTGGAACCGGTGGAACACCAGGGAGCCGTTGGTGCCACCAAAGCCGAAGGAGTTGGACAGGGCGACGTCGATCGGACGTTCCTTGGCCTGATGGGCGACCAGGTCGAGGTCGCAGCCTTCGCTGGGGTTGTCCAGGTTGATGGTCGGCGGGGCCACCTGATCACGCAGGGCGAGCACGCTGAAGATCGCCTCCACCGCACCGGCCGCGCCCAGCAGGTGGCCGGTCATGGACTTGGTGGAACTCATCGACAGCTGGTAGGCGTGGTCGCCGAAGATCGACTTCACCGCGGAGATTTCCGCGATGTCGCCGGCCGGCGTCGAGGTGCCGTGGGCGTTGATGTAGTCGACCTGCTCGGGGTTCAGCCCGGCATCGCGCAGCGCCGCCTTCATGCAGCGTGCGGCACCGGCGCCGTCTTCCGGCGGAGCGGTCATGTGGAAGGCGTCGCCGCTCATGCCGAAGCCGACGATTTCCGCATAGATGCGGGCGCCACGGGCCTTGGCGTGCTCCAGCTCTTCGAGCACCAGTGCACCGGCGCCGTCGGACAGCACGAAGCCGTCGCGGTCCTGATCCCACGGACGGCTGGCCTTGGTCGGCTCGTCGTTGCGGGTGGACAGCGCGCGCGCGGCGCCGAAGCCGCCCAGGCCCAGGCCACAGGCCGCCATTTCGGAACCGCCAGCCACCATCACGTCAGCGTCGCCGTAGGCGATGTTGCGCGCGGCCATGCCGATGTTGTGGGTGCCGGTGGTGCACGCCGTGGTGATGGCGTAGTTGGGGCCCTGCAGACCGAGGTTGATCGACAGGAACCCGGAAACCATGTTGATGACCGAGCCGGGCACGAAGAACGGCGAGATGCGCCGCGGGCCCTGCTCGAACAGCGAACGGCAGGTGTTCTCGATGTTGGTGAGGCCGCCGATGCCGGACCCGATGGCAACGCCGATGCGCTCCCGGTTGGCGTCGGTGACTTCCAGGCCGGAATCACGCACCGCCTGGTAGCTGGCGGCCAGGCCGTACTGGATGAACAGGTCGAGTTTGCGAGCTTCCTTGGCGGACATGTATTGCTCGACGTCGAACCCTTTCACCGAGCCGCCGAAACGGGTGGCAAAGGCGGACAGGTCCATGTGTTCGATCGGGGCGATACCGCTGCGCCCGGCGAGAATGCCTTCCCAACTGCTCGGCACATCCACACCCAGGGGCGACAACATTCCCATGCCAGTGATGACTACGCGTCTACGCGACACTGTGACTTCCTCTCATGTGTTTCACGGCAATAACGCCGGCAGATGCCGGCGTTAAAGAAAAGCCGCACGCCTTTGCAGGCCGTGCGGCTTCTTTCGTCGGGGAACCGACGACTACGTCTTATGCCTGGTGGGCAACGATGTAGTCGATGGCTTCCTGAACGGTGGTGATCTTCTCGGCTTGCTCGTCGGGGATTTCGGTCTCGAATTCCTCTTCCAGAGCCATCACCAGCTCAACGGTGTCAAGGGAGTCGGCGCCCAGGTCTTCGACGAAGGAAGCGCTGTTGGTAACTTCTTCTTCCTTAACGCCGAGTTGCTCAGCAACGATCTTCTTGACGCGTTCTTCGATGGTGCTCATACCTTGTTTTCACTCCTATGGACAATCCGTACAGCTGGGCTGCGGGTAAGTGTATAGAAAGGGTTTTCTGCATTTCAAGCTGAACGCTGACGCCCCTTCCCGGCGACCCAGATGCTCTGTCTATTCCAGCGTGAACGCTTGGAGAATTTTAGACAGCGCTTATGACATCGCCGCGAAGGAACTCGTCACATCAGCTCATGTACATTCCGCCATTAACCGGTACCGTGGCACCCGTAACATAAGCTGCGCCCTCGGAAGCGAGGAATGCTACCACTTTGGCGATCTCTTCGGCTTGTCCCAGTCGACCCAGCGGGATCTGGCCGAGCAGCGCCTCGCGCTGGGCCTCGGGCAGCTCGCGGGTCATGTCGGTGTCGATGAAGCCCGGAGCCACCGCGTTGACAGTGATAGCACGGGAACCGACTTCGCGCGCCAGGGCGCGGGTGAAGCCTTCCAGACCGGCCTTGGCGGCCGCGTAGTTGGTCTGGCCGGCGTTGCCCATGGCACCGACGACGGAGCCGATATTGATGATGCGACCCCAGCGCGCCTTGGTCATGCCGCGCAGGACGGCTTTCGACAGACGGTAGAGGCTGTTGAGGTTGGTGTTGACGACGTCGAACCACTCGTCGTCTTTCATGCGCATCAGCAGGTTATCGCGGGTGATGCCGGCGTTATTGACGACGATGGCCGGCGCACCGGATTCTTTCTGGATGGCTTCGACAACGGCGGTCACGGACTCGTCGTTGGACACGTCCAGGACCATGCCCGAACCCTGGATGCCATTTTCCTTGAGGTACTCGGAAATCTTCTGAGCGCCGGATTCGCTGGTGGCGGTGCCGACCACGGTCGCGCCCATGCGCCCCAGCTCCAGTGCGATGGCCTGGCCAATACCACGGCTCGCGCCAGTAACCAGGGCAACCTTACCTTGCAGACTCATGCCTTATCTCCTGTTCACGCCAGGGCCGCGCGGGCTGCGCCGAAGGCGTCCGCGGAGTCCAGGTTGTGGGTGGTCACGCCCTTGGCGCAACGCTTGTTCAAACCAGCCAGCACCTTGCCCGGGCCACATTCGACCAGGTCGGTGACGCCCTTCTCGGCCAGCAGCTGCACGCTCTCGACCCAGCGGACAGGGCTGTACAGCTGGGCCAGCAGGTCGCGCTTGAGCGCAACCAGATCAGCCGGAACCTGGGCAGTGACGTTCTGCACCAGGGCGATCTGCGGCAGTTGCCACTGAACGGCTTCGACAGCCTCGGCGAAACGCTCGGCGGCCGGACGCATCAGCTCGCAGTGCGACGGCACGCTGACCGGCAGCGCAACGGCGCGCTTGGCGCCACGCGCCTTGCAGCCTTCGATGGCGCGCTCGACGGCCTTGGCCGCCCCCGCGATCACCACTTGACCGGGCGCGTTGAAATTCACGGCACTGACCACCTCACCCTGGGCCGCTTCGGCGCAGGCAGCGAGGACATCAGCATCTTCCAGCCCGAGGATGGCGGCCATGCCGCCCGTGCCGGCCGGCACGGCTTCCTGCATCAGCTGGCCACGGCGCTCCACCAGCTTCACCGCATCGGCGAAGGCCAGACTGCCGGCGGCAACCAGCGCGGAGTATTCGCCCAGGCTATGGCCGGCGACGTAGGCCGGCTGCACGCCACCTTCGGCCTGCCACAGACGCCACAGGGCGATGGAGGCCGTGAGGATGGCGGGCTGGGTTTTGTCGGTCTGGTTCAGGCGCTCTTCCGGACCTTCCTGCACCAGGGCCCAGAGGTCATAACCAAGAGCGGCGGAAGCTTCGGCAAAGGTATCGCGCACGATGGCGTGCTGGGCGCCCAGCTCGGCAAGCATGCCGAGCGACTGCGAACCTTGGCCGGGAAATACGAAGGCGAGGGATGCGGACATTGCAACAGGTCCCTTTTGTCTGTGTCGTCAAATGGATAACGCCGGCGAGAGCCTGGCGTATTGAACTGACAGTTGGATGACGGTCTGGCGACCGCGGTCACATTAGAGCAGATGTTCCAGCCGCCCATGCAGCCGCTGGGGCAGATTCTCACGCACTTCCAGCAGTGCACGACGCAGGGCGCTCTGGATGCCCTCCTCCTTCGCACTGCCGTGACTCTTCACCACGATGCCCTGCAACCCCAGGAAACTCGCACCATTGTGCTGGGATGGCGTGAGATCGCCGCGCAGGCGGCGCAGGCACGGCATCGCCATCAGGCCGACCGCCTTGGCCGGCAAGCTGGAATTGAACAACGCCTCCAGACGCGCCGCGACCATGGCCGCCAACCCTTCGCTGGACTTGAGCAGAATGTTGCCGACGAACCCATCGCACACCACCACATCGGCTAGGCCGCGATACAGGCCGTCACCTTCGATGTAGCCGATGTAGTTCACACCACGCGCCTGCTGCAGCAGGTTCGCCGCCAGCTTCACCTGCTGGTTGCCCTTGATGTCTTCGGTACCGACGTTCAGCAGCGCGACCCGAGGATTGCTCTTGCCCAGCGCTTCCGCCGCCACGGCACCCATGACGGCGAACTGGTAGAGATGCTCGGCACTGCAGTCGACATTCGCCCCCAGGTCGAGCAGGTGGCAATGGCCGGTCTGTGTCGGCACGGCGGTGACCATCGCCGGGCGATCGATGCCGGGAAGCGTCTTGAGCAGGTAGCGGGACAGCGCCATCAGCGCGCCGGTATTGCCGGCACTGACGCAGGCATGGGCCTTGCCATCACGAACCAGTTCGAGGGCAACACGCATGGAGGAATCGGGCTTGCCACGCAGCGCCTGGGACGGACGTTCATCCATCGTGACGACTTCGCTGGCGTGGTGGACGTGAAGACGCTGGCGTTCGGCCGGAGACAGGCCGCGCAGGTGTTCTTCTATCAGAGAGGCTTGGCCGACGAGGACCAGCTGGAGGGAAGCATATTCGGCCAGAAAGGAAATGCAGGCCGGAACAATGCAGTGGGGACCGTAGTCCCCACCCATTGCATCAATCGCGATGATTGGTGCGGACAAAGATTACTCGTCAGAGCCTTTGTCTACGACCTTGCGGCCGCGATAGAAACCGTCCGGGGAGACGTGGTGGCGCAGGTGAACTTCACCGGTGCTCTTTTCCACGGACAGAGCGTTCGCGTCCAGGGCATCGTGCGAACGACGCATGTCACGAGCGGAACGGGATTTTTTGTTCTGCTGAACAGCCATGATTGATTAACTCCTAAACGTTTGGGTCACGCTTCAACTGCGCCAGTACGCTGAACGGATTGGGCCGCTCTTCGACGTTCTCGCTCGGTTCGGGCGCTGTAGCGTATCCCACCGGCTGCTGGCAATCCTCAGGGTCATGGACCGGCACGATGGGCAAGGCGAGCAGCAACTCGTCCTCGGCCAGCGAGGTCAGGTCGATGGGGTCATCCCCCACTTCCAGCGCATCGTAGCCACTGGGCAGATCATCGATCGACTTGCCTTCCGGGATGATGACGTAATCGTACTCACCACCCACATGGAAGTTGGCCGGCTCGAGACAGCGCTGGCATACCATGCTCACCTCGGCGTCGAGTTCGACGTGCATGACCGCCAGCTTCTGCTCATCACGGAAGAAGGAAAACTTCGCGTGAATCTTGCCATCACTGCTGGTCAGTTGCTCGTTGAGACGTGGCATCTTGGCGATCGGCAGCTCACCCTCGAGGGTGGCGGCGCGCTCTACCAATTTGCGCGGATCAACGTGAGGTGGTATCGGTCCATTCAACATAAGCGCGCCATTATAGGGATGCACCCGAAGCTGTCAAAGGAAATTAGCCATAAACCGCTGTATGGACAGCCCTTTTCGCTAGAATCGCCGGGACGCTCCGAAGGAATTCCGCATGTTACCCCTGATCCTTGCTTCCAGCTCGCCCTACCGCCGCGAATTGTTGCAGCGCCTGCGCCTGCCATTCGAATGCGCCAGTCCCGACATCGACGAGACCCCGCTACCGGGCGAGCGCGCCGAACAACTGGTGCAACGACTGGCCCAGAGCAAAGCGCGCGCCCTCGCCCACCGCTACCCCGCTCACCTGATCATCGGCTCGGACCAGGCCGCGGTGAATGGCAGCCGGATACTGGGCAAACCCCACGACATCGAGCGCGCCACCGAGCAACTCAAGGACGCCAGCGGCAAGAGCGTCAGCTTTCTCACCGGCCTATGCCTGCTGAACAGCCAGAGCGGAAACGCCCAGGTCGACTGCGTCCCGTTCACCGTGCATTTCCGCACCCTCGACCCAGCCCGCATTCGCCGCTACCTGGAGGCCGAACAACCCTTCGACTGCGCCGGCAGTTTCAAGGCCGAGGGACTGGGCGTCAGCCTGTTCCGCGCCACCGAAGGCGAAGACGCCACCAGCCTGGTCGGCCTGCCACTGATCCGCCTGGTGGACATGCTGCTCGCCGAGCAGGTATCCGTCCCCTGATACGAAAGGTCGAAATGAATCGCCCGTAATACAAAGGCCCGGCATTCGCCGGGCCTTTTCTTTCCTTATATAAGGAAGGACGTCAGCGCAGAGCCGGGCCCTGGAAACCCATCCACAGTGCCAGACGCTCGGCGACACTGGCGCCCAGCTTCTTGGTGAAGCGGTCGAAGGCCGTCTCCTGGACGGTGTAGTCCACGATTTCCTTCTCCTTGATGATCTCGCGCGCCACGTAGCTGGTGCTACCCAGGCCATCGATCAGCCCCAGTTGCAGCGCCTGCTCGCCAGACCAGATCAGGCCGGAGAACAGTTCCGGGTGATCCTTGTCCTTCAGGCGGTCGCCACGCCCCTTCTTCACGCTGTCAATGAACTGCTTGTGGGTGGTGTCCAGCACCTGCTGCCAGAAAGCAGTCTCATCCGCTTTCGGCGGCTGGAAGGGATCGAGGAAAGCCTTGTGCTCGCCCGAGGTATAGACGCGGCGATCCACGCCCAGTTTTTCCATGGTGCCGACGAAGCCGAACGTTGCTGCCGTCACGCCGATGGAGCCGACCAGGCTGGCCTTGTCCGCGTAGATCTGATCCGCGGCACTGGCGATGTAATAAGCACCGGAAGCCCCCAGGTCACTGATGACCGCGTAGACCTTGATATCCGGATGCTCGCCGCGCAGGCGCTTGATTTCATCGTAGATATAACCCGACTGCACCGGACTGCCGCCCGGGCTGTTGATCCGCAGGACGACACCCTTGGTGCCGGCATCCTCGAACGCCGATCGCAGCGCACCCACGACATTGTCGGCACTGGCGGGCTCGTTGTCCGCGATCATGCCCTTCACCTCGATCATCGCCGTATGGCTGGCGCTGCGCGAGGCCGACTTGGACAGACCGCTGAAGGGGCTGAACAGCGCCAGGGCGCCGAACAGGTAAACAAAGGTCAGCAGCTTGAAGAAGATGCCCCAGCGACGCGACCGGCGCTGCTCCTGGACACCAGCCAGCACGGCCTTCTCCAGCAGTTTCCAGCTCTTGTCGTCACCCGCCGTGGTTTGTGCAGCCTTGCTATCGTCCGCCTTCCATTCATCCGACATCAGTTGCCTACCTCGAGCACTGGTTTAACCGAACGCCCGGCCAACCAGGCGCGCAATTCATTGAAATGGTTCACTTCCAGCGTTGGAGCATACTCCCGCAGGATCTCCAGCGACTGCGCACCATAGCCGACCGCCACCGAATCCATGCCAGCGCGGCGCGCCATCTCCAGATCGAACGGCGAATCGCCCACCATCAGCGCATCGCGCGCATCGACCCGGCAATGCTTGAGGATCTCATGCAGCATGCGCGGATCGGGCTTGCTCGCCGATTCATCGGCGGCGCGGGTGATATCGAAGAAGTCGGTCCAACCCTGCCCCGCCAGCACGCGATCCAGCCCACGACGATTCTTGCCGGTGGCCACGGCCAATTGGTAGCCCGCATCGCGAAACTCGGCCATTGCCTCAGCCACTCCCGGAAACAGCGGGGAAGGCTGCACCTCCAGGCTCAGGTAGTGATCGCCATAATCCCGCCGGAAGCGCTCCAGCGGCTCGCCGTCTTCCACTTCCGGGTACAGCGTCTGGATCGCCTCCGGCAGCCCCAGACCAATGATGCCCTTGATCGCGGCATCGCTGCGCTCCGGCAGACCGGAACCGACCGCGGCAACGCGCATCGCCTCGACGATACGACCGATGGAGTCCACCAACGTGCCATCCCAATCGAAGATCAGCAGGGAATAGTCACGCATCCAGACGCTCCACGGTGCGCTGCCAGACCTCGTCCACCGGCGCCTCCAGCTCCAGCACCGCGCCGTCGGGCAGCGGCACCCGCAGGTAGGCCGAGTGCAGGAACAGCCGCTTGCCGCCCAGTTCGCGGATTTCGCGGGAGAAGTCTTCGTCGCCGTACTTGGGATCGCCAGCGATGGAGTGGCCGGCGTGCTTGGCGTGCACGCGGATCTGATGGGTGCGACCGGTGATCGGGCGCGCCTCCACCAGGGTGGCGAAGTCACCGAAGCGGCGCAGCACCTTGAACTCGGTCAGCGCTTCCTTGCCCTCGGGGTTCACTTCCACCACGCGCTCGCCGGAGCGCAGGTTGTTCTTCAGCAGCGGCACGGCGATCTGCTTCTTGGCGGCCGGCCAGTTGCCGCGCACCAGCGCATGGTAGCGCTTGTCCACGATGCGCTCGCCCCGCAGGGCGTCGTGCAGGTGGCGCAGCATGCTGCGCTTCTTGGCGATCATCAGCAGACCGGAGGTGTCACGATCCAGGCGATGCACCAGCTCCAGATCCTTGCACTCGGGACGCAACTGACGGAAGGCCTCGATCACGCCGTAGTTCAGGCCGCTGCCGCCATGCACGGCGATGCCCGTGGGCTTGTTCACCACGATCAGCGCCTTGTCTTCGAATACGATGGCGGCTTCCAGGCGCTCCAGAAGACCCTGGGCCAGCGGCACCGGCTCGTCGCGCTCGGCCAGGCGCAGCGGCGGCACGCGCACCACGTCGCCCGCCTGCAGCTTGTATTCGGGCTTGATGCGCCCCTTGTTGACCCGCACCTCACCCTTGCGAAGGATGCGGTAGATCAGGGTCTTGGGCACGCCCTTGAGCTGGGTGCGGAGGAAATTGTCGATTCGTTGGCCGGCATACTCCGGCGCGACTTCAAGCAGCTGGACGCCGGAAGTCGGAGGGGCGGGATTAGTCATCCGGATATAATAACAATTTTTCATTCAATTGAAGCACTTAATCATTGCTGCTATATTCGGGAGGCCGCCAAAAGTGGCCAGGCCTGCGGATGATCGCGCAATCGCCATCCCCAACCGCCTGCAAACACATTGAACGGACACGAGGCAGTCCCCGGAAGCGTTGCAACGGCCCGAGCGATTCTCGCGCCGACAGCGCCTCGAAACCCAGGCCTTCAGACATGACCACGGCAGCCAAGGTCGCCGTGATAAAAGCCAACCCCGCTCCCGGATTCAGCGAGTGGCACCCGGCTCTTAAGGGAAATGTGCAGGGCGGAGATGCACAACTGTCGGATTGCGTTGCGTTCTTGCCTTGAACGCATGCCTTGAACATAGACGCACTTGTCGTCCGCTTCTGACAGTCGATTCCTCCTCCTGATGAGTGCTTGTTCTTACTCAACAAGCAGGAAACGTAGTCGCGGCACAGCAGATTTATCCTGCTGCCGCTGGACACTGGAATGGTCCGCCGTTCCTGAGTACGTGCCTTAGCACCGACCGTGAGAGTCGTGTGTGCCGATCGCCGTTTCCGGTGGCCCCGGAAACCATTGGTACTACATGAAAAGAATGCTGATCAACGCAACTCAACCCGAAGAGTTGCGTGTAGCGCTGGTAGACGGCCAACGCCTGTTCGACCTGGACATCGAGTCCGGCGCGCGCGAACAGAAGAAGGCCAACATCTACAAGGGCCGCATCACCCGCATCGAGCCGAGCCTTGAAGCCGCCTTCGTCGACTTCGGCGCCGAGCGCCACGGCTTCCTCCCCCTCAAAGAAATCTCCCGCGAATACTTCAAGAAGAACCCTGAAGGCCGCATCAACATCAAGGACGTCCTGAGCGAAGGCCAGGAAGTCATCGTCCAGGTCGAGAAAGAAGAGCGTGGCAACAAGGGCGCCGCCCTGACCACCTTCATCAGCCTCGCCGGCCGTTACCTGGTACTCATGCCCAACAACCCGCGCGCTGGCGGCATCTCCCGCCGCATCGAGGGTGAAGAGCGCAACGAACTGCGCGAAGCGCTGAACGGCCTGACCGTTCCCGGCGACATGGGCCTGATCGTCCGCACCGCGGGCCTGGGCCGCAGCTCCGAAGAGCTGCAATGGGACCTGGACTACCTGCTGCAACTGTGGGGCGCCATCAAGGAAGCCTCCGGCGAGCGCAGCGGCCCGTTCCTGATCTACCAGGAAAGCAACGTCATCATCCGCGCCATCCGCGACTACCTGCGCCAGGACATCGGCGAAGTGCTGATCGACAGCATCGACGCCCAGGAAGAAGCCCTGAACTTCATCCAGCAGGTCATGCCGCAGTACGCGAGCAAGGTGAAGCTGTACCAGGACAGCGTTCCGCTGTTCAACCGCTTCCAGATCGAGAGCCAGATCGAAACCGCCTTCCAGCGCGAAGTGAAGCTGCCGTCGGGCGGCTCCATCGTCATCGATCCGACCGAAGCCCTGGTGTCCATCGACATCAACTCGGCGCGCGCCACCAAAGGCGGCGACATCGAGGAAACCGCCCTGCAGACCAACCTGGAAGCGGCCGAGGAAATCGCCCGCCAGCTGCGCCTGCGTGACATCGGCGGCCTGATCGTCATCGACTTCATCGACATGACCCCGGCGAAGAACCAGCGCGCCGTGGAAGAACGCGTCCGCGAAGCCCTGGAAGCCGACCGCGCCCGCGTACAGGTGGGCCGCATCTCGCGCTTCGGCCTGCTGGAAATGTCCCGTCAGCGCCTGCGTCCGTCCCTGGGCGAAACCAGCGGCATCGTCTGCCCGCGCTGCAACGGCCAAGGCATCATCCGCGACGTCGAATCCCTGTCGCTGGCCATCCTGCGCCTGATCGAGGAAGAAGCCCTGAAGGACCGCACCGCCGAAGTTCGCGCGCGCGTGCCGTTCCAGGTTGCCGCCTTCCTGCTCAACGAGAAGCGCAACGCCATCACCAAGATCGAGCTGCGTACCCGCGCGCGCATCTTCATCCTGCCGGACGACCACCTGGAAACGCCGCACTTCGAAGTCCAGCGCCTGCGCGACGACAACCCCGAACTGCTGTCCGGCCATGCCAGCTACGAGATGGCGCCGGAAGAGCACGAGGAAGTCCAGCCGGTCAGCGCCACCCGCACCCTGGTTCGCCAGGAGGCAGCGGTGAAGACCGTTTCCCCGCAGACCCCTGCCCCGCAGCAAGCCGCTGCCGCGCCGGTCGTCGAAGCCGCCAAGCCCATGCCTGAGCCGAGCCTGTTCCAGGGCCTGGTGAAGTCGCTGGTCAGCCTGTTCGCCGGCAGCAAGCCCGAGCCGACGCCGGCAGCCGCCGAAAAGCCGGCCACCGAGCGCAGCGAAGGCCAGGGCGAGCGTCGCAACGGCCGTCAGCAGAACCGTCGCCGTGACGGTCGCGACGGTGGCCGCCGCGATGACGAGCGCAAAGAGCGTGGCGAGCGTCGCCGCGACGAGCGTGGCGAACGTGGCGAGCGCGCCGAGCGTCCTGCCCGTGAAGAGCGTCAGCCGCGTGAAGAACGCGCCGAGCGTCAACCGCGCGAAGAGCGCCAGCCCCGCGAGGAGCGTGCCGAGCGCCCGCCGCGCGAGGAACGCCAGCCGCGTGAAGAGCGCGCCGAGCGTCCGCCGCGCGAAGAGCGTCAACCCCGTGAGGAGCGCGCCGAGCGCCCGCCGCGCGAGGAGCGTCAGCCCCGCGAGGAGCGCGGCGAGCGCACCGAGCGTCAACCGCGTGAAGAACGCCAGCCGCGCGAAGAGCGCCAGCCTCGCGGTGAGCGTGGCGAGCGCGCCGAGCGTCCGCCCCGTGAAGAGCGCCAGCCGCGCGAAGACCGTCAGGCTCGCGACGCCGCTGCCCTGGAAGCCGAAGAGCTGCCGAACGAGGAACTGCTGGATCAACAGGACGACGAAGGCTCGGACGATGAGCGTCCGCGTCGCCGTTCCCGTGGCCAGCGCCGCCGCAGCAACCGCCGCGAGCGCCAGCGTGAAGCCGGCGTGGATGGTGTTGAAGGCGCCGAAGGCGACGTGAACAGTGCCGAAGGCGTTGCCGAACAGGCTGCTTCCGACACCCCGTCGCCTGCCGCCCTGGTCGCTGCCGCCGCCACCGCTGTCGCCGTTGCCGAAGCCGCCGCCGAGCAGGAGCAGCCCGTTGCCCAGGCTCAGGTCGAAGCTCAGCCGCTGGAATCCGGCGTCGTCGAAGCCGTGCGCACCGAAAGCGCACTGGAACAGACCATCGACCTGGCCAAACCCGCCGAGCAGGCTGCCGAGCCGGTAGAAGCTGTCAACGACACCGTTGACGTAGCCGCTGCCGAACCGGCCGTCGCGGAAGATGCACCGGCCCCGGCTGCTGAAACCGTGATCGAAGCTGTCGCCCAACTGGTCGAAGAAGCGCCGGCGCAAGCTCCCGCCATTGCCGAAGAAGCGCCGGCTGCCGCACCGACTGCAAGCGAAGAAGCCGCTCCGGCCGTTCCGGCGAACGCCACCGGCCGCGCCTCCAACGACCCGCGCGAGCGTCGTCGCCAGGAGCGTCTGGCTCGCGAAGCCGCGGCTGCCGCCGCCGCTGCCCCGCAGGTCGAACAAGCTCCGGCGGTCGAAACCGTGGTTGAAGAAGCTGCTGCCGTGGAAGCCGACGTCGTGGTCGAGCCGGCCGCTGACGTCACCGCCGAGACCGTTGTGGCCGAGGTAGTGAACGAAGCCGAAGCCGTCGAGCAGGCTGAAGGCGAGAAAGCCGAGAAGGCCGAGAAGGCCGAGGAAGAAGAAGGCTCCGTGGTGGAAAAACACCACAGCTGATCGCTTCCTGATCGGAAAAAGGGGATGCCGTTGCATCCCCTTTTTTATTGCCTGCACGCTAAGTGTTCGCCACTCCTACGCCAAGGTGAGCGCCGCAGCTCGGGCGGTTCGCGAGCAAGCTCGCTCCTACAAAACACACCACAACAGGCACAAAAAAGGGATGCCGTCGCATCCCTTCTTCGCCTCAGAAGCGCGCTCAGTAGAGATTCGGCTCCATCTCCAGCTCAACGCCGAACCGCTGGCGGATATCGTCGCGAATGCGTTCAGCCAAGGCATGCAACTGCGCGCCGGTAGCGCCGCCGTAATTGACCAGCACCAGCGCCTGCTGTGCATGCACGCCGGCCGCGCCGTCACGGAAGCCCTTCCAGCCGGCCTTGTCGATCAGCCAGCCGGCGGCGAGCTTCATCAGGCCATCGCCTTGCGGATAGGCAACCAGATCACTGAAGCGCTGCCGCAGCGCGTCTGCCTGCTCGGCCGATACCACCGGGTTCTTGAAGAAGCTGCCGGCATTGCCCAGCGCGGCCGGGTCCGGGAGCTTCTCGCGGCGGATCGCGCAGATCACCCGCGACACATCGGCAGGCGTCGGCGCGGTCACGCCCTCCTCTGCCAGGCGCTGGCGCACCGGACCGTAGTCCAGATGCAGTGCCGCCGCACGGCTCAGGGCGAAGCGCACCCGCAGGATCAGCCAGCGGCCGGGCTCGCGCTTGAAGCGGCTTTCGCGGTAGGCGAAGGCGCAGTCTTCCAGGCCGAACTCGCACAGCTCGCCGCTCTGGCGGTCCAGCGCGGTCAGGCCGGCGAACACGTCCTTGATCTCGACGCCATAGGCGCCGATGTTCTGCATCGGCGCGGCGCCGACCGTACCGGGAATCAGGCTGAGGTTCTCCAGCCCGCCCAAGCCCTGGCCCAGCGTCCAGCGGACGAAGTCGTCCCACACCTCGCCAGCTTCCGCCTCGACCACCACGCGCTCGCCATCATCGCTGAGCACCCGCACGCCACGGGACGCCATGCGCAGTACCAGCGCCTCGACGTCACGGGTCAGCAGGAGGTTGCTGCCGCCACCAATCACCATCAGCGGCAGACCCTTTTCCGCGGCGGCGACGATACCGGCACGCACCTCGGCATCGTCGTGGGCATGGGCGAACCAGCGCGCCGCGACCTCGACACCGAAGGTGTTGTAGGGCTTGAGGGAAATGCGTTCTTGCAGTTGCAGCGTCACAGGCGTCCCTTCACTTCCGTCAGCAGGCCGTCGCAGGCCCTTTCCACCAGGTCCAGCACCTGCTCGAAGCCGTCCTCGCCGCCATAGTAAGGATCGGGGACTTCGTCGATTTCCAGTTCGTAGCGGCGCAGGAACAGGTCCAGTTCGGCCTTGCCGCTGCCGCCCCGCAGATGCGTGAGGTCGCGCAGGTTGGCAGTGTCCATGGCCAGGATCAGGTCATAGCGGGAGAAGTCCGCCACGCTGACCTGCCGCGCCCGCAGGACCGACAGGTCGTAGCCGCGGCGCAGCGCGGCGGCTCGCGTACGCGTGTCCGGCGCCTTGCCGACATGCCAATCGCCGGTGCCGGCGGAGTCGATCTCGATGCGATCTTCCAGGCCCGCCTGGCGGACCTTGTGGCGGAACACACCCTCGGCGGTGGGCGAACGGCAGATATTGCCCAGGCAGACGAACAGGACCTTCATCAAGCCCCCAGGATGCGCCGGACGCGCTCCAGGTCTTCCGGGGTGTCGACACCGGCCTGCGGCGCCTCCAGGGCGTCGGCCACGTGGATGCGCACGCCGTGCCACAGCGCGCGCAGCTGCTCCAGGCACTCCGTGTCTTCCAGCCAGCACGGGCCCCAGGCCACGAAATCACGCAGGAAGCGCGCGCGGTAGGCGTAGATGCCGATATGGCGGCGGTACGGCACGTTCGCCGGCAGGCTGTCGCGGTCTACCGCGAAGGCGTCGCGCGCCCAGGGCAGCGTGGCGCGGCTGAAGGTCAGCGCGAGGCCGTTCTTGTCGCTGACCACCTTGACGATGTTCGGATTGAACAGCGCCGCCGGGTCGTGGATTTCCTCGCACAGGGTGGCGATGCCCGCTTCCGGGTGCGCGGCGAGGTTGGCGGCCACCTGATCGATGATCGACGGCGGCACCAGCGGCTCGTCGCCCTGCACGTTGACCACGATGGCGTCGTCGGCCAGGCCCAGCGCGTCGGCCACTTCCGCCAGGCGGTCGGTGCCGGAGTTGTGCTCGGCGCGGGTCAGCACCACCTGGGCACCGAAGCCCTGGCAGGCCTCGACGATGCGCGCATCGTCGGTGGCGACCACCACCTGGGTGGCGGAACTTTTGCCCGCCTGCGCCCAGACGTGCTGGATCATCGGCTTGCCGGCGATGTCCTGCAGCGGCTTGCCGGGCAGGCGGGTGGAGGCGTAGCGGGCGGGAATGACGACGGTATAGGCCTGGCTCATGGCGTTACTTGTCCAGACGTTCGTCGACGTTGAGGGTGCGCGCTTCCCCTTCGAGCATCACCGGGATGCCGTCGCGCACCGGGTAGGCCAGGCCGTCGGCCTTGCAGATCAGCTCGGACTTGTCGTCGGTGAGCTTGAGCGGGCCCTTGCACAGCGGACAGGCGAGGATATCGAGGAGTTTCGGGTCCATGGTGCGTTCCTTGAGCTTGAAGATATGAATGCGGGCGGCGCAGCTGCGACGCCGATCAGCGGGCGACCAGGCGCTCGAGCTGGGCGTCGAACCAGGCGACGAAGGCCGGCGACGGCTGCGCTTCGACGGCGAGGTACCACCAGTCGGGCGCGGCGAAGGACCGGCATTTCACCGCGTCCTTCTCGGTCATGACCAGCGGCAGTGCCGGCGTGAAGCGCAGCTGCTCGACGGTATAGGCCGCATGGTCGGGGAAGGGATGCGGAATCGGCCGCCAGTTTAGCGCCTCGAGCGTCTTGAAGAAACGCTGCGGGTTGCCGATCCCGGCCAGCGCGTGGAGCGACTGACCGGCGGGGAAATGCTCGACGCCACGGCGTTCGCCGCTGGCCAGGTTGACCAGGGCAGAAGGTCGCAGGACAAAGGAGAAGGCCCCCGGCGGATCGGACGGCGCGCCATTGTGCAGCACGGCGTCGACCTCCTCCAGGCGCTCGGCGGGTTCGCGCAGCGGCCCGGCGGGCAGGCAGCGTCCGTTACCCAGGCCACGGGCGGCGTCGATCAGCACCAGTTCCAGGTCACGGGCCAGGCGATAGTGCTGCAGGCCGTCGTCACACAGGATCAGGTCCAGCGGCTCCTCTGCCAGCAGCGCGCGCACGGCGCTGGAGCGGTCCGGGTCGATCATCAGCGGCACACCGCTGCGGCGCACGATCATCAGCGGCTCGTCGCCCGCCTGCGCCGCCGACTGTTCGGCGCGCACGCGCCAGGGCGTCTGTGGCGGCTTGGCGCCGTAGCCACGACTGACCACGCCGACCTTCAGCCCACGGGCGCGGCAGTGTTCGATCAGCCAGAGGATCATCGGCGTCTTGCCGGTGCCGCCGACGGTGATGTTGCCCACCACGACGATGGGTACCGGCGCGCGGTAGGCCGGCTTGGCGCCGGAGAGGAAGTCCTGCCGGCGGCCTTGAGCGATACGCCGGTAAAGCAGTTCGAGCGGCCTCAGCAGGGCAAGGGCCGGGTGGCCCTTGTACCAGGCGTCGAGCAGGCGGTCGGAGAACGCCATCAGGGGCTCTTCTTGTCCGCCTGCGCCTCGATGGTGGTGATGCGCAGGTGGGTGAAGCCCAGCTTGCCGGCGGCATCCATCGCGGTGACCACGGACTGGTAGTTCACCTTGCCATCGGCGGTGATCACCACCGGCAGGCTGTTGTCGCCGGCGGATTCGCGCTGCATGGCGTTCATCAGGTTTTCCAGATCGTCACGTGCCAGGCTCTGGCCATTGAGCGCGTAGTGGCCTTCGACACTGATGGAGATTTCGATCTGCTTGATCTCGGTGGCTTCCGGCGGCGTGCCGCTGACCGCTTCGGGCAGTTCGACCTTGAGCTGCGACGGCTTGGTGAACGAAGTGGCGACCACGAAGAACAGCAGCAGCACGAAGATCACGTCGATCAGCGACGCCAGGTTGATGAAGACGTCCTCGCGGGCCGCTCCGCCCGCTCTGCGGCGGAATTTCACGCTTTGCCTTCCTCGACGAAGTCGACTTCGCGGTCGCCCTGGGTCACTTCCACCAGCTTGATGGCTTCCTGTTCCATGGCGATGACCAGTTCATCGACGCGGCGCAGCAGGTAGCGGTGGAAGAACACCGACGGAATCGCCACGATCAGGCCGGCCGCCGTGGTGATCAGCGCCTTGGAGATACCACCGGCGAGCATTGGCGCATTGGCCATGCCGTCGCCCATGAAGGCGCTGAAGATCTGGATCATGCCGAATACCGTGCCCAGCAGGCCGAGCAGCGGCGCCATGGCGGCGATGGTGCCCAGGGCATTGAGGTAGCGTTCCAGCTCGTGGATGACGCGGGAGGCGGCTTCCTCGATGCACTCCTTCATGATCTCGCGACCATGCTTGGAGTTGGCCAGGCCGGCGGCGAGGATTTCACCCAGCGGGGACGACGCGCGCAGGTCCTTCAGGGCCTGGCTGTTCATCTTCTTGTCCTTGATCTGCTTCCACACCTGGCCGAGCAGTTGCGGCGGGGCCACGCGGCTCAAGCGCAGGGTCCAGAGACGTTCGGCGACGATCGCCATGGCAGCGACGGAGCTCAGCAAGATCGGCAGCATCATCCAGCCGCCAGCTTTGACCAGTTCCCACACAGTGGTGAATCCCCTGAAAAAAAGTGGCGCCACTCTAGCACAGGGGCCGTGGCGAGCCGACCGCCTCCAGTTCAATTTTCCTGCCAGAAATGTGCGCCTTCCCGCACTCCCCGGACCTCGCCATGGGCGCCGAGCGTCAGGGTCAGTGCACCCTGCTCCGCCGTATCCTGAATCCGGACGCCCAGTGCGCGGAAGCGCTCGACGACCGACGGATGCGGATGGCCGTAAGGGTTGTTGGCGCCGCGGGAGATGATCGCCGTGGAGGGCTGGATCGCCCGCAGGAATGCCGGCCCGGAGGAACTGCGGCTGCCGTGGTGGCCGGCCAGCAGCCAGTCGATACGTTGCCGCGGATGCGCCGCCAGCCAGGCCAGCTCGGCGGGTTGCGGCAAATCGCCGGTAAGCAGGATGCGCTCGCCGTTGGCTTCGATTTCCAGCACGCAGGAGCGGTCGTTGCTTTCCCGCGCGCCCGACCATTGCCAGCTTGAAAGACGAACGCCGTCGATGGCCCAGTCTTCGTTTCGGCAAGGCCGCGCCTGCAACTCGGGCACCAGCCGCTCCGGTTCCCCGCTGATGACCTGCGCAGGCCGTAAAGCGTGCTTCACCGCGACGGCGCCGCCGGCATGGTCGTTGTCCGCGAGGCTGAGCATGAGCAGGTCCAGGTGGCCGATGCCCAGGCTGCGCAGCGTCGGCACCACGACCCGTTCGCCGATGTCGAAATCGCCATTGCGCGCCCCCGTGTCGTAGAGCCAGACCTGGCTGCGCGTGCGGATCAGCACGGACAGCCCCTGCCCCACGTCCAGCACCCGGATCTCGGCCGTGCCTGGCGCGGGCAACGGGAGCGTCGGCCAGAACAAAGGCAGGAACATCGCCAACCCCAGCGCCCGCAACGGCACCCCGGCCGGCGCCAGTAACAGGAGTGCCCCGAGCATCGCCAGCGCCACCGCCCAGACGGGCGCGGCGACGGGCTGCCAGGCGGGTGCCAGTGCCGCCATCCAGCCCAGCAGACGGAACAGCAGCTCGAGCAGACCACCCGACACCCACAGCAAGGCGTCGCCCAGCGCGGGAACGCCCAACGCCAGGCTGCCCAGCAACGCCAGCGGCACGACTACCAATTCCACCCAGGGCACGGCGATCAGATTGGCCAGCACGCCGGAAACGCTCAGCGGCAACCCCAGCGCAATCGATGCCGGCAACAGTCCGACCGCCATCAGCCACTGCGCCCGCAGCCAGGTGCGCCAGGCGGTCCAACGCCCCAGCCGCCCGGAGAAGCCGAAGATCAGCAGCGCCACCGCCGCGTAGGACAGCCAGAACCCCGGCAACAGGACCACCAGCGGTTCGACCAGCAGCACCGCCAGCAGCGCGCCCAGCAGCGGCGTCCACAATCCGCGATGGCGATAGCGCAGGCGCCACAGCAGGACGATGGAGACCATGATGCAGGCGCGCTGCAGCGGCACCTCGAACCCCGCCATCAGGCTGTAGGCCCAGGCGCCACAGGCGGCCAGCAGGCAGGCACAGGGCAGCCAGGGCAGGCGCGTCGGCCAGCAGCCGAAGCGCGCCAGGCCGGCCACCACGGCGTAGAGCAGACCGGCCAGCAGCGAGATGTGCGAGCCGGAAATCACCATCAGGTGCAGGGTTCCGGTGTCCTGCAACACTTGCCAGTCCGCCGTGGTCAGCCCGGAGGCGTCGCCCAGCACGAGGGCGGCGAGCGCCCCGGAACGGCCGTGGGCATCCACCGCCAGCAGGCGCTGCCGCCAGACTTCGCGCCAGGCCCGCGGGCCGCTGGAGCCTTCCAGGCGCTGGCCGTCCTTCACACTGCCGGTGGCGCCGATGCGCTGGGCGGTGAGCCAGGCCTCGTAATCGAAGCCGGCACCGTTGGCCATGCCATGGGGACGCTTGAGCTTCACTGCCAACCGCCAGCGCTCGCCGCCTTCCACCGGCGGCCCATCGAACCACGACAGGCGCAAGGTGGGGGGAACCTTCGCGCGGGGGCTGGAAACGTCGCCGAGAACGAAGCGCACCGACGGGCCGGAACGATCCGGCAGGCCTTCCACCCTCCCCTCCAGCCAAAGGGTGCGGCCGTCCAGCATGGGCGCCAGGCGCTCATCCAGCGCCCACTGGGCCGACTGGCAGGCCCAGGCAAAGCCGAGCAGGAAGAGCCCGACGGCGTAGGTGCGCGTGAACAGCAACGGCAAGCCAAGCAGCACACACAGCAACAGCGCCCAGCCAGGCGGCAGCGCGGGCATCCAGCGCAGCGCCAGCAGGCCCAAGGCCAGCGCGAACATCCCTGTACGAGGCAACGCAGCAACTCCCGGCCACTGTCGCAACCGCCGGTCCGATTGGCCTGCGGCGGTTACACACGGACATAGTTGGCAATCAATGACTGTCACCTAGCTAGGCATAATGGAGCGTCGTCCGTCTGCCAGAGATTTCCCTCATGCCGCGCCGAATCTTCAAGCGCTACATGCCGGATCCGGAGAGCATCAGGCACCACAAGGGCCTGCGCTTTCTCGGACCGCTGATCCAGTCGCCCAACCTCTGGCACCTCAATCGCCGCTCCGTGTCCCGCGCCATGGGCATGGGGCTGTTCGCCGCGTTCATCCCGATCCCGCTGCAGATGCTGCTGGCCGCCTCGCTGGCGGTCTGGGTGCGGGCCAACCTGCCGATTTCGGTCGGGCTGGTCTGGCTGACCAACCCGATCACCATGCCGCCCGTCTTCTATTGCACCTACAAGATGGGCGCGTGGGTCATGGGCATCCCGGCCCGCGCCCTGCCCGACCACCTGACCTGGGAATGGATCAGCGGCGAACTGGCGATGCTCTGGCAACCCTTCCTGCTGGGTTCGGTGATTTGCGGCATCCTGGTGGGCCTGCTCGGCTACCTGGCCACCGAAGGTTACTGGCGCTGGTGGATCGGCCGCAGCTGGCGGCGGCGTCGGGCGCTGCGCAATCTGCAGAACGGCCTATAACCGCCGCCTCGGCAATCACGGCTTTTCGTAGGAGCGAGCTTGCTCGCGAACCCCCCAATGCCAGAGCCGCCAGTAGGATTGTTCGCGAGCAAGGACTAGGCGTCCCCCTCGGTCCTACAGGTACAAAAAAGCCGCCCCGAAGGGCGGCTTTTTCATGGGCCGATGGATCACTCGTAACGCAGCGATTCCGCCGGCTGGGTCGAGGCCGCGCGCCAGGCCGGGTACAGCGTGGCAAGGAAGCTCATCGACAGTGCCGCGACGCAGATCAACACGATGTCGCTGATCTGCGGGTCGGACGGCAGGTAGTTGATGAAGTAGATGTCCGAGTTGAACACATGGGTGCCCGCCACGCGTTCCAGGGTCGAGACGATGGCGGTGACGTTGTACGCCGCCAGCACGCCCAGCACACAACCGATGACGGTGCCGATCAGGCCGATCACCGTGCCCTGCACCATGAAGATCGCCATGATCTGCTTCGGCGTGGCGCCCAGGGTGCGCAGGATGGCGATGTCCGCCCGCTTGTCGGCCACCACCATGATCAGCGTGGCGATGATGTTGAAGGCGGCGACCGCGACGATCAGCAACAGCAGCAGGCCGATCATGGTCTTTTCCATCTTCATCGCGCTGAACAGGCTGCCCTGGGTGTGGGTCCAGTCCACCGAGCGGTAGCCCTCGCCCAGCTGCCTGGCGATAGCCGCGCCGACATCCGGCGCCTGGAACAGATCCTTCAGGGCAATGCGCACGCTCTGCACCTGGCCGGGCTGCCAGCGCAGCAGGCTGGCCGCGTCGTCCACATGGATCAGCGCCAGGGTGCTGTCCAGCTCGGCGCCGACCTTGAAGATGCCGACTACGTTCAGGCGCTGCATGCGCGGGGTGATGCCGCCGGGCGCGGTGCTCGGCTCCGGAACGATCAGCAGCAGGCTGTCGCCGACGTTGACGTGGAAGCGCCGCGCGGTGATCTCGCCGATGACCACGCCGAACTCGGTGGCCTTGAGGTCGTCGAGCCTGCCACGGACCATGTGCTGGCCAATGATCGACACCTGGGTTTCCAGAGCCGGATCGACACCATCCACTTCGATGGGCTGCATCATGCCTTTATAGGAGAGCATGCCGTCGACCTCGGTGTAGGGCACCGCGCCGACGATCTGCGGATTCTTCTTCGCCACCTCGGCCACGTGCTGCCAGTCGTCCAGCGGGCCGCTGGCCTGCTGCAGCACGGCGTGCGGGACCATGCCGAGGATGCGCGAGCGCATTTCCTTCTGGAAGCCGTTCATCACCGAGAGCACCACGATCATGGCCAGCACGCCCAGGGCGAGGCCGATCATCGAGGTCAGGGAGATGAACGAAATGTAGTGGTTGCGTCGCTTGGCCCGCGTGTAGCGGGTGCCGATGAAGACGGACAGGGGTCTGAACATGGGCGACTCTCTTAGAACCTGTTCAAGGCCTCGCCGAGCGCAGCTCAGGCAAGGCGGAAGCAGGCGGAAAAGCGCAGTCTACGCGCTGTAAATGAGCATCTTCAGCCTGCTTCCAACGCAGCATGGGCAAGCGCAGGCAGGCATTGGGCAGGTTCTCAGGCGGCAACCAGCCGGCCCTCCTCCAGGCGCAGCACGCGATCCATCTGCTGCGCGAGGTGGGTGTCGTGGGTCACCACCAGGAAGGCGGTGCGCAGGGACTGAGACAGTTCCAGCATCAACTCCTGGATACCGTGGGCGGTGTGCTGGTCGAGGTTGCCGGTGGGCTCGTCGAGCAGCACCAGCTTCGGTGTGTTGACCAGGGCGCGGGCGATGGCGACGCGCTGGCGCTCGCCGCCGGACAGCTCGGCCGGCTTGTGGCTCAGGCGATGGCCCAGGCCCACCCGCTCCAGCAGCGCCGTGGCCCGCTGGCGCGCCTCGGGGATGGGCGTCTTGCCGATCAGTAGCGGCATGCAGACGTTCTCCAGGGCGGTGAACTCCGGCAGCAGGTGGTGGAACTGGTAGACGAAGCCCAGCGCCCGGTTGCGCAGCAGGCCGCGCTGCTTCTCGTTCAGCGCCGACAGCTGCTCGCCGGCCAGCCAGACGCTGCCGGTGCTGGGCGTGTCGAGGCCGCCGAGCATGTTCAGCAGGGTACTCTTGCCCGAACCGGAGCTGCCGACGATGGCGACGCGCTCGCCGGGCAGCAGCTCCAGCTGCACGCCGGAGAGCACTTCGACCGACTGCGGGCCTTCCTCGTAGCGCTTGCCGAGGTCGCGGCAGCTCAGGACGGCCTGGTCGTTGGGGGTCGGCTTACTCATAACGCAGGGCCTCCGCGGGCTGGGTGCGGGCCGCACGCCAGGCCGGATACAGGGTGGCGAAGAAACTCAGGATCAGCGCGGCGCTGCACACCAGGATCACGTCCTCGCTCATCAGTTGCGAGGGCAGGTAATCGATGAAGTAGACGTCCGCGTTGAGGAACTTGTGGCCCAGCAGGCGCTCCAGCAGGGCGATGGCGGAGCTGACGTTGAGCGCCGCGAGCACGCCCAGCACGCCGCCGATGAAGGTGCCGATGACACCGATCACCGTACCCTGGACCATGAAGGTCGCCATGATCTGCCCCGGCGTGGCGCCCAGGGTGCGGAGGATGGCGATGTCGGCCTTCTTGTCGGTGACGACCATGACCAGGGTGGAAATGATGTTGAACGCGGCGACCGCGACGATCAGCAGCAACAACAGGCCGATCATGGATTTCTCCATGCGGATCGCCTGGTACAGGTTGCCGTGGCTGCGGGTCCAGTCGCGGGCGAAGTAGTCGTTGCCCTTCAGGGTACGGGCGATTTCCCAGGCGGTACGCGGCGCCTGGAACAGGTCGTCGAGCTTCAGGCGCAGGCCTTCGACCTGGCCGTCCTTGAGGCGGCGCATGCGCGCGGCATCGTCGATATGGACCATGGCGACGTAGCCGTCCAGCTCGCCGGCGCCGACATGGAAGGTGCCGACCACCGTGAAGCGCTTCATGCGCGGGAACATGCCAGCGGGGGTGACCGAGACTTCCGGCGCGATGAAGGTGACCTTGTCACCCAGCTTGACGCCGAGGTTCTTCGCCGCCTTGTCGCCGATAAGGATGCCGAACTCGCCGGGCTTGAGGCTCTGCAGCGACCCTTCCTGGAAGAACTGGTCGATGATCGAGACCTTGCTTTCCTCGTTCGGGTCCACGGCGTTGATCAGCACCTTCTGTACGGTGCCGCCGGCGCTCAGCAGGCCCTGCATCTGGATGAAGGGCGCGACCTCCAGCACGTTGGGGTGCTGGGTCTTGATCTGCCCGGCGATGCCCTGCCAGTCTGAAATCGGCTGGTAAGACTCCACCGTGGCGTGGGGCACCATGCCCAGCACGCGGGTGCGCATCTCGTGGTCGAAGCCGTTCATGACCGAGAGCACCACGATCATCACCACCACGCCCAGCGCGAGGCCGATCATGGAGGTCAGCGAGATGAAGGAGACGAAGTGGCTGCGGCGTTTGGCGCGTGTGTAGCGCGTTCCGATGTAGACGGAAAGGGGTCTGAACATGTGGGGCCGAATGAGAAGGTGAAGAGTGCGTCGGGCGTCAGTTCCATCTGGCGTGCGACTTCCGTGTGGCGAGGCTCGGCAGGCGGCTTTACACTCAGACCATCACTGCCGCCGTGGGTTCGCCATGTCCACTCCAGACGCGGATGACCGCCGCGAATACTATCGTATTGAAGACACGCTCGCATTGGAATTTCGCCCGCTGCGCGAGGACGAAATCCAGTCGCAAGAAGTGCTTCAGGATGATTCCGCGCTATTCAATCTGCTCAGCGACCTGCACCTCACCGACTTCGAGTCGCAGCACCTGCTGCGCCATATCAATGAGCGCGACCGCCCGCTGGCCAGCTACCTGAAGGTGATGAACAAGCGCATCGACCTGATCGCCCAGGCCCTGACCCAGAGCCTGCTCAGTGAGATAGGTCCGGCGCGCAAGGTCACCTTGTCCGAAGGCGGCATCGATTTCCGCGATCCGCAGCCGTTGCCCGTGGGTCAGGACCTGGCGCTGAAGATCGTCCTTCTGCCCCATGGCCTGGGCCTGCTGCTGCGCGCCAAGGTCACCCATTGCCAGCAACAGCCCGAGGGCGACTACGAGATCGGCACCGAATTCGACCAACTGGGCGACGCCCCGCGCCAGTTGCTCGCCCGCCACATTCTCCAGCGCCAGGCGCTGGAACGCCGGCAAGCCAAGGCCCGCGAAGAATGAAACCCACGAATGTCATGCGTCATCTGTTGCTCCTGTTGAGCCTTGTCACCCCGCTGCCACTGCTGGCGGATACCCTCTCCATACCCGTGGGCAGCCAGGGCGATCCGCACGTCGTGCTGCCGGCCCGTGGCGAGAGCCAGAAGGCCGTGCTGGAGCGCTTCGGCCTGCCGGACGAAGAGCACCCAGCAGTGGGCAAGCCGCCCATCTCGCGCTGGGACTACCGCGAGTTCAGCGTCTATTTCGAGAGCGGGGTGGTGGTCGATGCCGTCCGCCAGCACCGTTCGCAATCCCTCAAGGACCTTTCACCGACTCCCAAGGAGCCCCAGTGACTCTGATCTACGGCCATCGCGGCGCCAAAGGCGAAGCACCGGAAAACACCCTGAACAGCTTCCTGCGCTGCCTGGAACATGGCGTGAAGCGTTGCGAACTGGACCTGCACCTGTCCCGCGACGGCGAGCTGATGGTCATCCACGACCCGACGCTCAAGCGCACCACCGGCCGCCGGGGCAAAGTCTCCGAGCAACTGGCGGAAGACCTGGTGAGCATGGACGCCCGCGAAGGCGGCCCGGGCTGGGTGCGGCCCTGCCCTATCCCGCGCCTGTCGGAGCTGTTCGAGCGCTGCGAGTTCGAGCACTGGCAGCTGGAAGTGAAAAGCGCCTCGAAGGATCGCGCCGGGCGCACAGTGCAGGCGATCCACCAACTGGTGGGGCGCTTCGGCCTGCGCGACCGCATCACCGTGACCTCGAGTTCGCGTACCGTGCTGCGCGCGCTGGAAGAGCTAGCGCCGGACCTGTCACGCGGGTTGGTGGCCGAATACGCCTGGCTCGACCCGTTGAAGGTCGCCGCGCACTACGGCTGCGATCTGCTGGCGCTGAACTGGATGCTGTGTACCCCCGAACGCCTGCTCAAAGCGCAGAAGCAGGGGCTGCATGTGTCGGTGTGGACGGTCAACGAGCCGGCGCTGATGCGCCGGCTCGCCGATTTTGGCGTGGATAGCCTGATCACAGACTTTCCCGGTTTGGCCACTGCCACGATCGGGAATCGCTGAGCAGGTTCTCCCCGACCGGCTCAGGCCGCCGGTCGGGGTACTTCAAAAAATCCGGTTCAGGCCGTCGAACGCCGCTACGCGGTAGGCTTCGGCCATGGTCGGGTAGTTGAAGGTGGTGTTGACGAAGTACTTCAGCGTATTCAGCTCGCCCGGCTGGTTCATGATGGCCTGGCCGATGTGGACGATCTCCGAAGCCTGGTCGCCGAAACAGTGCACACCGAGGATTTCCAGGGTGTCGCGGTGGAACAGGATCTTCAGCATGCCCACCGGCTCGTTGGAGATCTGCGCGCGGGCCATGCCCTTGAAGAAGGCCTTGCCCACTTCGTAGGGAATCTTCGCCGCGGTGAGCTCGTGCTCGTTCTTGCCGATGGAGCTGATCTCCGGAATGGTGTAGATGCCGGTCGGCACGTCATTCACGAAACGCCAGCCATCATGCTCGACGATGTTGCCGGCAGCCGAACGGCCCTGGTCGTAGGCGGCGCTGGCCAGGCTCGGCCAGCCGATCACATCGCCCGCGGCATAGATATTCGAGACCGAGGTACGGTAGTTCTCGTCGACCTCGATCTGGCCACGGCTGTTGACCTTGATGCCGATGTTCTCCAGGCCGAGGCGATCAGTGTTGCCGGTACGGCCGTTGCACCACAGCAGGGCGTCCGCCTTGATCTTCTTGCCCGACTTCAGGTGCAGGATGACCCCGTTGTCCAGGCCTTCGACGCGCTCGTATTCCTCGTTGTGACGGATCAGCACGTTGTTGTTGCGCAGGTGGTAGCTCAGCGCATCGGAGATTTCGTCGTCGAGGAAGCTCAGCAGCTGGTCGCGGGTATCGATCAGGTCCACCAGCACGCCCAGGCCGCTGAAGATCGAGGCGTACTCGCAGCCGATCACGCCGGCTCCATAGATGATCAGGCGACGCGGGGTGTGGCTCAGCGACAGGATGGTGTCGCTGTCATAGACACGCGGGTGGTTGAAGTTGATGTCCGACGGGCGATACGGGCGCGAGCCGGTGGCGATGACGAACTGGTCGGCCACCAGGCGCTCCACGGCGCCGCTGGGGGTCACGACCTCGACGGTGCGCTCGTCGACGAAGCTGGCGGTGCCGTTGAACATGTCGATGCGGTTGCGCGCGTAGTAGCCGGTGCGCGAGGAAACCTGCTTGGAGATGACCTTCTCGGCGCTTTTCAGCACGTCCGGGAAGGAGAACCAGCGCGGCTCGCCGATCTGGCGGAACATCGGGTTGGTGTTGAACTCGATGATCTGCTTCACCGAGTGACGCAGCGCCTTGGACGGGATGGTCCCCAGGTGCGTGCAGTTGCCGCCGACCACGCGACGGCTGTCCACCACCGCCAGCTTGCGCCCGTACTTGGAGGCGTTCATCGCCGCCCCCTCGCCTGCCGGGCCCGTGCCGAGAATCACCACGTCGTAGTTGTAGACAGCCATGCGTACTCCTTCAGAACAGGCCGGGGCGCCCGCGTGGCGCTCCCGGCGAAGCCCCGGCACCACATGCGCCGAGGCGGATCGAAATCATTGGCGCAGCTTAGCCCTGCGGCAAAAGGCTGCACATTAGCGGTTGGTCGGCAGGTAGGCGAATTTTGCCGCCACTACATGCCGTTGCCCGCCTGCGGGGCGCCATCATGCCCGCCGAAGCTTTCATTCAGGCGACGGAAACAGCGCCTCGAAGCGCGGCGTCGCGCGGGTCACGAAGCCCTCGCCCTGGCGCACGATGAAGAAGGCCGCCAGCCCATTGCGCTCGGCAAAGGTATAGCCCTCCTCCGGCCCCAGCACCATCAGCAGGGTCGACAAGCCGTCGGCGTGCAGGGCCTGGGCCTCGGCCACGGTCACCGCCGCCAGCGCATGCCGCACCGGCGTACCGGTGCGCGGGTCGAAGGTGTGCGAATAGCGCTGCCCACCCTCTTCGAAATAATTGCGGTAGTCGCCGGACGTGGACAGGCCGATGCCATCCAGCGCCACCGAGCGCTCCACCTGCCGCTCACGCTCGCCACTGGGCACTTCCAGCGCGATCCGCCAGGGTGTGCCATCGGGCTTGTGGCCCACGGCCTTGAGCTCGCCGGTGATCTCTACCAGGTAGTCCGTCAGGCCCAGCTCGGCCAGGCGCGCGCTGACCCGGTCCACCGCGTAGCCGGCGACGATGCTGTCGAAGTCCAACTGCGCGTCGACGTCCTTGCACAGCTGATCGCCGCGCACATGCAGATGCTGATGACCGACGCGGGCGCGCTCCCGCTCCAGCTCAGCAGCGTCGGGGACCTTCTCGCTGCGTGACTGCGGGCCGAAGCCCCAGAGGTTCATCAGCGGCTCGACGGTCAGGTCGAAGGCGCCGCCACTCTGTTGCGCAAGCTGCTCGCCGTAGTGCCAGAGCTGCAGCATGTCCGCCGGCAAGGCCTGGCAGGCGCCGGCCGGCAGGGCGTTGAAGCGCGACACCAGGGAGTCGTCACGGTAGGTGGAAAACTGCTCGTCCAGGCTCGACAGGATCGCGTCGACCTCGGCCTTGATCTTCGCGGGGTCCGCCGCCTTGCCGGTGGGCACGTACTGCACCGTATAACTGCTGCCCATGGTCGGGCCGCCAAAGCGCTCGACCGACTGCCCGCAGCCGCTCAGGGCCGCCAGCACCAGCACGATCAACAGGCTTGCACGGGACAAGGTCATCTCCATCAGCCGCGAGGCAAGCGGCGCGGGCATTCTACCGCACGCACCGCCCGCTACTGTTTCCGCTCTGGCAAAGGTGCATTACCCAAATAAAACGGGAGCCGAAGCTCCCGTTTCTCTTCGACTCAGGCGCTCGCCTTCGCCGGGGACTTGCGCTTGAACAGGTAGCACACGCCCATCAGCACGATCCAGACGGGAATGGCGTACACCGACACGTCGATGCCGGGGATCTGCAGCATGATGCCCAGGATGAACACCACGAAGGCCAGGCACAGCCAGTTGCCGTAGGGGTACCACAGCGCGCGGAAGAACGGCTGCACGCCCTTGGCGACCATGGCCTTGCGGAACTTCATGTGGGCCAGGCTGATCATCGCCCAGTTGATCACCAGCGCGGCGACCACCAGCGACATCAGCAGCTCCAGCGCCTGGTGCGGGATCACGTAGTTGACCACCACGCAGGCCAGGGTGATGAAGGCCGACACACCGATGGCCAGCAGCGGCACGCCACGGTCGTCGACCTTGGCGAAGGCGCGCGGGGCGTCGCCCTGTTCGGCCAGGCCGAACAGCATGCGGCTGTTGCAGTACACGCAGCTGTTGTACACCGACAGCGCGGCGGTAAGCACCACGAAGTTCAGGATGTGGGCCGCGTACTCGCTACCCAGCAGCGAGAAGACCTTCACGAACGGGCTGCCGCTATACGGGTCGCCGGCGCTGTTGATGCTCTGCAGCAGGGCATCCCAGGGGTACAGCGAAAGCAGTACGGCCAGGGCGCCGATGTAGAAGATCAGGATCCGGTAGATGACCTGGTTGATCGCCTTGGGGATCACCTTCTTCGGCTCGGAGGCCTCGGCAGCGGTGATGCCCACCAGTTCCAGGCCACCGAAGGAGAACATGATGATCGCCAGGACCATCACCAGCCCCTTCAGACCGTTGGGGAAGAAGCCGCCATGGCTCCACAGGTTGCTCACCGACGCCTGCGGGCCGCCGGCGCCGCTGACCAGCAGCCAGACGCCGAGCAGGATCATGCCGATGATGGCGACGACCTTGATGATCGCGAACCAGAACTCCGTCTCGCCGAAGGCCTTCACGTTGAACAGGTTGATGGCGTTGATTAGCACGAAGAACACCGCCGCCGTGGCCCAGGTCGGGAAGTCAGGCCACCAGAACTGGATGTACTTGCCGACCGCGGTCAGCTCCGACATACCCACCAGGATGTACAGCACCCAGTAGTTCCAGCCGGACATGAAGCCGGCGAAACCGCCCCAGTACTTGTGCGCGAAATGGCTGAAGGAACCGGCGACGGGCTCCTCGACGATCATCTCGCCCAGCTGGCGCATGATCAGGAAGGCGATGAAGCCGCCGATGGCGTAGCCGAGGATCATCGACGGGCCGGCGGATTGCAGGACGCCGGCCGAGCCCAGGAACAGGCCGGTACCGATGGCGCCACCGAGGGCGATCAGCTGGATGTGGCGGTTCTTCAGGCCGCGCTTCAGCTCGCCTTCATGCAGATGTTGTCCATCCATTTGAAGTCTTTCCACGATCAGGAATTGGCAGATTTTATTGATGATTATGCTGGAGCCACTAACGAAAAACGGGAGCCCGAGAGCTCCCGTTTTCCTAAACCGCCTGAATCAGCGCGGGAAAGCCGGCGGGTTGACGCCAGCCATGTCTTCCATCACGCGGACGACCTGGCAGCTGTAGCCGAACTCGTTGTCGTACCACACGTAGAGGACGACGCGGTTGTCGTTGGCGATGGTCGCCTCGGCATCGACAACGCCCGCATGGCGGGAGCCGACGAAGTCGGTGGACACCACTTCCTGGGAAGCGACGAAGTCGATCTGCTTCTGCAGGTCCGAGTGCATGGCCATCTGGCGCAGGTACTCGTTGATCTCTTCGCGGGTGGTGGCCTTTTCCAGGTTCAGGTTGAGGATGGCCATGGAGACGTTCGGCGTCGGAACGCGGATGGCGTTGCCGGTCAGCTTGCCCTTGAGCACCGGCAGAGCCTTGGCGGCAGCGGTAGCAGCGCCAGTCTCGGTGATCACCATGTTCAGCGGCGCGGCGCGGCCACGACGGCTGCCCTTGTGGAAGTTGTCGATCAGGTTCTGGTCGTTGGTGAACGAGTGAACGGTTTCGACGTGGCCGTTGACGATGCCGTACTGGTCGTTCACCGCCTTGAGCACCGGCACGATGGCGTTGGTGGTGCAGGACGCGGCGGAAACGATCTTGTCGTCAGCGGTGATGTCGCCATGGTTGATGCCATGCACGACGTTCTTCAGCGCGCCCTTGCCCGGAGCGGTCAGGATCACGCGGTCGATGCCCGGGCACTTCAGGTGCTGGCCCAGGCCTTCGGCGTCACGCCACTTGCCGGTGTTGTCGACCAGCAGGGCTTTCTTGATGCCGTACTGGGTGTAGTCGATCGACGCCGGGTCGTTGGAGTAGATCACCTGGATCAGGTTGCCGTTGGCAGTGATCGTGTTGTGTTCTTCGTCGATGGTGATGGTGCCGTCGAACGGACCATGCACGGAATCGCGGCGCAGCAGGCTGGCGCGCTTGACCAGGTCGTTCTCGGCGCCCTTGCGGACGACGATGGCGCGCAGGCGCAGGCCGTCGCCGCCACCGGTCTTCTCGATGAGGATGCGCGCCAGCAGGCGGCCGATGCGGCCGAAGCCGTACAGGACCACGTCGGTGCCTTCGCGGGCGCCGCCGTTCTGCTTGCCGACCACGTCGGCCAGCTCGTCCTTGGTGAACTGCTCGATGCTGCGGCCGTTACCTTCGGTCTTGAACTTGGCAACCATCTTGCCCAGGTCTACTGAAGCGGCGCCCAGCTTGAGCTCGCTCATCGCCTTGAGGATCGGGAAAGTGTCGTGAACCGACAGCCCGCCTTCTTCGGCCAGGCGGTGACGGGCGAAGCGGTGCGCTTTGAGGATCGCGATCACCGAACGGTTGATCAGGCCACGGCCGTAGATCGAGGTCACCACGTTGTTGTTACGGTAGAGTTGGCCGATCAGCGGAATCATGGCTTCCGCGAGGGCTTCACGATCGATCCACTCACCGAGACACTGGTCGGGCTTCTGGGTCACGGGCAATACCTTCCACATGTAGGAGAAGAAAAAAGGGGCTACATTATGACGGCGTGAACAATCGCCGGCAATCCGCAGCGGTCGTATGACTGACATCCGTCAATCGGGATAGTTACAATCCGATGGGTCAAATTCCTCGACCGGAGCCACGACTGCCCGTGTCCGTATTGCGTATTCCTTCCCTGCCGACCGCTGCCGGCAAACAATCCTGGGGCAACCTCCCCGGGGCCGCCCTGAGCTTGGCCATCGCCGAAGCGGCGGGGCCGGCGAAACGTTTCACCCTGTTGCTGACCGCTGACAGCCAGAGTGCCGAGCGCCTGGAGCAGGAGCTGCGCTTCTTCGCGCCGGACCTGCCGGTGCTGCAACTGCCGGACTGGGAAACCCTGCCCTACGACGTGTTCTCGCCGCACCAGGACATCATCTCCCAGCGCGTCGCCACCCTTTACCAGTTGCCGGAGCTGCGCCGCGGCGTGCTGGTGGTGCCCATCACCACCGCCCTGCACCGCCTGGCGCCGGCCAAGTTCCTGCTGGGCAGCAGCCTGGTGCTGGACGTCGGCCAGAAGCTCGACGTGGAGCAGATGCGCAGCCGCTTCGAGGCGGCCGGCTACCGCTGCGTGGATACCGTCTACGAACACGGCGAGTTCGCCGTGCGCGGCGCGCTGATCGACCTGTACCCCATGGGCAGCGAGCTGCCCTACCGGATCGACCTTTTCGATGATGAAATCGAGACGCTTCGTACATTCGATCCGGAAACCCAGCGCTCCATCGACAAGGTCGACAGCATCCGCCTGCTGCCGGCCCGCGAATTCCCGCTGCGCAAGGAAGCGGTGACCGGCTTCCGCGGCCGCTTCCGTGAGCGCTTCGACGTCGACTACCGTCGCTGCCCGATCTACCAGGACCTCGCCAGCGGCCTGACACCGTCCGGCATCGAGTACTACATCCCGCTGTTCTTCGAAGATGGCGAGACTTCGACGCTGTTCGATTACCTGCCGCAGGACACCCAGGTGTTCTCCCTGCCAGGCATCGAGACAGCGGCCGAACAGTTCTGGACCGATGTGCGCAACCGCTACGAAGACCGCCGCTACGACCCGGAACGCCCGCTGTTGCCACCCGCGGACGTCTTCCTGCCGGTGGAGGACTGCTTCGCCCGCCTGAAGAACTGGCCGCGCGTGGTGGTCAGCCCCGAGCCGATCGAATCGGGCGTCGGCCGCGAGCGCTTCCCTGCCGAGCCACTGCCGGAGCTGGCCATCGAGGCCAAGGCCAATGAACCGCTGGCGCGCCTGCGCCAGTTCATCGAACAGTTCGACGGGCGCATCCTCTTCACCGCCGAATCCGCCGGCCGCCGCGAAGTCCTGCTGGAGTTGCTGGCGCGGCTGAAGCTGCGCCCGGTGGAAGTCGACGGCTGGCCGGGCTTCCTGGCGCACCAGGATCGCCTGGCGATCACCATCGCGCCGATGGACGAAGGCCTGCTGCTGGACGCCAACAAGGGCCAGCCCGGCATCGCCCTGGTCGCCGAGAGCCCGCTGTTCGGCCAGCGCGTCATGCAGCGCCGCCGCCGCGAGAAGTCCCGCGACGGCGGCGAGAACGTCATCAAGAACCTCACCGAGCTGCGCGAAGGCGCACCGGTGGTGCACATCGACCATGGCGTCGGCCGCTACATGGGCCTGATCACCCTGGAAATCGACGGCCAGAACGCCGAATTCCTCGCCCTGCAGTACGCCGACGAAGCCAAGCTCTACGTGCCGGTGGCCAACCTGCACCTGATCGCCCGCTACACCGGCAGCGACGATGCCCTGGCCCCGCTGCACAAGCTGGGCTCGGAAACCTGGCAGAAGGCCAAGCGCAAGGCCGCCGAACAGGTACGCGACGTCGCCGCCGAACTGCTGGACATCTACGCCCGCCGCGCGGCGCGCAAGGGCTACGCGTTCAAGGACCCGCAGGCGGACTACGCCACCTTCTCCGCCGGCTTCCCCTTCGAGGAAACCCCGGACCAGCAGTCCGCCATCGAGGCCGTGGTGGCCGACATGCTCGCCGACAAGCCGATGGACCGCCTGGTCTGCGGCGACGTGGGCTTCGGCAAGACCGAGGTGGCCATGCGCGCGGCCTTCGTCGCGGTGCACAGCGGCAAGCAGGTCGCCGTGCTGGTGCCCACCACCCTCCTCGCTCAGCAGCACTACAACAGCTTCCGCGACCGCTTCGCCGACTGGCCGGTAACGGTGGAAGTGATGAGCCGCTTCAAGTCCGCCAAGGAAGTCGAAGGCGCCGTGGCGCAGTTGGCCGAGGGCAAGGTCGATATCGTCATCGGCACCCACAAGCTGCTGCAGGACGACGTCAAGTTCAAGAACCTGGGCCTGGTCATCATCGACGAGGAACACCGCTTCGGCGTGCGCCAGAAGGAGCAGCTCAAGGCCCTGCGCAGCGAGGTCGACATCCTCACCCTCACCGCCACGCCGATCCCGCGCACGCTCAACATGGCGGTCGCCGGCATGCGCGACCTGTCGATCATCGCCACGCCGCCGGCGCGCCGCCTCTCGGTGCGCACCTTCGTCATGGAAGAGCAGAAATCGGTGATCAAGGAAGCCCTGCTGCGTGAGTTGCTGCGCGGCGGCCAGGTGTACTTCCTGCACAACGAAGTGAAGACCATCGAGAAATGCGCCCGCGACCTCGCGGAACTGGTGCCGGAAGCGCGCATCGGCATCGGCCACGGGCAGATGAACGAGCGGGACCTGGAACGGGTGATGAGCGACTTCTACCACAAGCGCTTCAACGTGCTGGTGGCCTCGACCATCATCGAGACCGGCATCGACGTGCCCAGCGCCAACACCATTCTCATCGAGCGCGCCGACAAGTTCGGCCTGGCCCAGTTGCACCAGCTGCGCGGACGCGTCGGCCGCAGCCACCACCAGGCCTACGCCTACCTGCTCACCCCGCCGCGCAAGCAGATGACCCCGGACGCCGAAAAGCGCCTGGAAGCCATCGCCAACGCACAGGACCTGGGCGCCGGCTTCGTGCTGGCCACCCATGACCTGGAAATCCGCGGCGCCGGCGAACTGCTGGGCGAAGGACAGAGCGGGCAGATCCAGGCCGTGGGCTTCACCCTCTACATGGAAATGCTCGAACGTGCGGTAAAAGCCATCCGCAAGGGCGAGCAGCCCAACCTGGAGCAACCGCTGGGCGGCGGCCCGGACATCAACCTGCGTGTGCCGGCGCTGATTCCCGAGGATTACCTGCCGGACGTCCACGCCCGCCTGATCCTCTACAAGCGCATCGCCAACGCCGCCGACGAGGACGGCCTGCGCGAGCTGCAGGTGGAAATGATCGACCGCTTCGGCCTGCTGCCTGACCCGGCGAAGAACCTGATTCGTCTGACTTTGCTGAAACTGCAGGCAGAAAAGCTTGGGATCGTGAAGGTAGATGCCGGCCCGCAGGGAGGCCGGGTAGAATTCGCCGCCGATACCTGCGTCGACCCGCTGGTGCTGATCAAGATGATCCAGAGCCAGCCCAATCGCTACAAATTCGAAGGGGCCACCCTCTTCAAGTTCCAGGTGCCCATGGAGCGCCCGGAAGAACGGTTCAACACGCTGGAGGCGCTGCTCGAGCGCCTCACGCCACAGACTCACTAAGGACCCTGTGCATGCGCCTGTTCCAACCCCTGCTGCTGTCGCTGGCCCTGTTGTCGCCAGCCGCCTTCGCCGAGCCCTACCAGGTGGAGCTGATTCTCTTCCAGCAGTCCGGCGACGCCGTGTTCGCCAGCCGCCCCGCGCCCGATGACTGGGCCAAGGGGGCGCAACCGCCGGGCCCGGACAGCTCGCGCCCCACGGCAATGGACGCCCAGGTCGCCAAGCTCAAGCAGAACGAAGGCTTCCAGGTCCTGATGCACAAGGCCTGGCGCCAGGAGATCGATGCCACCCCGGTGCGCATCGCCCTGACCGAAGGCGCCAAGCGTGACGGGCACTTCCCCGTGGAAGGCACCGTCACCCTCAGCCAACAGCGCTTCGTGAATACCCAGACCGACTTCTGGATCAACCAGTTCGGCCAGGACGGCCTGCTCACGGCCAGCCAGCACATGGTCCAGGAAGCCAGCCTGAAGAACAGCGTGCTGACCTACCTCGATCATCCCAGCCTGGGCATGCTGATCAAGGTTTCCCCCCTCAACGCCAAGCCTGCCTCCGCCCCGCCGCCCGGCATGGAAGACGAGGCGCCGACCGGCCCAGGCGCACCACAGCAGCAACCGGCGCCAGCCGCTCCGGCAGACGGCGGCTTCGACGCCCCGCCGCCGGCCCAGCCCGCGCAATGACGAAAAAGCCCGGCATCTGCCGGGCTTTTTCTTGCTCTTCGTAGGAGCGAGCTTGCTCGCGAACCGCCCGGCACCGTGCCGTGCAAGTTCGCGAGCAAGCTCGCTCCTACAGGAAACCATCAACTGACCAGGACGCGCCCCAACACCTCGCGCACCTTGCCGATGCCGTCGTGCAGCGCCTGTTCGATCTCCGCCATGGTGATGATACCGCTGGACTTGCCAGCCGCCGGGTTCACCACCAGCGACAGACAGGCGTACGGCATGTCCAGCTCGCGAGCCAGGGCGGCCTCGGGCATCCCGGTCATGCCGACGATGTCACAGCCGTCGCGCTCCAGCTTGGCGATCTCCGCCACCGTCTCCAGGCGGGGGCCCTGCGTCGCCGCATACACGCCGTGGCTGCTGTACGCAAAACCGAGAGCCTGCAGCGCAGCGATCAGCTTCTGCCGCAGCGGTTCGTCGTAGGGATGGCTGAAGTCGATGTGGGTGACATGGTCGATATCGCCGGCGAAGTACGTGTGTTCCCGGCCCCACGTATAGTCCACGATCTGGTGCGGCACGCAGAGATGGCCGCTGCCCATGGCAGCGTGGATGCCGCCCACGGCGTTCACCGCCAGGATGGCTTCGGCGCCGGCCTGCTGCAGCGCCCAGAGGTTGGCGCGGTAGTTCACCTGGTGCGGCGGGAAACGATGCGGGTGGCCGTGACGGGCAAGGAACAGCACCTCGCGCCCGGCAAACTCGCCGCGCTGGATCGCCGCCGAAGGCGTGCCGTAAGGCGTATCCAGTTCGATGGCGTCCTTCAGGGTCAGCCCTTCCAGCTGGGTCAGGCCGGTGCCGCCGATAATGGCGTAGACAGTCATGCTTCTATCCTCAAATTATCCCTGCGATCTCGCGAGCCAGCGCAGAACACGGCGGAAAGCGGGATCGGGCGCGGAGTTGACCTGATGTCAATGAACAGTCCGATCCCGCCTTCCAACGCCGTTATGCCGACGCGCAGCAGATCGCAATCAGTCGATCAGTTGTGCGGCGCGCAATTCGCCCACGGCCTGTTGCCAGCGCGGCAGCTGCTTGTATTCGGTGCCCGGCCAGGCCTTGGCGCGCATGCGCTGCAGACGCTGCGGCGCAGTCACCTTCAGGCGCTGCAGGGCGCTCAGGGCCAACTCGGCGGACGCGCGGTCATTGCACACCAGGCCCATGTCGCAGCCGGCATTGAGCGCGGCCTCGATACGATTGGCGGCATCGCCCACCACATGGGCGCCGGCCATCGACAGGTCGTCGCTGAAGATCACCCCGTCAAAGCCCAGCTCGCCGCGCAGGATGTCCTGCAGCCAGCGGCGTGAGAAACCGGCGGGGTTCGGATCGACCTGCGGGTAGATCACGTGGGCCGGCATCAAGGCATCCAGCTCACCAGCCAGGCGCTGGAACGGCACCAGGTCCACGGCGCGGATCTGCTCCAGCGTGCGTTCATCCTCGGGAATCCCCACATGGGAATCGACTTCCGCCCAGCCATGGCCGGGGAAGTGCTTGCCGGTGGCGGCCATGCCGGCGGCATGCATGCCACGGATGAAGGCGCCGGCCAGCGTGAGAGCCCGCTCGGGGTTGCCCTCGAAGGCACGGCTGCCGACCACGGCGCTGCGCTGGTGGTCCAGGTCCAGCACCGGGGCGAAGCTCAGGTCGAGCCCCACTGCGAGCACTTCGGTGGCCATCAGCCAACCGCACTGCTCCGCCAGCCGCTCGGCGTTGGGGTTATCCGCGATGGCGCGCATCGCCGGCAGCCGCAGGAAGCCCTGGCGCAGACGCTGCACGCGGCCACCCTCCTGGTCCACCGCCAACAGCAGATCAGGGCGCACCGCGCGGATGGAGGCCATCAGCTCGCGCACCTGGCGCGGCGATTCGATATTGCGGGCGAAGATGATCAGGCCGCCCACTTCCGGGTGGCGCAGGATCTGACGGTCCTCGGCGGTCAGCCAGGTGCCGCCGACATCGAGCATCAGGGAGCCTTGCATGTGCATTCCTTTCAGTTCAGTTGCGCCGTCTGCCACTGCGGACAGGCGGCCTCTTCGATTCGGACCCGGCAATGGAGGGGAACCCGCGGGAAGAGTTCCAGCAGGTCGTCATTGCGCAGGCGGATACACCCGTGGGACAGCGGCGTGCCCATGGGCTCGCAGTCCGGGGTGCCGTGCAGGTAGATGTAGCGGCGGAAGGTATCGACCTCGCCCAGCCGATTGCGCCCCGGCTCGCAGCCGCTGAGCCAGAGGATGCGCGAGAGGATCCAGTCGCGGCCGGGAAACGCTTCATGCAGCGCGGCCGTCCAGGTTTCGCCGGTCCAGCGTCGCCCCTTGAGCACAGCCCCCTTGGGCAACCCCTCGCCGATGCGCGCGCGAACCTGGTGCAGCCCGCGTGGCGTGCAGCCTGAGCCGTTGTGCTCCCCCGCGCCGTTGGCGGCGCTGGATATCGGAACGCGCACGACAAGACGCCCTGCGGCGAAGCCGTAGAGCATCTGGTCAGCAAGGGAAATATGAAGAAGATCGAGATCAGCCATGGCCGGCTACTGTAGCCGATCAGGCCGACGCAGCCCAGCGCGACGCCGGGCTATCTCAGACCTTGGCAGGAGCCTGAGAAGCGCTCGACTTGGTGCGCGGTTTGAGTTGCGCACCGGCCAGCGAAGGGTCGCTGACACCGCTGTCGGCACGCATGCCGGCAGCCAGGAACGGCACCATCAGGCGCATCACCTGCTCAATGGAGGTATTCACCCCGAAATCGTTCTCGGCCATGGCACGCAGCGCCTTGATACCGGACATGCTGAACACCGCGGTACCCAGCATGAAATGCACGCGCCAGAACAGCTCCAGCGGCGGCAAGCGCGGCGCGGATTCATGCACCAGCAGCATGTAGCGGCGGAATACCTTGCCGTAGACCTCTTCGAGGTATTTGCGCAGGTGGCCCTGGCTCTGGCTGAAGGCCAGCCCCAGCAGCCGCATGAAGATGGACAGGTCGTTGCCACTGCGCGGCTTGACGGCCATGGCCTGGATCACGAGCAGTTCCAGCAGCTCTTCCAGGGTGGCGCGCGGCGCATCGGGCTTGGCCTGGCGGCGGTCCAGCTCCTTTTCAAGGCTGGCGCAGAACGGGCCGAGGAAGCGCGAAAAGACCGCCTGGATCAGCGCCTTCTTCGAGCCGAAGTGATAGTTCACTGCTGCGAGGTTCACCCCCGCCTTGCTGGTGATCAAACGCAGGGAGGTTTCGGCGAAGCCTTTCTCCGCGAACAGCTGTTCCGCTGCATCCAGGATGCGTTCGACGGTTTCCGACTGGGCCATGGCTACTCCGCCTGACAAACACTTGTTTGAAACATACGTTTCAGCGTCTTCAATTGTCAAGCAAAGTGCGATGGATTGTCACCAATATCATGGCAATGCGACGAGACACCTTATGTACAGCAAGACGCTTGCCAAGGCCGCCAGGTTACATGCACGAACGTTCCATACCCAGTGCAGGCCAATAAAAGCATTGCCAGGCCGCCATCACTGTATATAATCCCAGGCACTGTATAAAAAGCCAGAGTATGGACATGCTGAAGCTCACGCCGCGCCAAGCCGAGATCCTCGCCTTCATCAAACGCTGCCTGGAAGCCAACGGCTACCCGCCCACCCGCGCGGAAATCGCCCAGGAACTCGGCTTCAAGTCGCCCAACGCCGCCGAGGAGCACCTCAAGGCCCTGGCCCGCAAAGGCGCCATCGAGATGACCCCGGGCGCTTCCCGCGGCATCCGCATCCCCGGCTTCGAGCCCAAGGCCGCCGCCAATGAAGACGAATTGCCGATCATCGGCCGCGTCGCCGCGGGCGCCCCGATCCTCGCCGAGCAGAACGTCGACGACACCTGCCGGATCAACCCGACCTTCTTCAATCCTCCCGCCGACTACCTGCTGCGTGTGCGCGGCCAGAGCATGAAGGACGTCGGCATCATGGACGGCGACCTGCTGGCCGTGCATGTCACCCGCGAGGCGCGCAACGGCCAGATCGTGGTGGCCCGCCTGGGTGAAGAGGTAACGGTGAAGCGCTTCAAGCGCGAAGGCAGCAAAGTCTGGCTGCTCGCCGAGAACCCGGAGTTCGCCCCCATCGAGGTCGATCTCAAGGAACAGGAACTGGTCATCGAAGGCTTGAGCGTCGGCGTGATCCGTCGCTGAACAGGAGACATCCATGCAGTACCCGCAGCCGCAGAACCTGCCGCAACTCCCGCTGTTCCAGGAAGCACTCTGGGCGAGCGGTACTGCTCCCCTGCTTCCGGAGCTGATGGACGATGAGCCCGCCGCCGAGGAAGGCGCCTTCAGTGAAATCGCCCTGCGCGGCCTTCCCGGCCAATGCCTGATGTTGCTGGCACCGATGCTCCGCGAGCTGAGCGAAGAAAGCGACTCGCGCTGGCTCACCCTGATCGCCCCGCCCGCCAGCCTGACTCCGGACTGGTTGCGCAAGGCCGGTCTCAACCGCGAGCGCATCCTGCTGCTGCCGGCGCGCGATCAGGCCGCTGCGCAAGCCCTGGCATGCGAGGCGTTGCGGCTGGGCAATAGCCATACCGTGGTGAGTTGGCTGAATCTCAACGAAAAAGCGCGCACGCAACTGTCCCGCGCCGCCGTTGCCGGCCAGGCGCAGAGCCTGAATATTCGTCTGGGTTGATCCGATCGAGGAAGCTTCGCCGCGAACACGGCGAAGCGCGGAACTCAATGCAGGACGCGCGGGCCTTCGTCGTCCATGCTCATGTCGCCGCCTTCGGCGAGACGACCGGCCATCTGCACACCGACATTGAACATCGCCTTGGCGATCTCGATGTGCTGGCCCTGCAGGAAGCCCTTGGCATCGGCGGAGAACTCCAGGGTCACCAGCGCCTCCTCCTCGTCCGCGCGACGCAGCACGATACGCCCGTCAGGCAGCTCGACAATTTCCAGAAATGAGGTTGGCATAGCGACGTTCTCCACAGCAGAACGCGTAGTGTAACAGCCACATCCGCTACACCCTAGCCAAAGCTTGCACGGACCGACCGGAAGGCCGGCGCAGTGTGAAATGGGAATCAGAGCTCGGTGAGCGACGCGCGGAAGCGCAGCACCAGTTCCTTGAGGGACTTGCGCCAGCTTTCCAGCTCATCGTTACCCAGCTCGGCCGGCGCCTCGTCGTCGACATTCACCGCTTGAATCAGCGGCTGGGTCGGATCGACCTTGGCTTTCTTCGGCTCGCTCGGCGGCTGGAACAGCGCGGCATAGGCAGCCAGCAGGCGCCCCAGCCAGGCTTCCGGCGATTGCGCCAGCTCGACCATTTCCGCCAGCTCCGGGCTGGGCGCGGCGGCCAGCACCTCGGCATTGAGCAACTGGTCGACGCGCGGCGCACCCGCCTGGGGCAGGCGGTAATAACCGGCAATTTCATGGGCCACGCCCAGCACCGCTCCGTAGAGATGGAACAGCGCCGCTTCGCGCTCGGCCTGGATGCGCGCCTGGGCATTCATCGCGCGCGCCGTTTCGGCGTTGCGCCAGGCTTCCAGGGCAAGGCCGGCGAAGAACAGCTTCTGATTGGTGCGGGTATAGAGTTCGTTCGCCATGACCTGAGCCCTCTGCAGTCGACGTCGGCAGTATAAGCGCGCCCCGCCTGGGCTGGGCGCGCCTTCCATCAGCGCTTGTCTTCGACCTTCCACTTGCCGCCGTCGAAGAACGCACGCCAGCCGGTGGGCTTGCCATCGACTTCGGACTGCACGTACTGCTCCTTGGTCTTGCGGCTGAAGCGGATCACCGCCGGGCGGCCATCCGGGTCCTTCGCCGGAGCGGCGAGCAGGAAGTGGTACTTCGGATCCAGCTCATCCTTGTGCGGCAGCAGTTCGGCCACCAGCGGAGCACGGGTCTCGCGGTTCTTCGGGAACTGGCTGGCGGCCAGGAACAGGCCGGAAGCGCCGTCACGCAGTACGTAGATGTCGTCCACCTTCTCGCACTTGAGTTCCGGCATGCGGATGGCGTCCATCTTCGGCGGCGCAGGCTCGCCGTTCTTGAGCAGCTTGCGAGTGTTCTTGCAGGTCGGGTTGGTGCAGCCGAAGAACTTGCCGAAGCGGCCGGTCTTGAGCTGCATCTCGCTGCCACACTTGTCGCATTCCAGGCTCGGGCCTTCGTAGCCCTTGATGCGGTACTGGCCTTCTTCGATCTCATAGCCGGCGCAATCCGGGTTGTTGCCACAGATGTGCAGCTTGCGCTTCTCGTCGACCAGGTAGGCGTCCATCGCGGTGCTGCAGATCGGGCAGCGGTGCTTGCCACGCAGTACGCGGGATTCGGATTCGCCTTCGTCATCCGCGGCGATTTCGTCGCCCGGAATCAGGTTGACGGTGGCCTTGCAGCGCTCCTTGGGCGGCAGGCTGTAGCCCGAGCAGCCGAGGAACACGCCGGTGGAGGCGGTACGGATCATCATCGGCCGGCCGCACTCGCGGCAGGGGATGTCGGTCAGGGTCGGCTGGTTGGCGCGCATGCCGTCGTTGGCAGCCTCGGCCAGGTCGAGTTTCTTGCGGAAGTCGCCATAGAACTCGTCCAGCACGTTTTTCCAGTCGCGCTCGCCCTGGGCCACGTCATCGAGGTTCTCTTCCATGCCGGCGGTGAAGCCGTAGTCCATGAGGTTGGAGAAGCTCTCGTTGAGGCGGTCGGTGACGATGTCGCCCATCTTTTCCGCGTAGAAACGGCGGTTATGGGTGGTGACGTAGCCACGTTCCTGGATGGTGGAGATGATCGCCGCGTAGGTGGACGGACGGCCGATGCCGCGCTTTTCCAGCTCCTTGACCAGGCTGGCTTCGGAGAAGCGCGCCGGCGGCTTGGTGAAGTGCTGGCTCGGGTCGAGCTTGAGCAGCTTCATGGCGTCGCCCTGGTTCATTTCCGGCAGGACGTCGTCCTCGCCCGGCTTGCTCTGCTGCGGCAGCACCTTGGTATAGCCGTCGAACTTGAGGATGCGGCCCTTGGCGCGCAGCTCGAAGTCACCGGCAGCGGCGCTGACGGTGGTGGACAGGTACTCGGCCGGCGGCATCTGGCAGGCCACGAACTGGCGCCAGATGAGGTCGTACAGACGCTCGGCGTCGCGCTCCATGCCCGACAGCTGGGTCGGACGCAGGTTGACGTCGGAAGGACGAATCGCTTCGTGCGCTTCCTGGGCGCCTTCCTTGCTGGAGTAGAAATTCGGCTTGGCCGGCAGGTACTTCTTGCCGAACTCGCTGTCGATGAAGCCGCGCACCATGTCGATGGCGTCGGCCGACAGGTTGGTCGAGTCGGTACGCATGTAGGTGATGTAGCCGGCCTCGTAGAGACGCTGTGCCATCATCATGGTCTTCTTCACGCCGAAGCCCAGGCGGTTGCTCGCGGCCTGCTGCAGGGTGGAGGTGATGAAGGGCGCCGAGGGCTTGCTGGAAGTCGGCTTGTCCTCGCGCTTGGCGATGCTGTAGCTGGAGGCCTTGAGTTTCTCCAGCGCGGCATTGGCCTGGGCTTCGTTCAGCGGCTTGAAGGCTTCGCCCTTCTCGCGCACCACTTCGAAGCGGACCTTGTCGTTCTTCGGGGTGGCGAGGTCGGCGTGGACTTCCCAGTACTCTTCCGGGACGAAGGCGCGGATTTCGCGCTCACGCTCGACCACCAGCTTCACCGCTACCGACTGCACGCGGCCGGCAGACAGGCCGCGGGCGATCTTTGCCCACAGCAGCGGCGAGACCATGTAGCCCACCACGCGGTCGAGGAAGCGGCGAGCCTGCTGGGCATTCACGCGGTTGATATCCAGCTCGCCGGGCTGGGAGAAGGCCTCCTGGATGGCCTTCTTGGTGATTTCGTTGAAGACCACGCGCTTGTAGCGCGAGTCGTCGCCGCCGATGGCCTCGCGCAGGTGCCAGGCAATGGCCTCCCCTTCGCGGTCCAAGTCGGTTGCGAGATAGATGGTGTCGGCGTCCTTGGCCAGGCGGCGCAGTTCCTCGATCACCTTTTCCTTGCCCGGCAGGATCTCGTACTTGGCCTTCCAGCCGTGCTCCGGATCAACGCCCATGCGGGTGAAGAGCTGGCGCTTGGCCTTCTCCTTCGGCGACAGGGCCGGCGCTTCGGCGGCAGCCTTGCGTCCTTTGGCCGCAGGCTCCTTGGCAGCGGAAGAGCCGCTGGTGGGCAGGTCGCGGATGTGGCCGATGCTCGACTTCACCACGTACTGGTTGCCCAGGTACTTGTTGATGGTCTTGGCCTTGGCCGGTGATTCCACGATGACCAGCGATTTACCCATGGATCGGAAGATTCCTGCGTCGAAAAGATGAATTTATAAGGAGGGAGGAGCTAGGAGCGGCACCGCTATATATAGTGGCGGTCGCGCCAAGGTCAAGCTTGGGTTTCGCCGGACGGGCCAGTCAGAAGCCCCAGCGGATCCTCTTCGGCGCTCACCAGGGCGAAGCGCGGGACCTTCTCGCCATTCACGTCCACCGCCTCGGTGAACATGCTCAGCGGGCGCACCCAGAGGCCGAATTCGCCGTACAGCGCCTGGTAGATCACCAGCTCTTCCTCGGTTTCCGAATGCCGGGCGACGCCGAGCACACGGTACTGCTGTCCCTTGTAATGTCGATACAGTCCGGGCTGCAAGTGCATGTCGGTTCCCCTCGGCCGGCCAAAAGGCGGCGATTGTGCTCATTGCGCGGCCGCCGGGCAATCCCCGCCCGACAAAAACGAAAGCCGGGGCACAAGGCCCCGGCTCTCCCATCGACGAAAGCTTAGACGCGTTCGAAGACGGTGGTGATGCCCTGGCCCAGGCCCACGCACATGGTGGACACGCCCAGGGTACCGCCGTTCTGTTTCATCACGTTCAGCAGGGTGCCGGAGATACGCGCACCGGAGCAGCCGAACGGGTGACCCAGGGCGATGGCGCCGCCGTGCAGGTTGACCTTCTCTTCCATCTTGTCGAGCAGCTTGAGGTCCTTGAGCACCGGCAGGGCCTGTGCAGCGAAGGCTTCGTTGAGCTCGAAGAAGTCGATGTCGTTGATGGTCAGGCCGGCGCGCTTGAGCGCCTTGTTGGTCGACGGAACCGGGCCGTAGCCCATGATCGCCGGATCAACGCCCGCCACTGCCATGGCGCGAACCACGGCCATCGGCTGCACGCCGAGGTCCTGGGCGCGCTGGGCGCTCATGACGATCATGCAGGAAGCGCCGTCGGTGATCTGCGAGGAAGTACCCGCCGTCACGGTGCCGCCCTTCGGGTTGAAGGCTGGCTTCAGGGCCGCCAGGCTTTCCAGGGTGGTTTCCGGACGGATGGTTTCGTCGAAGTCGAAGACCTTCAGGAAGCCATTCTCGTCGTAGCCTTCCATCGGGATGATTTCGTCTTTGAATTTGCCTTCCTGGGTCGCTTTCCAGGCCAGCTGGTGCGAACGCACGCCGAACTTGTCCTGCGCCTCGCGGGTGATGCCGTGCATCTTGCCCAGCATTTCGGCGGTCAGGCCCATCATGCCCGACGCCTTGGCGGCGTAGAGGGACATGTGCGGGTTCGGATCGACGCCGTGCATCATGCCGACGTGGCCCATGTGCTCCACGCCGCCGATGACGAAGACGTCACCGTTGCCGGTCTGGATCGCCTGCACGGCGGTGTGCAGGGCGCTCATGGACGAGCCGCACAGGCGGCTGACGGTCTGGCCGGCGCTGGTGTGCGGGATCTGGGTCATCAGCGACGCCATGCGCGCGATGTTCCAGCCCTGCTCCAGGGTCTGGTTCACGCAGCCCCAGATCACGTCCTCGACTTCTGCCGGGTCGATCTTCGGGTTGCGTGCCAGCACGCTGCTGATCAGGTGCGCGGACATGTTCTCCGCGCGGGTGTTGCGGTGCATGCCACCCTTCGAACGGCCCATCGGGGTGCGGCCGAAGTCGACAATGACGGCGTCTCTCGGATTCAGGCTCATAAATTCACTCTCGCTCTATTCGTTGCGCACTCAACCGAAGAACTTCTGGCCGTTCTTGGCCATTTCACGCAGCTTCGCGGTCGGGTGGTACAGCGCACCCAGGTCGGCGTACTTGTCGGCCAGTGCGACGAATTCGGCCACACCGATGGAGTCGATGTAACGCAGGGCACCGCCACGGAAGGGAGGGAAGCCGATGCCGTAGATCAGGCCCATGTCGGCCTCGGCAGCGGTCTCGACGATGCCGTCTTCCAGGCAGCGCACGGTTTCCAGGCACAGCGGGATCATCATGTAGTTGACGATGTCCTCGTCGGTCAGCTCGCGCTGCTCGGTGACGATGGACTTCAGCAGCTCATAAGCCTGCGGATCGGAGACTTTCTTCGGCTTGCCGCGCTTGTCGGTCTCGTAGGCGTAGAAGCCCTTGCCGTTCTTCTGGCCCAGGCGGTTGGCCTCGTACATCACGTCGACGGCGGTCTTGCCTTCCACCGCCATGCGGTCCGGGAAGCCTTCAGCCATCACGTCACGGCCGTGGTGGCCGGTGTCGATGCCGACCACGTCGGACAGGTAGGCCGGGCCCATGGGCCAGCCGAACTTCTCCATGATCTTGTCGATGCGCACGAAGTCCACACCGAAGCCCAGCAGCTTGGAGAAGCCGCCGAAATACGGGAACAGCACGCGGTTGACCAGGAAGCCGGGGCAGTCATTCACCACGATGGGGTTCTTGCCCATCTTCTTGGCGTAGGCCACGGTGGTGGCGACGGCGACGTCGCTGGACTTCTCGCCACGGATGACTTCCACCAGCGGCATCATGTGCACCGGGTTGAAGAAGTGCATGCCGACGAAGTTCTGCGGACGCTTGAGCGCCTTGGCCAGCAGGTTGATGGAGATGGTGGAGGTGTTGGATGCGAGGACCGCATCTTCCTTCACGACGCCTTCAACTTCTGCCAGAACGATCTGCTTGACCTTCGGATTCTCGACCACGGCCTCGACGACGATGTCGACGTTGCCGAAGTCGCCGTAGGACATGGTCGGGCGAATGGCGTTCAGCGCCTCGGCCATCTTGGCCGGGGTCATGCGGCCTTTTTCGACGCGCTTGCCCAGCAGCTTCGCGGCTTCGTTCAGACCCATCTGGATACCCTCTTCGCGGATATCCTTCATCAGGATCGGAGTGCCCTTGGAAGCGGACTGGTAGGCGATGCCGCCACCCATGATGCCGGCGCCCAGTACGGCGGCCAGTTTCACGTCCTTGGCGATTTCGTCGTACTGCTTGGCCTTCTTCTTCAGGTCCTGGTCGTTGAGGAACAGGCCGATCAGGCTCTGCGCAACCGAGGTCTTGGCCAGTTTCACGAAGCCCTGGGCTTCGATTTCCAGCGCCTTGTCACGACCGAAGTTGGCGGCTTTCTGGATCGACTTGATGGCTTCGACCGGTGCCGGGTAGTTCGGGCCAGCCTGGCCGGCTACGAAGCCCTTGGCAGTTTCGAAGGCCATCATCTGCTCGATGGCGTTCAGCTTGAGCTTTTCCAGCTTCGGCTGACGACGGGCCTTGTGGTCCAGCTCGCCGGCGATGGCGCGCTTGACCAGGTCGATAGCGGCGTCCTGGAGTTTTTCCGGTGCCACGACGGCATCGACGGCGCCGACTTTCAGCGCGTCTTCAGCCTTGTTTTCCTTGCCCGAGGCAATCCACTCGACGGCGTTGTCGCAGCCGATCAGGCGCGGCAGGCGAACGGTGCCGCCGAAGCCCGGGTAGATGCCCAGCTTCACTTCCGGCAGGCCGACCTTGGCGGTGGCGCTCATGACACGGAAGTCGGCAGCCAGGCACATTTCCAGACCGCCGCCCAGGGCGATGCCGTTGATCGCGGCCACGGTCGGAACGTTCAGGTCTTCGAAGTCGCTGAAGATCTTGTTGGCTTCGAGGTTGCCCGCCAGCAGCTCTTCATCGGGCAGCTTGAAGTTGTCGACGAACTCGGTGATGTCGGCGCCGACGATAAATACGCCTTTGCCGCTGGTCACGATCACGCCCTTGACGGACGCATCGGCCTTGATGGTATCGACTGCTTGGCGCAGTTCATTCAGGGTGAGTCGGTTGAACTTGTTGACGGACTCGCCCTTGAGGTCGAAATTCAGCTCGACGATGCCGCTCTCAAGAGCCTTAACCGTGATGGCTTTACCTTGGTAAATCATCAACTGATCTCCACGCTAGGGAAGCTTGAAATCACACGTCGGACACCGTGTATCGGGACCGTTCGGCAGCGCCGAGGATAGTCCCAAAGCTGGCGGCACACCCGCCGACGCGATAGCCGGGGCGTTATGATTGGATCCTTCGCGCGTGGCAAACGATCGATTCATACGCCCGTTTGATTTGGGTGCGCCCACCTTCTAGCAAAAGCCAATGCTTGTCAATCGGCGAGACGTAACAGTCGCAATGCGGCCGGGGCGTCTGGGGCGGAGCATTCAGCGCAGCCCTGATGCCCTATTCATCATGCCTATCGTGACACTTGCCACCTGGCACCGACGTCCCGGCAGCCACTGTTCAAACCCCATGGCCCGCGCTAGAGTCGGGCGCAATGGCGATCTGCCTTCTGCCAACGCCGGCGGACGCCTGGAACCTGGATACAAAACAACAAGAAGCCCATGGCTCCAAGGAGTTGGAACGATGCCCAGCCGTCCGCTTGTGCGTCTGCTGTCTGCGCTCGCGCTCACCACCCTGCCCCTCTTCGCTGCCGCCGACGCCGCCAGCGACCTGCTCAACGTCCACCAGACGCGCCTCGCCGCCCAGCGCAGCCTCGGCGATTTCTTCATGTTCAACGCGATGGAAGGCGACCAGAAGTACGCCAAGATGGTCGAGGCCTCGTCGCAGAACGCAAGCGACGCCCTGGGCAAGCTCGGGGAAATGCCCGGCAACGAATCGAAGAAGCTCAAGGCCGAATTGCAGGACGAGTGGAAGGCCTACGCCGGCCAGCTGAAGGCCCTCACCGGCGCGCTGGACAAGAGGGGCTATACCGACCTGCAACCGGTAGCCGATCTCGCCGCACAGAACCGCGAGCTGCTGGAGACCGCCGAGCAGCTCTATACGAAGATTCAGGAGGAAAGCGGCAGCAAGGTACCGCCACTGACCCAGCAGACCCGCGAGCAGAGCCTGCTGATGCAGGACATCGCGGTGGACTATGCCTCGCGCAACGCCTCGGTGGGCGCCAGCTTCTTCGGTGGCGGCGAAGAACGCCCGCTGGACGACCTGGCCAACCGTTTCGCGATCAACCTGGTGAAGCTGCAACAGGCGCCGCAAACCACGCCGGAGATCGGCCAGGAGTTGCGCGGCGTGGCGATCAAGTGGCGTTACATCGAGAAGTCGTTGCAGAACTACAACCAGAACAGCGTGCCCTTCCTGATCAACAAGTACTCCGACCGCATCATCGAGGACCTGGAGAAAGTCTCCGGCCTCTACGCGGCGCAGCAGAGCTGATCGCTTCAGGCATGCTGTTTAAGGAAGGTGGCGACCCGTTCGAGGTCGCTGCTGTCGCCCCGCTCACCCCAGTACAACGCCAGGAACTGGGGCGTCGCCTCGACCATGTAGACGTCCCTGGGCAGGCTGGCCAGTGCCTGCGCCAGTTCGGCCGGGGCGCTCGCCTCGCGCCAGCGGTCCAGCCAGACGCCGGGCGCGCTCTGCCAGTAGCACCAGACATCGCGATTCCTGCCGCGGGCGCGGTGGTATTGCGCGCACTGCCGCGGCGGCTGTCGCTCCAGCCAGTGCGGCCACTCCTGCTGCGCCATCTGCATCGCCAGGCCCAGGCGCCGCGCCTGCAGGCGCAGGTCCATCTGCCCGCGCTGGCCGCGCGAGGGGATCAGCCAGGTCAGCGGGCTGAGCACCAGTGCGATGAGAAGAATTACCATCCAGGTGGTCATATCGGTTATACCGGTCAACAGGTCAAGCACGGCCATTAGGGCCATACTGATTAATAACGAGTCCCCCGGAGGAGACGTTCATGCCCTACCAACACATTCTGGTCGCCGTCGACCTAACCGAGGAATGCGATCCGGTGATGAAACGGGCGGTCGCGCTGGCCAAGGCCAACGATGCCCGGCTCTCGGCGGTGCATGTGGTCGAACCCATGGCGATGGCCTTCGGCGGCGACGTGCCGATGGACCTGTCGATGCTGCAACAACAGCAGTTCGACCAGGCCAAGGAGCGCCTGCACCAGTTCACCCTGACCTACGCCGAAATCACCAGCTCCCAGTGCCACCTGGTCTACGGCCAACCCCGCCAGGAAATCCACCGACTCGCCGACGAGCAGGACTGCGACCTGATCGTCGTCGGCAGCCATGGCCGCCACGGCCTCGCCCTGCTGCTGGGCTCGACCGCCAACGATGTGCTGCACGGCGCGCCCTGCGACGTTCTTGCCGTGCGCCTGCAGAAAACCAGCTGAGACAGCTTCAGCAAACGGCGGGCCCTGCGGGGCCCGCTTCGTTTCAGGCGCCGAGCATGTCCCCGCTCATCAACAGCGGCCGCACCTTCTGCAACTGCGCCTCCAGCGAATAGCTCATGCTCGACGCCATGGAGAAGAAGCTGAGGAAGGCCTTCAGGTTCGAGTCGCCCTCGCAGGTCTCGTGAATCCGCTGCCAGAACGCCTGGTTCACCAGCTGCAACTGCTGGAATTGTTTCACCAGCCCCTTCAGCTCCCAGTCCGCATGCCGTCCCTCGCGGAAATTGAAATACTGCCGCATCAGGTACAGCGACACCGCGCGCAGGATGAATTCCTGGTTGCTGGCGAACGGCAGGTGCTGCTGCGCCATGGGCTTGAGCTTGCCCAGCAGCGGGCAGGCGCTGGTGGCCATGATCACCCCCAGCAGTGCGCGCAGGCCCTCTTCCAGGCCGACCTGCTTGGTGTACTCGCGCTCCGGCGTGCGGACTTGCACCGCCACCTTCTTGAACGCCGGCAACCCACGGAAATCCTCGATCACCCGGTGCAGATCCACCGCCGCCGGGCAATGGCTGTGCTGCGCCGGGTTCAGCGGGCAGTTGCTGCAGCGGTTGTTCTCAAGACGCGTCCAGCGCGGGGTCTTGGCAGCTATCTGCGGGTCGTACTGACGCTCCAGCTCGATGCGGTATCTGAACTCGTGCTCATCATCCAGGGTGATGCGGTACTCAATTGCCATTCGGCCATCCCTTAGAACCTATTCAAAATCTGCTGCGCGTCGGCATCACGGCGTTAAAAAAGGCTCGGAAGCTGCTTGCAGCTAACGCACTTTAGTGTGGCCCTGAAAGGGCGAGCGGAGCGAGTCATGCTCATTTACAGCACGTAAACTCCGCTTCCTCGCCTGTTTTTGCCTTGTTCTGCTCTAGCTCGCAAGATTCTGAACAGGCTCTGACAGTCTTTGATCAGCGATACGCACGGGCACACCGCTGGACCGAACGGATCACTCTTCCAGTTCGGCCCAACGCTCGATCAGCCGGTCCAGTTCTTCCTGCAGGGTACCCAGGCGCGCCAGGGCGGCCTGGGCTTCGTCCTGCGGTCGCTGGTAGAAGTCCGGCGACGCGGTTTCTGCCTGCAACGCGGCCAGCTCGCCTTCCAGGGCGTCGATCTGCCCGGGGATGGCCTCCAGTTCGCGTTGCAGCTTGTAGCTCAGTTTTTTCTTCGGCGCGGCGTCTGCCGGTGCGCTCACCGGCGCCGGCTGCTCGACCACGGGGGCGGCGGCAGGCTTGTCGCCCTTCTCCTCCCCCACGCCCAGCAACTTCGGCGAGCCGCCCTGGCGCAGCCAGTCCTGGTAGCCACCGACGAATTCGCGCACGCGCCCTTCACCCTCGAACACCAGGGTGCTGGTCACCACGTTGTCGAGGAAGGCCCGGTCGTGGCTGACCATCAGCACGGTGCCATCGAAGGTCAGCAGTACCTCTTCCAGCAGTTCCAGGGTTTCCACGTCCAGGTCGTTGGTCGGCTCGTCCAGCACCAGCAGGTTGGCCGGCTTGCTGAACAGTTTGGCCAGCAACAGGCGTGCCCGCTCGCCGCCGGAGAGCGCCTTCACCGGGGTACGGGCGCGCTGGGGGGAGAACAGGAAGTCGCCCAGGTAGCTGAGCACGTGGCGGTTCTGGCCGTTGATGGTGATGAACTCGCGACCTTCGGCGATGTTGTCGATGACGGTCTTTTCCGGCTCCAGCTGGTGACGCAGCTGGTCGAAATAAGCCACTTCCAGGCGGGTGCCTTCCTTGACGCTGCCCGACGTCGGCTGCAGGTCGCCCAGCAGCAGCTTGAGCAGCGTGGTCTTGCCGGTACCGTTGGCGCCCAGCAGGCCGATACGATCGCCGCGCTGCAGCACCAGGGAAAAGTCACGGATCAAGGCAGGGCCGCCCGGGTGGGCGAAGCCGGCGTTCTCGACGACGATCACCTGCTTGCCAGACTTTTCCGCCGTCTCCAGCTGGAAGCTGGCCTTGCCCTGGCGCTCGCGGCGCTCGGCGCGCTCGTTGCGCATGGCCTTGAGCGCGCGCACTCGGCCTTCGTTACGGGTGCGGCGCGCCTTGATGCCCTGGCGGATCCACACTTCTTCCTGGGCCAGGCGCTTGTCGAACAGCGCGTTGGCCGCCTCTTCCGCCGCCAGTTCCTGCTCTTTATGCACGAGGAAACTGGCGTAGTCGCCATTCCAGTCGATCAGGTGGCCGCGGTCCAGTTCGAGAATGCGGGTGGCCACGGCCTGCAGGAAGGCGCGGTCGTGGGTGATGAACAGCACGGCACCGGGGAAGTCCGCCAGGGCGTTTTCCAGCCAGGCGATGGCGCCGATGTCCAGGTGGTTGGTCGGCTCGTCCAGCAGCAGCAGGTCGGGCTCGGCGACCAGCGCCTGGGCCAGCAGCACGCGGCGGCGCCAGCCACCGGAGAGCTCGGCGAGGGTCTTGTCGGCCGGCAGTTGCAGGCGGCTCAGCGTGGTGTCCACCAGCTGGCCGAGGCGCCAGCCGTCGCGGGCTTCCAGCTCCTGCTGGACGCGGGCGAGCTTGGCCAGGTCCTCCTCGGTCTCGATGTGCATGCTCAGGTGGTGGTAGCGGGCCAGCAGCTCGCCCACTTCGGCCAGGCCTTCGGCGACCACGTCATAGACGGTGCGTTCGTCGGCGCGCGGCAGTTCCTGCGGCAGCTCGCCGATCTTCAGCGCCGGGGCGCGCCAGATGTCGCCGTCGTCGGGCTTCTGCTCGCCCTTGACCAGCTTGAGCATGCTCGACTTGCCGGTGCCGTTGCGGCCAATGACGCACACCCGCTCACCCCGGGCGATCTGCCAGGACACCTTATCCAGCAGCGGAGTGGTGCCAAAGGCAAGGGACACGTCGGTGAACTTGAGCAGGGTCATTGGGTATCTCCACAAACAGGGCGCGCAGTTTAAGGGAAAGCGCGCAAAAGTCAGAGGGTCGCACACAATCTCGCGCAGCGAGACAGGCGTCCGCCTTTGCGCCCTGCGTCCGTGGCGGCGCTTTCACCGCCTGCGCGCAACAGGCTAAGCTAGGTGGCAGCGGGCGCGCGCCATCCAGCGCCCACCGATCATCTTCCCGGAAGAGCCATGCGCGGTCGCCTTTTTTCCCTGTTTTCCTGCCTGATCCTCAGCCTGTCCGCTTCGACAGTTAACGCAGCGTCCCTGCCCCAGCAGCGCCAGATGTACGACGAGGCGCAGAAGGCCTTGGCGCGCGGCGACAGCGGCCCCTATTTCGCTTATCAATCGGCCCTGGCCGATTATCCGCTGCAGCCCTACCTCGCCTACGACGAACTGACCAACCGCCTGAAAAGCGCCAGCAACGCCGAGATCGAGCGCTTCATCGAGCAGCACGGCGACCTGCCGCAGATCAACTGGCTGAAACTGCGCTGGATGCGCCAGCTGGCCGATCGCGGCGACTGGAACACCTTCGTGCGCTATTACGACCCGAAGATGAACTTCACCGAGCTGGACTGCCTCTACGGCCAGTACCAGCTCGGCCACGGCAACAAGGCCGATGGCTACGCCACCGCCGAGAGGCTCTGGCTGGTGGGCAAGCCGCAGCCTGATGCCTGCGACACCACCTTCGCCCTGTGGCAGGCCGACGGCCAGCTCACCGAGGAGAAGGTCTGGAAGCGCCTGAAGCTGGCCGCCGAAAAGGGCAACTACAGCCTTGCCACGGTGCTTTCCAAGCGCCTGCCGACCCTGGGCAGCCAGGGCGCGCTGATGGTCAACGTCGCACAGAACCCGTCGCAACTGAGCCAGACCACGCGCTTCAGTGCCCGGGACCACGCCACCGCCGACGTCGTCGGCCTGGGCCTGCGTCGCCTCGCCAAGCAGGACCCGGAAAAGGCCATCAGCCTGCTGGACTACTACAGCTCGGTGCTGCCCTTCTCCAGCGACGAGCAGGTGTCCATTGCCCGCGAGATCGGCCTGAGCCTGGCGCGCCGCTACGACCCGCGCGCCCTGCCGATGATGGTCAAGTACGACCCGCAGCTGCGCGACGACACCGTCACCGAATGGCGTCTGCGCCTGCTGCTGCGCCTGGGCCGCTGGCAGGAGGCCTACGACCTGACCCGCGCCCTGCCGCCGTCGCTGGCCGAGACCAACCGCTGGAAGTACTGGCAGGCGCGCTCCCTGCAACTGGCGCAGCCGCAGAACAAGCAGGCCGTCAGCCTGTACCAGCCGGTGGCCGGCGAGCGCGACTTCTACGGCTTCCTCGCCGCCGACCGGATCAACGCCCCCTACCAGTTGAACAACCGGCCGGTAGCGCCGGATGCGGGCACGATGCAGCGCGTGCGCAACGCACCGAGTACCCGCCGCGCCCTGGAGTTCTACGCCCGCGGCGAAATCATCAACGCCCGCCGCGAGTGGTACCACGCCGCCCGCCACCTGAGCCACGACGAGCTGCTGGCCCAGGCGAAGATCGCCTACGACATGCAGTGGTACTTCCCGGCGATCCGCGCGATCAGCCAGGCGAAGTACTGGGACGATCTCGACATCCGCTTCCCCATGGCCTACCGCAACACCCTGGTGCGCGAGGCACGCAACCGCGGCCTGCATTCGAGCTGGGTATTCGCCATCACCCGCCAGGAAAGCGCCTTCATGTCCGATGCGCGTTCCGGCGTCGGCGCCACCGGCCTGATGCAACTGATGCCCGGCACCGCCAAGGAAACCTCGAAGAAATTCGGCATCCCCCTGGCTTCGCCGCAGCAACTGATCGTGCCGGACGTGAACATCCAGCTGGGCGCTGCGTACCTGAGCCAGGTGCACGGCCAGTTCAACGGCAACCGCGTGCTTGCCACCGCCGCTTACAACGCCGGCCCCGGCCGCGTGCGCCAGTGGCTGAAGGACGCGCGCCACCTGGCGTTCGACGTCTGGGTCGAGACCATTCCGTTCGACGAGACCCGCGCCTACGTGCAGAACGTGCTGTCCTACGCGGTGATCTACGGGCAGAAGCTCAACGCACCGCAGCCCATCGTCGACTGGCACGAACGCTTCTTCGACGAACTCTGACCATCCCCGCCCGGCACCTGCCGGGCGGTTTTCATCCCCTAAAGGAAAAGGAAATTCCCATGCGCCAGCCCCTTCTCTCCCTCACCGTCCTGGCTGCCGGCCTGCTCAGCGCAGGCCATGCCCTCGCCGCCTGCGAGAAGCCGCGCAATGCCTTCGACAGCGTGTACTGCCTGAGCACCGAATACGCCCAGGTGGACCGCGAGCTGAACAATGAATTCGGCACCCTGCGCAAGATGCTCAACGACGGCCAGAAGGCCGCGCTGAAGAAGAGCCAGATCGCCTGGATCAAGGACCGCGACGCCCAGTGCAGCTACGAGCGCGACGGCGGCTACTTCGTCAACCTGCAATGCGCGGTGGACAAGACCAACGAACGCCTGGCCGTGCTGCGTGAGCGTGAGCGCGAGTGCCAGAGCACCGGTTGCGTCGACGCCAAGCTGTAACGCCCTGGAGCTACCTGTGGGCGCGAGGGGGACGCCATCGTTATTGCTCGCGAACGCTGTTCGCCTGACGCATTGGCCTCAGGCGGGTTCGCGAGCAAGCTCGCTCCTACAGGGAATCCCCAGCGCGGCGCAGCGCCCGGCTGCGCCCTACTCCAGGACTTCCACGTCCATGCCCACGCGCAGCGCGCCGCCGTTCAGGGCAATCAGGTTCTGCCCGAACAGGGCCTCGCCATTGACGTTGCGGTAGTCCAGCAGGGTCGCCAGCGGTTCACGGGCGGCATCGCGCTCGCCGGTGTGCGGGTCGATGGTAGTGAGGATGCAGCGCGAGCACGGCTTGGCCACCTTGAAGGTAACCTCGCCGATGCGGATGCGCTTCCAGCCGTCTTCAGCGAAGGGCTCGGCGCCCGTCACCACCAGGTTCGGGCGGAAGCGCAGCATCTCCAGCGGACGGCCAACCCGAGCCGAGAGGTCGTCCAGCGATCCCTGGCCGATCAGCAGCAGCGGGAAACCATCGGCGAAGTGCACCTGCTCGCCAGGTTCGGCGTACGCGGTATCCACCTGCCGGGCGCGCTGCTCGGGCATCTGCACCAGGCGCACGTCGCGGCCGAGGAAGGTGCTCAGCCACTGGGCAGCCGCCTCGCCGGCGTCCGGCACCTGCAGCGTGTCGCGCCAGATCAGCACGCCGCGCAGGTTGTCGTCACGGCCGGGCACGTTCACCAGCAGGTCCTCCATGCCGGGCGCACGCAGACGCAGGGCGGCGAAATCGTCCTGCCAGCGCGCCTCGATGCGGCCCATCTGCGGCAGCAGGCGCTGCGTGAGGAAGCGGCCGTTGGACGCCTCCACCACCAGCCAGCGTCGATCCCCTTCCAGGCCCAGCGCGTCCAGGCGGACGGACTCCAGCGGCTCGTAAGCGGTGGATTTGACCGGGTAGCGGTAGAGCGCGCTCAGGCTGTACATGGGAAGCTTCCTTTCATGCAGGCGAAAGCGACCTTATACGGCGTGGGACGGGCGACTAGCAATGGGCATTGCGGTGGCGAGCATGGGGCGCCCAGACAGACGCCTGCCACTGACGGAGCAGGAAGAAGGGACTTCGCGGAGAAGCTCCGCTCCTACGGTGATACTCCAGCGCTCGGGCCGCCCTCACCCTAACCCTCTCCCAGAGGGAGAGGGGACCGTTTGGTGCAAGTGCAACCACAGCGTCAGCCGGCACAATCTTCTCCCTCTCCTTCTGGAAGAGGGCTGGGGTGAGGGGGAAGCGTCGGCACAAACCTGCCGGAAAGAAGCCCATTGCCCCTATAAGAGCGGGCGGCTGTTCCCTGTAGGAGCGAGCTTGCTCGCGAACCGCTTGATGCCTGTGGGTCCCGCGGAATGCGTTCGCGAGTAAGCTCGCTCCTACGAAGAGCCGGGTTGGATCAGGCCGGGACTTTCTGCAACCGCCGACGCACCACTTCCACCAGTTGGTCCGGCTGGAACTTGGAGAGGAAGTCGTCGCAACCGACCTTCTTCACCATGGCATCGTTGAAGCTGCCCGACAGCGAGGTGTGCAGCACCACGTAGAGTTCGCGCAGGCGCGGGTCGTTGCGGATCTCGGTGGTCAGCCGGTAGCCGTCCATTTCCGGCATCTCAGCGTCGGTGAAGACCATCAGCAACTTCTCGTCCATGTCATTGCCTTCGTCCGCCCAGCGCTTGAGCTGGTTGAGCGCACGCAGGCCATCGGTGGCCACGTGCAGGCGCAGGCCGAGCTGGGTCAGGGTGTCGCGCAGCTGGGAGATGGCGACGCTGGAGTCGTCCACCACCAGCACTTCGCGGCCACGGGTCTGGCTGAGCAGCGCGTCGTCCAGGCGGTCGCTGGAAACGCGGGTGTTCATCGGCACGATCTCGGCCAGCACCTTCTCCACGTCGATGATCTCCACCAGGCGGTCGTCCACCTTGGTGATGGCCGTCAGGTAGTGCTGACGGCCGGCGCCACCGGGCGGCGGCTGGATCGACTCCCAGTTGAGGTTGAGGATGCGCTCCACCCCACCCACGAGGAAGGCCTGCACCGAGCGGTTGTACTCGGTGACGATGATGGTGCTGTTGGCATCGGGGGTCAGCGCGCGCATGCCGATGGCGCGCGACAGGTCGATGACCGGCAGCGTCTGGCCGCGCAGGTTGATCACCCCGCAGATCATCGGGTGGCGCTGCGGGATCAGGGTCAGGCGCGGCAGCTGCAGCACTTCCTGCACCTTGAACACGTTGATCGCGAATTGCTGCCGCCCGGCCAGGCGGAAGACCAGGATTTCCAGGCGGTTCTCGCCTACCAGTTGGGTGCGTTGATCGACAGTGTCGAGAATACCGGCCATGCCTGCTCCAGATTCGGAATGAGTCGTGCGGGAACGCTATCGGCTGAATCCTGAGGAACAAGATACTGGCCGTGCGCCATCATGCACGACTTGCCCGGTCCGGGCCAGACCGATCAGCCCTCCGGCAGGCCGAGCCGCCCAGTGGACGAGAGCAACGGCGAATCCGCCGGCAGGTGCATGGAGAGGGCCGCCGGGCGCACTTCGAAGCGCAGCTTGTTGCCTTCCAGCGGTTCGCCGTCGAGGTTCACGTCCAGCCCCTCGCGGGCCTCCACCTCGACCCAGGGCAGGCGCGCGCGAATGAACACGTCCTGGGTGCCGAGCCCGCCGCCGAGCAACGCGCCGAGGGTGCCGACCATGTCCTGGGGCGTGGGCAGGATGCTCACATCGAGCAACCCATCATCCGCCGTGGCCTGCGGACAGAGCACGTGGCCGCCACCCGCCTGCCGGCCATTGCCGATGCCCAGGGCGAGGAATTCACCTTCCCAGCTGAAATCCGGCCCGGTGAAGCGCCCCTGCGCCGCATGCACCTCGGAAAACCGCGTCAGCCCGGTAAGCAGGTACGCCGCGCCGCCGAGCAGCTTCTTCAGCTCTTCCGGGGTATTGGCCGTGACCTTCGAGCCGAAGCCGCCGGTGGCCATGTTGAGGAACATCTGCCCGTCCACTTCGCCCAGGTCGATGGGCCGCGCCGGCAGTTCCAGCAGCGCCAGCGCGGCGGCCGGCTCCAGCGGCACGCCGGCGGCGCGGGCGAAGTCGTTGGCGGTGCCCAGCGGCAGGATCGCCAGGCTGGCCGCGCCACCGGCCTGGGCCAGGGCCTCGGCCACGTCCCGCACGGTGCCGTCGCCGCCACCGGCAATCAGCGTGGTGTAGCCCGCCGCCAGGCCCTCTTCCACCAGCCGCCGGGCGTCGCCGCCCTCCCAGGTCACCCTGACATCCAGCGTCTGCCCTGCTTCACGCGCGGCCTGCACGGCGGCACGCACCTCGTCGTTGGCGGCTTGCTTGCCATGCAGGATCAGCAGGGCCTTGGGTGGGGTCATGGTGGGTTTCCTCCCGGTGAGTCCGTTGGTTATGACTCAGACTAGCGCGAGGAAATTTCCTCCATGTTGATTTGCCCCTCAGGCCGGGTAGCCGGTGATCTCGCGGATGCTCTGGTACAGCGGCTTGAGCTGGCGGTACATGCGTTGGTAGACCTCGCTGTACAACCGCTCGTAGGTGCGCTGCGCCTCGGGGCGTGGGTGGAAGACGTCGCCCACGCGGGTCATGGCGGCGATGGCGGTGCTGAAGTCGGGGTAGAACCCCAACCCCACCGCGCAATCGATGGCCGCGCCCAGGCCGGACGCCTCGTAGACATGCGGGCGCTCCGCCGGCAGGCCGAAGATGTCGGCGGTGAGCTGCATCGCCGCGTCGCTCTGGGAACCGCCGCCAGCCACGCGCAGGCGCTGGATGCGCGTGCCGGAGCGCTTCTCGATGCGCTCCTTGCCCTGGCGCAGCGCATAGGCCAGGCCTTCGAGGATGGCGCGGTAGAGGTGCGCGCGGGTGTGCACGTCGCCGAAACCGATGATCGAGCCTTTCGCCTCCAGCCCCGGTTCGCGGATGCCGGGCGTCCAGTAGGGCTGCAGCATCAGGCCCATGGAGCCGGCGGGCACGCTGTTGACCAGCTCGTCGAACAGCTTCTCCGGCTCGATGCCCAACTCCTGGGCGCGCTGCATCTCGCGCAGGCCGAACTCGCGCTTGAACCAGCTGACCATCCAGAAGCCGCGGTAGATCATGACTTCGGTGTTGAAGTGATCGGGAATCGCCGCCGGGTACGGCGGGATCAGCGGGATGGTCTCCAGGTAGCGCGAGCGGGTGGTGTTGATGGTCGCGGTGGTGCCATAGGACAGGCACGCCACGCTCGGGTCGATGGCACCGGCGCCGAGCACTTCGCAGGCCTTGTCCGCGCCCGCGGCGATCAGCGGCAGTCCTTCGGGAATGCCGGTCAGGCGGCTGGCCTGGGCGGTGATCTCGCCCAGCGTCTCGCCGGGCTTGAACAGCGCCGGCAGTTGATCGTGGCGGACCTCCAGCGCCTGCCACTTCCAATCGCGCGGTGCGGCCCAGCGCAACTTCTTGTAGTCGAACGGCAGGTAGGCGACGCTGCAGGCCACCGAGTCCACGTAGCGCCCGCACAGGCGCTGGGTGAGGAAGCCGGAGAGCAGCAGCACCTTGTGGGTGCGCTGGTGGATGTCCGGCTGCTGCTGGGCCACCCAGTTCACCTCGGCCTGGGTACGGAAGTAGTCCACAGCGCCCTGCGCGCCCACCAGCTTGAACAGCCAGCCCCAGGGCCCCTTGATCGACTCGCCCAGTTCGGCGCGGCGCTGGTCCAGCCAGATGATGGCCGGGCGCAAGGCCTGGCCGGCTTCGTCGACGTGGATCACGGTGCCTCGCTGGGTGGTCAGCGACACGCCCCGGATACGGCTGCGATCGATATCGACGCTGGCCCACAGGCGCTGGCAGGCCTCGCCCAGTTGCGCCCAGTAATAGTCCGGGTGCTGCTCGGCCCAGCCGGGCTGCGACGAAAAATAGGCTTCCAGCTCGACCTTGCCCTTGCCCACCAGGTTGCCCTGGAGATCGAAGAGCAGCGCGCGCACGCTCTGGGTGCCGTTGTCGATGGCCAGCAGGTAATTGTTGTTATCCATTCTGCTTTCTCGCTTCTAGAAGCTCAGGGCTTGCCGCTCCGCGCTTCCCGCTCAGGCGGGCAGGCTGTAGCAGCGGCGCCACAAGGCCAGGTAGTCCTGTTCTTCGCGTTTCCAGCGCGCGTCGTCCCAGCCCAGGCGTGGCTGGCACAGCGCGCGAATCCGCGGCAATTCATGGGCGCCGCCGTCGGCCAGCAGCAGGCCGATGCGGGTGCGGCGCAACAGCAGGTCGTCCAGGTGCAGCACCAGTTCACCCTCCGCGGCCCAGGCCAGTTCGGCCCAGAGCGAATCGGTGTGGCCGATGCACTCGCAGCCCACGGTCCGCAGCACCCGCGCCAACTCCGGCAGCGCGCGGCCATGGCGACCGCGCAGACGGGCCTGCTGGCAGGGCGTGAGCCCGGGAAGGTCGACGTGGTCGACGGGCGCGAAGACCGCCGCATCGGCTGCGTCCGGCGACCGCTCCAGCATCGGCGCGCAGGCGGCGAGCACTTCCAGCGCCAGCAGGCGGAAGGTGGTGAGCTTGCCGCCGGCCAGGGTCACGCAGCCGGGCTCGACCCACAGCGCATGCTCGCGCTTCTCGTCCGACGGCTTGAGCGAGGGCGCGCCGTCGCTGACCACCGGACGCACGCCGGCCCAGGTGGAGCGCACGTCCGCCGCGCTGATTTGCGCGCTGGGAAACTGCTGCGCGCAGGCGGCCAGCAGGTAATCCACTTCATCGCGGCTGATGGCGGCGTCGTCGTCCAGCGTGTCACGGTGATCGAGGTCGGTGGTGCCGACCACGGTCGCGCCTTCCCACGGGAAGACGAACACCGGGCGCTTGTCCTGCCCGTGCATGAAGCTGAAGGCGTGGGCGACCGGCAGGCGCCACGCCGGAATCAACAGGTGGCTGCCGCGCAGCGGGCGGATGTGCTCGCTGCCGTGCTTGTGCCGCAAGGCATCGGCCCAGGCGCCGGTGGCCAGGGCCACGGCACGGGCGCGGAAGGCGAAACGCGCGCCGCTCTCGCCGTCCTCGGCCACCAGCCCCTGCACACGGCCGTCGCGGCGATCCAGTTCGATCACCTTCAGGCCGTTCAGCGCTTCGCCGCCCTCGGCCCGCGCCTCGCTCAATACGCGCATCACCAGGCGCGCATCGTCGGTCACGGCATCCTCGAAACGGGTGCCGCCCAGCAGGCGATCTTCCCTCAAGCCCGGCGCCAGGTAGCGCAGCGCTTCCAGGCGATAGAACCTGTGGTTGCGCCGCCCCGCCAACGCGTCGTACAGCGACAGCAGCGTGCCGAACACGCGCGGGCCGGGGAAGCCGCCCCGGTAGTGCGGCATGATGAAGCTCAGCGGATCGACCAGCCCCGGCGCCTCGCCGAGCAGGCGCTGGCGCTCGCGCACCGAGTCGCGGGTCAGGCCGAACTGGCCCTTGGCGATGTAGCGCAGGCCGCCGTGGACCATCTTCGAGGAACGGCTGGACGTGCCCCAGGCGAAGTCGCGCTGCTCCACCAGCAGGCAGCGCCAGCCACGCCGCGCGGCCTCGCGCAGGATGCCGGCGCCGGTGATGCCGCCGCCCACCACGATCAGGTCCCAGTCGCGCGCCGCCAGCTCCGGCAACGCCTCGGCGCGCCATGCCGCATTCCAGGCCATGGATTCAGTCCTGCAGCAGGGTGCCGGGGTTCAACCGGCCGGACGGGTCGAAATGCCCGGCCAGCGCCTTGATCGCGGCCATGCCCAGCGGGCCTTTCTCCACCGGCAGGTAGGGCGCGTGGTCCTTGCCAACGCCGTGCTGGTGACTGATGGTGCCGCGGTTGCTGGCGATGGTCTGGCTGGCGGCATGCTTGAGCTTGCGCCAGCGCTCGTATGTCTGGGCATAACTGGCGGCCGGGCGGAACACGTAGGTGGTGTAGATGCTCGAGCCTTCGCCATAGACATGGGACAGGTGGGTGAACACGTGCACGCGCTCGCCCTCGGCGGCCAGGCCGTCGCGCAGGCTGGCTTCGATGCGGTTGAGCAGGTTGTCGACGTTGGACCAGTCGGTGGCGGTTTCCAGGGTGTCGACGACGTAGCCGTTCTCCCACAGCGCCTCGCGCAGGTAGGGGAAGCGGAAGCGGTTCTGCGCCCACTTCTTGCCCAGCAGCGTGCCGGTGAACACGCCGCCAAAGCCTTTGAGAATGCGCCGCGCGGCGCGCAGCGAGGTCGCGTTCTGCGCACGGTCGCCGGTGACGCCGAAGGTCAGCATGCACTTGCCCTCGGCGGCACCGCGCAGCTTCAGGTAGCGCTCCAGCCAGGCGATCTGCCCGGGATGGCCGGCCAGCGCCAGCTGGGTGGTGGTTTCCACGGCGTTGGACAGGCGCAGCATGGACAGCGGCACACGCGCCTGCACCAGGGTGCGGATGCCTTCCAGCGCCTGCTCCCAGGACGGCAGGAACACCGCGTAGAAACGTTCGTCCTCGGCGATGCGCGTCACCCGCACCTTCACTGACGAGAGAATGCCGAAGCGGCCTTCAGAGCCCATCACCACTTCGCGCAGATCGGGGCCGGCAGAAGAGGCCGGGAAGGTCGGGATCTCCAGGCTGCCGGCGAAGGTTTCCAGGGTGCCGCCGGCGAACAGCTGCTCGATGCGCCCGTAGCGCAGCGACTGCTGGCCGCTGGAGCGACTGGCGACCCAGCCGCCGAGGGTGGACAGCTCCCACGATTGCGGGAAGTGGCCGAGGGTGTAGCCACGGGCGCGCAGTTGGCTTTCCACCTGGGGGCCGTTGGCGCCGGGGCCGAAGGTGGCGATCAGGCTCTGCTCGTCCAGCGCCAGCAAGCGGTTCATGTGCTCCAGGGATACGGTGAGCACCGCCTTGTCCGACTCCGGCGGATTGATGTGCCCGGCCACCGAGGTGCCGCCGCCGTAGGGAATCACCAGGCAATCCCAGAGTTCGGCGAACTTCAGCAGCTCGCGAATCTGCTCGGCGGTCTGCGGGTAGGCCACGCCATCGGGGAACACGCCGAACTCGCCTTCGCGCATCGCCAGCCAGTCTGGCAGGCTCTGGCCGCGTGCGTGCAGCAGGCGGTCGCGGGCGTCGCGCACCACCAGCGGATGCTCGGGCAGGCGCGACGCCGGCACCTTGGCCAGCACCTGCTCCAGCGTGGCGTCCGGCAGGGTCCGGCCAGGGCCGACCAGCTCGGCGAGAAAACCGCGTCCGTTGTCGGGCAGTTCCACTACCGTCGTTTCTTCTCCCCAGCCGTTCCAGCGTCGCATGCCCGCTCCTTTTTATCAGGGTCTGTCTTGGCTATTTCGGTGCCGCTTGATGGCTGCCTATACTAGCCAGCCGCCCTGCCCTGTCACTGTCGAATCAAGACAGGCGCAGTTGCCGATCGAGACACCAGAACAAGAACTCACGCCATGCATTCCCTCGGCTATACCTCCGTCCCCGCCCTGCTGAAATACCTGCGCCACGCCGAGTCCCTCGGCATGGACCTGGACGCCGCCCTCCAGGCGGCGGGCCTGGAACGCTCGCAGCTGAGCGATAACAGCCAGCGCCTGCCCAGCGAAGCCCACGAGCGCCTGCTTGAGCACCTGAGCACGCACTCCGGCGATGCGCTGTTCGGCCTGCATGCGGCGCGCTTCGTGCAGCCGGGTTCCTGGAGCGTGCTGGGCTACATCACCATGAACTGCGCCAACCTGGGCGAAGCCATGGGCCGGATCATTCCCTACGAGAAGCTGGTCGGCGACATGGGCGTGAGCCGCCTGGAGCCGGGCGAGGACCACATCAAGCTGATCTGGAACTGCCGCCACGAGGCCGCGCCGATCCGCCGGCACATGGTGGAGAACGTGCTGGCGTCCTGGCTGCTGTACGCCCGCTGGATCGCCGATACCCAGGGCTCGCCGCAGGAGGTCTGGTTCGAACATGCGCAGCCCGACGGCACCGACATCGCCGAGTACGAGCACCTGTTCGGCTGCCCGGTGCGCTTCGAACAACCCTTCAGCGCCCTGCTGGTGCCGCTGCACCTGTTGAGCTACCCGCTGCGCCAGGCCGACGCCAACCTGCTGCGCACCCTGGAAGAACACGCCCTGGCGCTGATGGCCGAACTGGACGACGACGAGCCGCTGCCGCTGCGGGTGAAGAACGCCCTGCGCCTGCTGCTCAAGGACGGCCTGCCGCGCAAGGAACGCGTCGCCGAGCGCTTCGAGATGACCGTGCGCACCTTGCAGCGTCACCTGCAGCAGGCCGGGACCAGCTACCAGCAGATCCTCGACGAACTGCGCCAGGAACTGGCTGAACATTATCTGGTGCACAGCGACCTGCCGATCCAGGACATCGCCCAGTACCTGGGCTTCACCGAGTCGCGCTCGTTCCACCGCAGCTTCAAGGGCTGGACCGACCAGACACCCGGCGAGTACCGCCAGCAGCACAAGAAAACGCCGGTCTGAGACCGGCGTTTTTAGCATCCAGCAAAATCTAGAAAAATCCGAAAACCCTAGAAAACAAAGGCATTACGGCCTACCATTGGTCTCATAACGTCTAGCAAAGACTAGCTGAATCCACCGCCAAAGTGTGGGTCAAGGTGTGGGTTTACCGAAGAGGCAAGGGTATGGGTAAGCTGACGAGCAAGACTGTCGAGTCATTGGCAAGAGCCTCAGTCGCGGGAAAGACCAATGACGGTGATGGGCTCTACTTCCAGGTAGCCAAAGGCGGCTCCTCAAGCTGGATCTTCCGATACAAGCTGAATGGGAAAAGTCGCGAGATGGGGCTTGGCCCCTTCCCCACAGTTTCCCTCAGCCAAGCGCGACTGCTTGCAGGGGAGCAGCGAAAAAATCTCGTCAGTGGTGCCGACCCTCTCGCTAAACGCGATGCCGAAAAGGAGGCGAAACGCGAAGCCGAGCGTGCATCTGCTGCGCAACGCACCACATTCGAAGAGCTTGCAGCCGAGCATCTGAAAGCTCACGGAGAAAACTGGTCGGAGAAATGGCGCACGGGTTGGCTTCGTAAGCTTGAGCTCCATGCCTTCCCTGTCTTAGGCAAGCTCTCCGCGGATGCCGTACAGACCGAGCACGTACTGAAGGTCCTGCGCCCCATCTGGGCATCTAAAACCCGTACTGCAGATGAGATACGCGGCCAGATCGAGCAAATCCTCGATGCCGCGAAAGCGCACGGACTACGTCAGGGAGATAACCCCGCTCGCTGGCGCGGGCACCTTGAAAATCTCCTCAGCAAAGCTGAAAAGAAAAAGGCACGACAGCGGCAGCACTTTCCCGCCATGCACTGGCGTGATCTGCCGGAACTGATAGCCAAGCTCCAGCAGGACTCCAGCCGAGATGCATTAGCTGCTCGCCTGTTGATTATCACGGGCGCAAGATCGCACATGGTGCGACTCGCCCAGTGGAGCGAGTTCGATCTCGAAGAGGGAATATGGACGCTTCCTGCCGAACGCATGAAGATGAAAAAAGCCTTTCTCGTTCCCCTACCTGCGCCGGCCATAGAACTGCTTCAGACGGTGAAGCATACTGACTCGCCGTTCCTCTTCCCCGGGCACGGTAAAAGCGGGGTCATGCACACTAACGCGATCCGCAACCTGCTCCATCGGTTAGGACATGCTGACATCACACGTCACGGATTCCGCTCAACCTTCCGAGATTGGGCAAGTGAATGCACACACTACCCACGAGAAGTTTGCGAGTTTGCTTTAGCACACGATGAGCGAGACCAAACCGAAGCGGCCTACTCGCGCTCGGATTTTCTGGAGAGACGCCGGGCATTGATGAGCGACTGGGCGGCATATTGCATTGCCACAAACGCAACGAGCGACAGTTACTAGGCCTAACGCGCACCAACCACATTAAGTCCATTAATTACAGAGCCCCAACGAGCAGGCCAAAGGGGGGCCTCTCTCACCACCAGTCGGTACTGCAATCCCTTATCGAGCTAAGTAAGCTCGCCGCCCATGACGGCCTTTCATTGCGGCGACGCCTAACAGCTTGGCGCCAGTGCTCCGCCTGCACGCCAGAAGCACCGATGACCGGGCAGACTACATCCGCCACAATCCCAAACTGTTTTCGCGACCTGAATCAACCCGTTCGGACACCAAATGACTCTCTACTGCGATCTACACAGGTAGGACCCGCCCTCGGTGCATACTGTACGTTCCTGGCAACCATGAAGACTGGGCTGGGGATGCAGCGTCTAAGGTCGTGGATAGCCGTCTGTCCTTCCACTGGTAACGCAAATGCCCACGCCAGCAACTCAAAGTTGATAGGCTTTCGTGACCCTAATATTGGAGTTACGCCGTTGGCGAACTGGACCTTATCTGTGAACGGCAAACTCGCTGGCCCGATGGATACCGAAAAGGCGAAGTTGATTGCCAGGGAATCACCAGGCTCCTGGTGCTGGCGGTCTGGCATGTCTGACTGGGAGTTGGTCCACCTTGTGCCTGAAATCCGCCCGGCGAAACGTGACGGTACCCCGCTACCCGCCCCGGCAGCTGAGATGATCTCGGCGAAGCCGTTGTCGTTTCCGGCCGGAGTGGCGCTTGTCCCTACCTATTCCCCTCCTGCATCCGCCCCTGAGCCAACGCCGCCCCCTTCAGTTGCATCCAGCACCGTGGTTCAGGAGTTACCTGGCGGAGGCATGTCCCAAGGCTATGGATCGAATAAGCGTACCGATGGGATCGACTATAAGGTGCACGGAAGCGACCTGCAGTTTGTAGAGGTGGAGCTGGACGAGGGCGAGAGTGCAGTCGCGGAGGCCGGGGCCTTGATGTTCAAGTCTCCCAGCGTCGAGATGACAACGATTTTTGGGGATGGCAGCGATTCGGACAGCGGATTCGTGGGCAAGCTTTTCAGCGCCGGGAAGAGGCTCATCACTGGTGAGGGAATGTTCACCACAGTCTTCACTCAGAAGCGGCCCGGCAAGGGCGTCGTTGCCTTCGCTGCGCCCTTCCCCGGCACAATCCTCGCTCTGGATCTTAAAGCCTTCGGCGGGCGCCTTATCTGCCAGAAGGACAGCTTCCTGGCCGGCTCCAAGGGCGTCTCTATCGGCTTGCACTTCCAGAAGAAGATCCTCACAGGCTTGTTCGGCGGCGAAGGGTTCTGTCTGCAGAAGTTGGAAGGGGATGGTGTGGTGTTCGTCCACATGGGCGGAACCTTACGCAAGATCGAGCTCGCTCCTGGGGAGCAGTTGGACATCGACACGGGCTGTCTTGCTGCTATGACTGCCAGCGTCGACTTTGACATTCGGCCTGCAGGTGGGATCAAAAGCATGCTTTTTGGCGGCGAGGGTATGTTCCTCGGCACTCTTCGCGGGCCGGGAACTGTTTGGATACAGTCACTCCCCTTTAGCCGGCTCGCGAGTCGGTTCCTGGCTGCAGCCCCCAATGGTGGCGGACAGCGCCAAGGTTAAGGCTTCGATGCGGGGAGATTCGCTAGCATCCCAACTCCCGAATATGCCGAGGGCCGGATCTCCCGGCCCTCTTTTCGAAGTTGTCAGCGAAATCAGGATGTTAGCCTTCTGTGCCCCGTGAATCTCATGTCTGACGATGAAGAAATCCTCCGCGGTACCCAAGTACCGCCAATCCCAACTCGACGACAATCGGACCCTTGCCGAGCAAGCCGCGTCATCTAGAGCCAAGCCTGCACGCGAGCCAGCCGCGAGGCCCACTGCCGGACGGGATTCGAAGGTAGTACCGATTCGGCACGCGCCGGCCAAACGGCCTGCCAGCTTCTGGGGAGAAGTACCAGGCTTGAATTCGGAGACGCTGATCGTATTGTTTTGTTGCCTAGGTGCCGGTCTCGTATTTGGGGTCTCGCTCGGCGCCTGGCTGTTTGTCACCGGGGTTACTCTCTGGTGATGCAGAGTTGACCTTTCTCTGATCGCGTAACTCCCGCATTGCGGTTACTGCTACGTCGAAGGCCTGCAGAGCCTGCTTGATGATCTCGGCAACCTGCTCCTCCTGTACCTCACTCAGTTTGCTTTGGTCGGCGCCGTCGCCGATCCAGGCAATGATCTTCTGCTGGCGCTGATCACGGACGGCTTGATCCGGGATCTTCTGTTCGAGGAACGTCAGCCAGTCCAGTTCTCGCTTCTCGTCTCCGTTGCACCGACCACACGCCAAGACGTGGTTGTGCACGCCGTTCTTGCCTCCCAAGGCCGCAGAGATGATGTGGTCGACCTGCCCGTCACGAGCTTCCTTGCTCACCTCGACATCGCAGTAGGCGCAGCGGTTGCTGAAGTGCTTCCAAAGCATCGCAAGTTCATCGGCTGTGGGGTATGGATCGATGATGGCCATCAAGGAGCGACGGATCTGGTTCCTCGCAATCGAGGGGCTGTGTTTGGCCATGGTTTACCCTGCTGCATCACTTACTGGAAATACGCCGAGCAGCACCTGAGCACACCGTGTAGCCGGAGCGCTCAGGACTTTCCGGTCTTAGACGTACTGCTTACTGCCCTTCCGGTCCAGTGGACGTCCCTTGAAGACGTGGGGGCCATCCATAGTCAGATCCAACTGCCCCCCCTTCCAACTGAGCCAGGGAGTGGCTTCACTCCCAGAGCGGGAGGTTGCTCCGCTTGGGCTGATGGTGATCTCGTCCCCGTCAACGACCACAGTACCCAGCACGTAGGTGTAAACCAGGCTGCTGAAGAACCCACCCTTCTTGAATTCGAAGGCACACTCCACGACCTGGTCGCCGTACTCCATTCTCATACGTGGTTTCAGAGAGGAGATGGAAACAGCTCCGTTGTCGACGGCCGAGTAGACGCTGCAAACCAGCGCCACCTTCCCGCCCATGAGCTTGGAGATGGCTGGGTTGATTTCGACTGTCTCGATCCCCGGAGCCGATGCACTCGCGCTTACAACGTCGCCGGTGTGCAGCACATAGGGGTCAGAAGCGAAAGCCCCGCTCTTGTCGGGGGCCTGGATGATGGACATGCGCCCGTCTGGACGAAGGATGCCAATGCGTAGATCTAGGTCGTCGTTGTCGCGGCCGTCACCGTTGTCGATCCAGGTTGCGGAGACCTTGATTGCTTTCGGCGCAGACGGGCCTTTCTCAAGAGACACCTTGTGCGTCGCACCAGGCTTCTCAAGGGTGATTACGGTCTTCGTCAGTTTGACGGGAGAGGCCGGCGGCTGGGCCGCGGCCGGAGGAGGAGCATCATCTACTTCAACTCCGTACATACCGCATAGCCCGGCGAGGCCAGAAGCGAATCCCTGCCAAACCGAGCGCGCTTTCGCCTGTCCGCCCCGCACATAGAGCTCAAGCACGATGATGCCGGTTTCCTGATCGAAAGCACCTGGGATAAGGTCCAGTACCTGATCTCCAGCGATCACGCGTGCCCGTAGATCACGGACTGCTGCAAAGCCGCCCACGGGCCCGTCTTGTGTCAGGGTGATTGCGATCTTAGTGACACCGGTTGGCAGACAGTTCAGGTCGAAGCTGATCGCATGCTTCACCTGCCCAGAATCCCTTGCAGGTTCGATGAACGATGCAGCAGAGGATGGGTGCACCGGTGCATTGAAGAAGACCATCCCTTCGTCGTTCTGGACTTTTCCAGCTTCAGTCACAAGGAAAGCTGTGAGATTCACATCAAGGCCGTCCCCGTCCTTGTGGGTGACCTCTACCTTACCCTGGGTATGAGTGAGTGCAGTGTTTTCGCCGGGTTTGAGTTGTTGCGTCATGTCTTGCCATTTCCTTGGGTTTATACAGAGGCGTCCTGCGCCTGTTCTGGAAAGATTCGGATGCCGATGGAATCTGAATCTCGTGGCTGAAGTGTAACGGCCGATTCGGCGAATTTACGTCTGTTGGGGCCAGGGATTCCAGACCAGGTGTTTCGGCCGGGTGATGCGCTACCGCCCGTTATCATTCCCGGCTTCAATCATGAACCCACCGAATTTCCTGGAAATTCAGATCAGGCTCGAAGTCCACGGAGAACGGTCCATGAAGCACCACCAAGCTGTGTTCCACATGCAAGGGAACGACGTCGGCCACCTCAGCGCCACGGGCTTGGATTGGTTGAGTGAAGTTGGCCGAGTTCATGGCACCACCCACGTACACAGCCACGTCTTCCCTCAGCTTGGGAGCATGATGTCTGCATGGCGCGGCGAAGACCTGGTGGCCTATTTCATCCGGGTCGGGGAATCTGCAGGACGTGTTGATCTTCACTGCGTGCAGATCGCTGGTGATATGGCCCACGGGATGGACCTACAGCTTCACCAATCCCCTGACGATGCTCTGTCCTCGGGCCTGGCGTGGATGCTGGAGATCAGCGATACCCTGCCCTGCCTCGCTCTTGATGGGATGGAAAATGAAGCCGGAGACCTCGTCAGGTTATGCTGGGATCGTGAGGGAAGGCTGGTCGGCTACTTCGCTACGCTCCAGGACCCTCTTGGCTGGACTTACCTTACCCAACGGGTCATTCAGCAAGCCATTGATGTTCCAGCCGCTGCCGCATAGGTTCTGGCACGTGCATCCAGGAGCTATGGTCGAAGCCTCACCACCTTTCAGGTCACACCTATGAGCGCTGCAGCACATGCACTGGACCACCGCAAAAGCCGTATCAGCCAAATCGCCGCCAAGATTGTGGAATCGCGAGTTGCCCGTGGAGAGATTAATCCGGGCTGTCACGCGGCGATGGATGCCGCCTGCCACGAGGCGGTGCTCGACGCGAAACAGCTGTATGACGCCGCGGTTGAGTTCGTGAGCTGATCAGAGGAAGCCCGCGGACTACCGATGGCTTCCATCCCGAATCGCTGGCGTTGGCGGTTTAATTGCAGTTCCGCGGCGGGACAGAGTCGAAGTCTTTGAGCTTCGCCCATCCGAAGATCTTGCCTGCCGCCTGATCAGGTTCAGGCAAATCGTAATCTGGCGTCGTAACCAGCTGGATGTACCCGTTCGCCTCTGCCCCAACCGTGAACGAACTGAAGGTCTTCAGTAAGGAATTAGTGCCTTCGCCATCTGGCTGGCTGAGGATGACGATCTGCTGTTTGAACTGCAGGTTGCCGTCAGGCCCGACGGTGTTCTTGGGGTACACGCACTGACCGATATTGCTTGCGGCAAAAGCCATGCTCGATCCGAGAGTAGACAGTGCCAGGGCCAGAATCAGCTTCTTCATTGATCGTTCCTTGATGATGAATGTTGGTGCCTCCAAGGTTATCATTCAGGTGGCACATTGGGGTTGAGTTGCCATCATCGGAACGGATCAGTGGTGCCCTGGAACATCGGCTCAGCTTCAATAATCTCGGCTGTCCATTTTCCCACTCTCGGTCTGCTCATGATGGATTTTGATGACCACGACATTCCTGACGCAGCCTTCACAGAGGACGAATTGGAGGCAGGCGTTCAGCATCTCGTCCGCGGCGCAAAGATGCCCTCTGCGTCATGGGCTTCATCTGAGCCGACATCTTTCCAGGTACCCAACATGTCCTGGCACAGGTATCACGGAGCAGCCAGAGATGACCGGTACCGCACCTACAGACTGGGCATCACTGAGAAATGTGACTTCGACGAAGACCTCTTTCTCACAGAGTTTGACCTCAGCCTCCGCTTGGGCGGCTTTGGGGAGATCCGGTACCTGGTTGAGCTTTTTTACACCAAGTCCGGTATTTCCCCTGATTTTGGGTGGAGCTTCCTCACTGAGGTGTTGACCCTGACACCAGAGCAGCGGAAGCAATTGCAGCTCAATCTGAAAGTGCAGCTGGATCTGCACTACGAACGTCGTCAGATGATCGAGCAGGTGGAGTGGGAGTCGAGAGTCTCCGTCCTCCGAGAGGCGCGAGCCCTTCTCGCTGAGCAGATACACCTCGATGAAACCTAACTTCTCAATGCTAACTTAGGATTGCTGGGCCTGATGCACGACTCCCATTTCGATGACCTTCTTCTCCAGGTGGAGCACTACAGCCGCTACCCGAACCTGTTGCCGTGGGTTGGAAGCGGGTACCGCGCGTCCCCACTGAAACTGCTGATCCTTGGGGAGAGCCATTACCTTCTGGAGGAAGTGACCTATCACCATGACCCAGAGGCCTGGTACGCGGGGTCTATCTGCCGGCGGATAACTCTGTCGCGTGGATGCTAACCCGTGGGGTCGTTGCGAAAGGCTTGGAGACCAACTGGAAGGGCAAATCCAAGACCATCTTCCGCCGCCTTTCGGTTTCCCTCGCCGAAGCCGGGTTCTCGAACGGTGCTGCTCCCTTCTCCAGATTGGCCTACATGAACTACTTCCAGAGGCCCGCTGAGGTAACCGGTAAGTCGATCCGCGTTTCGGACCTGCACCGAATGGTGAGCGCACAGGTACTGGAGGAAGTTGCTCAGGTCTTTCAGCCTCACGCAATTTTGTTCTGCACCAAGCTTGCCTGGAATGCTGCCGCTTCGCAGGAACTCATCACGTCACTCAGGGTTGCTGGCCGGGTCGTTGACCACACTCCCCACCCTGCCTCGCCATGGTGGTACAGGACTGCCCGTAAGCTCCAGGGACGCAGCGGGCATGATGTTTTCCTCGAGATACTTCGGGAAGCATCCCAACAAGGGGGATAGGGCCGGCATGAGCACTACCTGCCCAGTGGTGAGGCGCGGGATTATCCCCGCGCAGCGATACCCCAGACCTGCATAACATCGGATGCCCGCTCCCTGAGAAGCTCTGCCGCCCCCGCACATGCGTCCTCAAGCGTCATTGGGCCAGAGGTGATGGAGAAGGCCGCGGCGATACCAACCTCTCGCAGTCGCTGGTAACCCTTCCCGAGTGTCCCGGCGATCGCCACAGTGGGCACGCCGGCGGCAGATGCCACGGCGGCCACACCGGCCGGCGTTTTCCCATGCAGCGTCTGCTCGTCGAGCTTGCCCTCCCCCGTGATCACCAAGTCTGCTCCTTGAACGGCCTGACTTAACCCGGAAAGGTCCGCAACCAGCTGCACGCCTGGGAGGAACTCTGCGCTCAGGAACGCTCGTGCCGCGAACCCGATGCCACCTGCAGCGCCAGCGCCCGGAAAATCACGTACGTCCTTCCCGAGTAATTCAGCAGTCAGATCGGCATAGGCACCCAATGCCTTGTCCAGCAGTAGGACCTGGTCTGGAGAGGCACCTTTCTGGGGGCCGAAGACGTGGGATGCACCCTTGGGGCCTGTCAGGGGGTTGTCGACATCGCAGGCAACATCAAAGCGGATTTTGTGTAGCCTTTTGTCCATCGGGCTCAGATCGATCTGCCCCAACGATTGCAGCGCCAGGCCACCCTCCTCGATCTCCTCTCCGGAGGCGCTCAGGAATCTGGCACCAAGCGCTCGCAGCATTCCGGTACCGCCATCGTTGGTTGCGCTACCGCCGAAGCCCATGATGATTCGCTGCGCCCCTGCGTCCAGGGCCTGCAGAACCAGCTGGCCGGTGCCGTAGGTTGAGGCACTAGTTGCATCTCGCTGGGCCGCGGGCACCAGATGAAGACCGCTCGCCGCGGCCATCTCAATCACTGCGGTCTTGGTTTCCTGCAGCCAGCCCCAAGTAGCACTGACTTCGGCCCCGAGCGGACCACGGACCGTGTTGGTCCGGCGTTCTCCGCCAGTAGCTGCCAGTACCGCGTCGACCGTGCCCTCACCGCCATCGGCCATTGGAACGCAGACGATTTCTGCATCAGGGATGGCGTCACGGACGCCGGCGGCGATGGCTTCGGCAACCAGTTCCGCCGACAGGCTCTCTTTGAAGGAATCAGGCGCGATCACGACTTTCATGCGGGTCTCCTTGGGCTACATGCCCTTTCTTGTTGGGGAGATTCTTCCGCTGAAAGTCGAAGTCGAGTATGTGGGAAGTACGAAAATGGAGAGGTGCTTTTGTGCGTTTGCACAAAGGAGTTGGAATACCCTACACCTTGGCCAGGGTCATGCTGAGGTACAGTTCTGCCGCTCCTTTCGGGGAGGAAAGATCGATGCCGGTGATCTCCGAGACGCGCTGCAGTCGGTACCGGAGCGTGTTCCGGTGGATATTTAGGGCATCCGCACAGGCCTGGACGTCGCCGCCGTGGTCGAACCACGCTTGCAGGGTTTTGCTCAGCTGGTTGTTGGATTCATCGTTCTGCAGAGCCTCGTATGGCTTGGCCAGCTCTCTGAACCCGGCTTCTGAACGGAATCTCCATGCCGCGACCGGAATTCTGTGAGCGGTCAACTGAAGCCACCGATCGCCAGGCAGCTTCTCCTGGGCGTAGGCAGCGAGATCGGAGAGCTGCAGCACCTCCTTGTGAAGGTGTCGTGCCTCGATCGTGGGATTTCCAACCATGATCCTGGCGGTCTTTCTGCCGGCGGTGTCCAGCTGCTCCAATAGGGCGGGCTGAACCGGGCGCGGAGTGCACCACACAAGGCTGGTCTCGTGCAGGCTGACGCACCAGGTGTCATGCCCCTGCCTGTTGAGCCATTGCTTCGTCTGCTCAAGCTCATCCGGTGCACTCAAATCGAAAATTACGGCGGTGCGGGCGAGGTCCGGTTTCAAACCCAGCCGATGTGCCTCCGCCAGTACCCGCAGGGATGGGCGGCCTTTGAGAAGGAGGCTGGCAAGCACACCCTCCCTCCTCTCCTGAATCCAGATCCGGTGCTTCTGATCGCTCCGCTGTGCGACCAGCATCTCTGCGGTCATCTTGACCAGCTCGGCATGGACCCTGACGTCATCAGGCGCTCCAGAAACGCCGATGACGCCAATTACCTGGTCATCCAGGCAGAGAGGTAGGTTCACCCCTTCCTGCACGCCCCTGAGCGAGCTAGCAGCTGCACTGTCGATCTCAACGGCCCGGCTATTTGCCAACACCAGCTGCGCGCCCTCATGGCGCGTGTAGAGCCGCTCAGCCTCCCCCGTGCCGATGATCAGGCCTTGGCTGTCCATCACGTTCACGTTGCATCTCAGGACGCTCATCGCCCGGTCAGCTATTTCCTGTGCAAGTTGATGGTCAAGATCGAACATGGGGTTAGCCCACTGGAGTTTCGGGCCAGTGTACCGAGGGTGAGGGTTGTCACCACCCCCTAGAGCGATTTTCACCAGCCCCCGGATGATCGAGCGCTCACGAAATTCCGGTCCCGGCAGGTGACGGCCGCAATGGCCGATGACGATTCTCTTCTCCTCTGCCACCCATTCGAGATGGATGCGCAAAGTCGTAACCCAAGAGCCTGTCCAGCCGTTCTTCAGGTGCTTAACCGCTCCGTCGGAAGCACCAGAGGCACTGTAGAGGAGGCCACTAGCTGCTAGGGCCTGAAAGCAGCCCGGGACTCCGGGCTGCAGCAGGTGGATCAGTTCGTATCGATTTCGTACGAGCGGCTCACGAAGATCGAGGCGAACAGGGTTTTGCCTTCACTGAACTTGTATTCCTCCTCGAACTTGCCGTCGTCGACGAGCTTCTGAGCGATTGCGCATTCGCTATCGCTGTGCCCTTTCGCCTTGGCACCGAAGTCGCTCTGCCAGGTGGACAGACCAACCTCTTGGCAGAATGCATCGAACTTGGCTTTGGCTGCCTTGGCCTGGAATGCGCCGAAGGCATCCTTCAGCGGGCTGAAGCCCTTGTAGGTCACCGAGTAGTTCTCCGCCTTGGCTTTCCGCGCAAACCCGCTGGCTGCGTCGGCGAGGACGGAGAGGCCTGTGGAGTTGCTATACGCAGACACAACGAAGCTGCTCAGTGCGTTCTTCAGCAGGTCCTGTACGTCGTCAAGCTCGGGGAGCGAGGCAAAATCAGCCTGGCGGACGATCTGGCCAACCTCGCTGCCGTCGTTCCGATGGGTCACCACGAACTTCATGGAGCCCTCACCGTCGTCTGAGCGTTTGATGGTGAAGTCGAGATCGACCTTGGTGCCGAAGTCCCCGGTTGCCCCCACGATGAACGCCCCGGTAACCGGGCTGCGCACGGCCATGTTGGTGCCCCAGGAATAGGGCAGCTTCACCTCGCTGCTCGCACTGTCAGCTGCTTCCCATTCGTTGTCAGCGGTCAGGTCACCAACCAGAACAACTTCGGCGCCTTTACGCGAGATGAAGGGGTTGGCCATCTCCATTCCCAGCAATTGGACGTGGATCTCGCCGTCTTTGCTGTCGCCGGAGTGGCTTATCTTCAGCTCGTCAGCCTTCATGTAGATGCCGCCGGCGTTGCGGCCGGCAGTGGAGGTAACCTGGTATTTGGCCCATCCCAGCATGCCTTCATCGCTTGAACGGCCGCTTGCCGACTCGAAGAGCCCGCGCAGGCCTTGCAGGAACTGCTCAGCTCCGTTGGTTTGGGCGGCAGCAAGACGAATTTCGGGGTTCTTGACGGTCAGGTTGCCGGAGAAGACCGAGTACGAGACATCCCCCTCAGAGAGCACATCCTGGAGGAAGTACCGCTCCTTGAAGCTGTCGTAGTAGCTCAGCGCAGACTTCTTGCCCGAGCTGGAGATCATTGCGGTCACGCCGCCGACCACCACCACCGCCGCTGCGATGGAAGCGATCAGGATGTGCTTCTTGTTCATCGATTTAGTCATGGTGATGCCTTATTGAATCTGGGCGGAAGCGTTCTTCCAGGCCTGGATGAAGGACTGCGATGATTCCGGGGTCCAACTGAAATCAATACCGGAATCGGCACCGAATTCACGGGCCAGAACCGCGCCGAAGGAAACCTTGTCCGCGCAGTGGTCCTGCTTGCACGCCTCGGGAGCAAACGGCAGGTTGCCACGGAAGGTTGGGATGGCGCGGCCGTCGTCGAATGGCAGGAAGGGCGTGACGTTCGCAACCGGCACCACGTACCACTCCTTCTCGAACTCCTGATTCGAGATCAGGCGGCCTTTGGCAGGGAAATCGATGTCGTAGAAGTCGCCGGACTTGCCAGTGACGTGGACCATCATCAGGTCGGTACGCTTGGAGGAGTTCGGGTCCTGTAGCGCCAGCGGCGAGCCAAAGCTAACTTGGATGCCTGCCATTTTCGCGAGGGCTTCGGTTTCCCGGCCTTCGTAGTCCTTCATGCCTGCCTTGAGCTGCTCGTAGCGGGCCAGAACTCGGGTATGGAGTTCGGCCATTTGTTCCTGGCGGCGACGCTCTTCACGCAGGCGTTGCTGTTCGCGCTGCATGGCCCAGTTGGAGCCTTCCTTGACGTCGAAGTAGAACTGACCGCGATTCTCCCCGAGGCGACTGCGAACAATCTTGCCCTTGTCATCACCCCAGCCGGATGCCGGGTACAGATCGCTGAGGGTCTTCGCCACGTAGAAGTTCTGCACCTCCACGGTCGAGGGCGAGGTCGCCTTGATCAGTTGGAAGACCTCTGTCGCCGCTTTTTTGTACTCCACGGCATCAAGGGCAAACGACTCATCAGGGGTCGTCACAACGTAGTAAGGCTCGCTATTGAACGGCCCGAGGACGCGGTAACTGCCACGTTGGAATGCCAGATAGACCTTCATCTGCCGGTCAGGGACTTCGCCGACCAAAAACAGCGCCTGATCGGCGTTCACACTCAGGAATGAGAGTGCTTTGCCTTTCACGGCCTCTTCCAGTCCCTTGTTGAACATCAGACCGCTTGGATGGACGAAGATCTTCTGCCACGAATCGCCACGGTAACTTCCTGGGATCTTCCATGTCAGCTTGTCGAAGGAGCCCTGAGCGAATCCCGAGGCAGGGCAAGGCATGGCCGGGGCCGAGCCGAACGCCAGGCCAACTTCACCCTCTACTGCATTCTTGCTCATCACCCATTTGCAGCCGGCGTCGTCTGCGACCTCGACCAATTGGGGATGACCAACCACGATCGCACGACCAAAGTCGGAAGTCGGAGATGCAGATACTGCTGTGGGGGCGGCAGGTGCCGGGGCAGGTGCGGCCGGAGTTTCTGCCTTGGTTTCAGCGACTGCAGGCTGGCTGGGCATACGTGCTTCGGCCTTGGTTGCCGGAGCAGGCGAAGGTTGCGCCGGCGCGGAGGTAACAGCCGGCAGTGCTGCCGGTTGTGCCGGCGTTTGAACAGTTTCTGCGGCAACGGTGGGAGCTGGGGCTGTTTCGGGTGCCGGTGACGGAGTTGGCGCAGCCACCGGAGTAGCAGGTGCTGAACTCGGCGCCTGGACGGGAGACGGTGCTGGATCTGTATGACCAACGGCGAGAGTCACAAGACCCAGGTTGGATGCAGTACCCGAGCCGCTGGCATACAGATTGCCGCTGGCATCAACAGCTTTCCAGGTCACCTTTGCCGTCGGGCAGTCTTTGCCGAGTACGAACGGCAGCTTGGAGACCAAGCCGGCCAACAGCTCCTTGTTATCCCAGGCAGGACGACTGATGGTCATTTCCAGATCGGGCTTGCACCAGTTGCTTGCGTCTCCCGGTACTTCAACTTTGATGTTGTCTTTCTTCGAGTAGGCCAGCTCGTGGGCAAGTGCTTGTTGCGACGCGAGGCCGCCGCAAGCACTGATCACTGCCAGCGCGATTGCGCGCTTTTTCATGGTTGTCCTTAGATCAGTTCCCAGGTGCCGTTCGCTTGTTTGCAGAAGGTGTTCTGCTGCTCGGACTGGCCCTTATCCGATTTGAGGCTCACGGTCACCGGGCGGCACGAGGTCTCGACCGCGACTTGCTCGGTCGGTAGGGACTGGATGGAGTCCAGATCGAACGCCTTGGTTTCCTTGTTCGCGGAGACGTTCATTTCGTCCAGGTTCACGGCGGGGGAACTGGCCTTCGCCACAACCTGAGACTTTGGTTGGACGTAGTCTTTGTGAACGTAACCAACGGTCACGCCTTTACGGCCAACCAGAATCCAGTCGCCGGTGGAGCCGACGGCGGTGAATTCGGTATTGGTGGGAAGACCACCGACCTTGTCGGCTTTCTGATTGGGTGCGGCGCGGACATTCAGGCTAGCCGTGCTGACGTACTGTTCGTTGATCAGCTTCATGCTGGGCACGGCCTGGATCTTCGGTGCGCGCTTCACCTCAACGGGCTTGGTCTGGGTGAACTCCTTGCCGGGAGTGATCTGTGCGGTGGCACCGGAGTGGTCGGAGGCCCAGGTTACCGGCTGAGCTGAAGCGGTGACAGGCTGGCTCAATACTTCCTGGGTACGCAAAGCGAGTGCTTGCTGATCCCTTTCATCCAGCATGTTGCCGATGCGGTTGCCGATGTACCCGCCGATGCCGGCAGCGATCAGCGTCGCAGCAATTTTGCCATTGCCTTTGCCCATGGTTGCGCCGACGGCTGCACCAGCCAGGCCGCCAATGATGGTGCCGGCCTGCTCCTTGTTGATGCCCATTTCGGCACAGCCTGTAGCTGAGGCTGCGATGGCTACTGCCAGAATCGATGCGACGAACTTCTTACGCACGATGGATCACTCCCGTGTGGTGGTATTACTCTGCTTTCAGCAGAGGTTTGGTCAGGTTGTAGAGAATGGCCTCAGCTGACATCGCCCAATGGAAGATGCCGGCCATGATCGTTGGGCCTTTCTCGATACTTCTGAATGCCGTCCGGTACCCGTCCGACTTGATGATTGCGTTCCCCGAGAACAGGGGAACCGCGATGATGAGGAGGACAGCTGTGGCTCGAACCATGCGGCGGCGCCCTTGCACCAGCCCGCCGCGTTCAGCTGCGGAAATCACCAGCCCTACGATGTTGAGCGCACCCATGAACAGCCCGCTTATCAGCGACCAGGGAACGAACCACATGTGCTTCAGGACGGTGATGCCTTGCTCACCCTGGATATCGGTGTGGGCGACATCAAAGGCCATGTTGGCGGCGATGCCCGGCAGATATCTGTCGAACTGAGCTCGGCTGGCGAGAACGTCCATATCCTTCACGTAGAGAGGGCCTAGCGCTTCCTTCGCCATGTAGCGGACTTCTGGGGTATTGGAGATTCTTTCTCTGGATCGCAGGCCGGGTTTGATCGATAGGGCAAGATCACGGACGGTTGGTTTGTATCCCAACGCGTCATTGGGCTTGGGCCATGCGATGGGTTTCCACTCGTAGCCAGGAACGCGGGTAGCTCGGAACGCCTCCAGCTTTGCGTACTCCCTGATTACGTCTTCTGTGACTGGGACCACCTCTTCCTGGAGGCGCTCGTACAGCGAATCCGCATTCCTGCGCGTGTAACCGCGGAACACCACCGCCGCGAAGCCTTGGAAGTTGCGATCAATCTGCTCCACATAGGAGCCCTGCAAACTCATCAGGACGCCGATATTGGCGAGGAATGCTTTGCCTTCACCCGCATTTCTGTATGTGCTGTAGGGGACGCCGGGGATTTGCAGAGAGTCGTAGAGCAGGCCCTTTTTCGTGACGTAGGCGTACAGGCTGTATACCCGAAGGGTCGACGGGAATTTCTCAGCAATCAGGTCGGGAGCTTCGCCCTGAACCACCCATGTGATCGGGCCTACAAGCAAGGTGCTTGCGACGATTGACCAGGCAATGTACTGCGTGCCGCCCCACCGGCGGTGCGCCCAAATGCATACCCGCCAGCCGAACAGACAAACGCTCACCGCGGCCAGGATCTGGCTGTAAATCTCTAGGGATTGGAGCTGCTTGAGGGGGACATCGGCGCCGGCCAGATTCAGGAGTTCGGCGTTGAAAATGAGGCCGCAGATCAGACAGATCGCGTTGAGAACAACGAGAGCAACGAGAAGCATCCAACGGGTCCTTGTCAGAAATCGGAACCAGCAGCCAAAAAACCTTCGATCCAGGAGGAGGCCACTATCTTGCTAGTGGCATTTTGCCTGCTTGTTCGAAAGCTTGCTACCAATAATTGACGCCAGAAAATCTGCGACCTCCCGACATTCTCCAAGCCTAACGATGGGGTTCTGATCTTCAAGTGAAGACACACCCACGATTTCCCGGTGTGCTTTCACTGGCTTTTTTGAGCGTTCGAAAGGGGGCTTTCGCGCACTTTGCTGGAGCACCCCCCTTGGCATTTACGAAAGCGCGGTTAGGGGCTGCGAGCGCTCCCCTTCAGTTTGGTGCGCCACTTGCGACCGGCCGCGCTAATATCTCGGCCAGCACCTGGTGCGCGTTCGTTCAATCAAGGAAGCCTTAGATGCAGCAGATCACCCAAGGACAACGAATGCCGTTGTCGAACCTCATCCAGGGTCATGCCCTGTCGGTGTCGGTACAGCTCCAAATCGGGTCCCCAAACTCCGTGGACGTTTCGTGCTTCGGCCTGGATTCCCGTGGGCATCTGAGCGACGACCGCTACATGACCTTTTACAACCAGCCGACGTCACCCTGCTCCAGCGTACGGCAGACCGCCCCGGGCGAGTTTGCGCTGCAACTCAGCACACTCCCCTCCTCCATTGATCGCCTGGTGTTCACCGCCGCCATTGATGGCCCGGGGTCGATGCGCGAGATCCAATCCAGCTCCTTCTCGATCAAGGATGCCTCTGGACAGATAGTTGCGACGTGTTCTTTCAGCGGCAGTACCTTTGCCGGCGAGAAGGCGATCATGCTGGCGGACATCTACCGTAAGGACGGACAGTGGCGGCTTGCATCGAATCTGCAGGGGTTCAACGAAGGCCTTGCCGCCCTCGTCAAGCACTTCGGCGGAGAGGTGAGTGACCCTGCGCCTGCGCCCGCTCCAGCCCCCTCGATGGTTCAGGCGACCATCTCACTGGAAAAGAAAATCGAGGCGGCCGCACCACAGCTGATCAGCTTGGCGAAGAAGGCGACGATCTCGCTTGAAAAAGCCAATCTCACGAATGTGAAGGCTCGCGTTGCTCTGGTGCTGGACGCCTCCGGCTCCATGAACGGCCAGTATTCCAAGGGGCGTGTGCAGGAGGTCGTCAACCGGCTAGTGCCTCTGGCAGTACATTTCGATGACGACGGTTCGATCGACTGCTGGGCATTCGGGGCCAAGCCGCAGCGCCTATCCAACATCACCCTCAGCAACTTCCACAACTTCATCAACACGGACAACTACGGTTGGCGTGACTGGGACGTCGGTTCGCGCGTGAACGATGAGCCCAAGGTGATGGAGGCCGTAATCGATTTCTACACCAGGTCCGGCGATCGCTCTCCTGTGTACGTGCTCTTCATCAGTGATGGCGGGGTGCACGAGAACCGCAAGATCACCAAGCTAATGACCGATGCAGCCAAGCTGCCTCTGCACTGGAATTTCGTAGGTCTGGGCGGACGCGGCTACGGCATCCTTGAAAAGCTGGATGACATGGGAGGCAGAGTCGTTGACAACTGCAGCTTCTTCGCCCTGGATGATCTGCACGAGATCACCGAGGAGAAGCTCTACGACAAGCTGATGGAAGAGTTCCCGAGCTGGCTCAAGGAAGCCAAATCCAAGGGCATCATCAGCTGATCAGCAAACCCCGATGGCGATCCTTTTCGCCATCGGGCCACCGGCACTATCCTCAGATCCCGTATCGCTGCTTCCCACCTGAAGTGATGCAGTAACGGCCGCCGCGGGGGCCATAGCAGACATTCCCGCCGGCACACGAGCATCCACCACCCATACCGCTTCGATACCCATTCCCCTCCGACTCAGCCCTGCGCCATTCCCGGGCGCGTTCGCGAACTGCTTGCTTACCGACAGCCTCTGCACGCTGTAGCTGATCAGCGAACTGCTGCGCGTATGGCTCGGCCACGATCTTCTGCAGGTCGCTAAGTCTGGCCTTTGATGTACGCACCAGCTGTGGGGTCTGTTCTCGCATCTGGCTTTGGCTCCGGATGGCGGACTCTGCGGCTAGGCGCAGGTAAATATCAGTTGGGGCGGTTTCGATCACCACCCGCAGAGCCTGTGTCCGGAAGTCGAAGGGCGGGGGGACATCGATGACCTTAAGGATGCTATCCCCGACCGTCTGCGCCTCCTGGAGAGCGGGGCCAAGGGCCTCAAGATCCGAAATTGACTTCCGTACCTTTTCGTCGGACGTTTCCATGCCTTCGCTGACGATATTCAGGTAGCTGGCAGACGCCTGCTGGTAATCGTCTACACGTTTCTCAACCATGGCCTTTAGGGTCCACACCGAGTTGATGAATCCCTGAGTGGTTCTTCCGTCGATGTATGCCACGTATGTATGCCCATCGCGCCCGGTAGATACAAGCGACCAAGGCTGATATCCCGGATTCTGGTATTGCAGAGGCAAATTCAACAGTTCAGAGCCAGGAGAATTCCGCGCCACTTGTCTCCTCACGTACGTCTCGCAGAGCTTCACCAGTCCCGAGGCCTGACTGCACTTGTAGTTCTGGTCGTCTGCAGAGCACTGCAGCCTTGGAGTGCTGGGTGAACAGAAGGACCGGTATTCTTGCCTGCTCTGGCAGCCTGACGTGAGGGAGATTACAACGAACAGACCCACGATTCCGGCCCACATGCCGGCACTATTACGCTTCAAAACTAATCCCCAACTGAAAACCTGAGTGGCCATCCGCGCTTCTAGTGAGCACCTTTGGACCGTAGATAATTGGCCACGCTGACACTCCCTATTGCCTGGGCGGCGCGCAGCGGCGTATCGCCGTCCTTGTTCGTCACCTGCAGGCTGGCCCCTTTCTCTACCAGTATTTGCACCACATCCAGGTGCCCGTTGTAAGCGGCCATGATCAACGCAGTGTCGCCTCCTGGCTCGGTACGAACGTCGATCCGGACCTTCTTCGCCAAGAGAGACTTAACGCATGCACCTGCCCCTTTCTGAGCAGCCAGGCTCAAGGGGGTAAACCCGAACTTGATCGAACGAGGATCTGCGCTCGCGCCAGCGGCCAGCAGCACGTCCAGAACATCGCACTGGCCCGCGGCCGCTGCAGCGTCGATCGCCGGACTTCCAGGAATGCCAAGGGCCGGCACCCCTTTGTCCTTCATGTTCACATCAAACCCGGATGCGATGTACTGGCGAACGGTTTCCAGATCGCCGGCACCGGCCGCCTTCTTGAACGCCTCAACCGTCCTAGAACCTTCATCTGCGATAGCGGCCTTCTGCGGCACCTCCTGGGGGCTTTCGCTTGCGGTAGGGGCTGGGTCACCTCCACATCGCTCCAGACCCTCCTGAGTGAGCTGTAGGAGCTTCTGCGGTTCATAGAGTGTCTTGCCATCGATCCAGCCGCGGCTCGCTGATGCAGCTCGGGCAGACCCATTAAGCGCAATGGTCCCTGTGTTGGTGGTGACCGTTACCAGCTTCACCTGCTGAGGCCCTGAACCAATCACCTCACAGGTGGGTTGTTCTGTGGCCCTGGCAGAGCCGACTGCGAGGCAAAATACCGAGGCTGCAACCGGCATGACGAGTTTAGATTTCCGCATCAGCACACTCCTCAACCAAGTGCCGCCATGTCTAGGGGTTCGATCTCAGTGAAGCGGGAGGAGCGATCCAGTTTTACCACTGCGCCGAACGATGTCAGAGCAGCCCCCGGATCGACAATTGCCAGCCTGGTATGGTCTATGGTTTCCCACTGATCACGGGATACCAGTGCCGAGATTACGTACTGATCCTCGACCCGGCCGGTCGCTGCGCTGGTTCGCTGGATGTAGCCGGACACGAGGCAGTTTTGAATGCCAGGAAGCAGGGCGAAGACCTCTCCCACTACGCGGAAAATGGTCCCGTAGCAGAGCGTCACGAAGTCCCGGCGCGTTTGGGCTTCGGATCTGTTTTTGAACGTCAGTTTGCCGTTGCCCTTTGCCTCAGCTGTCCTGCAGGGCACGTCGCCTTCGTCGGGGAGGTCCACGTCCACCGCAATGCCGGTGACGTCGTGAGAGAACTGGTACTCGACCAGGGTCTCTTTCGGCCAGGCAATTCCAGAGAGCACATAGTCGAGAGCACGCTCCATGTGGGCGCTGAACCCTTTTGCTGCCAGGCGGATTGCCTTCTCGATCTCCGCTCGGGCTTGTTCGTGAGCGTCACGGGCAGACTTCCATTCAGCGAGATCCTGCTGATACTGGGCCTCGCGCTCTTGGGCTTCCCGTTCCATCTTGGGGCCGCGCAGCATCATCTTGTCGAGGAGGCCCGGAGAGTCTGCAACAGGTCGCCTCGGTTCATCTTGAGCAAAGGGAGGCGGCAGCGCTGGCAGCGATCCCGGATGAGGGGTATCCATGTGGACGCCCAGACACTCTTCAAGCGCCTGGTTCACTTTGGTTGCGGCCGTCTCCAAAAGATCCTGGATGTCCTCGGCCTTTTCTTGCTTCACCCGCTTTACGATCGCGTCAGGGAGGGCGTTGTCGTCGAGGTCGGTGATGATCAGCGATCCATCATCATCGACCTTTACCTTGATGGGCCCGTCATAGCCAGGTGCTTCTGGAGTGGGTTGAGCTGTGGAGCGTCTGCTTGGACGGTCGAGGCGCTCCCGATAGGAAAGGCCTGTACCGGGCAGACCAGCGTTTAGGTAAGTGCCTCGCTTGCCCATCGTGAGACTCAGGCCGCGTGGCCCGACTGACGTGCTGATGCCAGATCCACTGATGTTCAAGCGAACGCCAGGGACGATCGTGATCCGTTTGCTGAATCGGAATCCCATGTTTCCCTCCGAGACTCTCTGGGAGTTGGGGCCTGACCAGGTGCAGGCCTATGTCCATGTGTCGTCTATGCACGGCCAGCGAGGTAGTCGTCAATGTGGCTGAAGCGGCGATTGCGACACATCCAAGCGGTGAAGAATGTGAACAGTGCGCCGGCGGCAATTGCCCAACCTCGGCGTCGACGGCGATCAGCCTTGGTGTTTCCACCGAGCAGCAGCAGCGCTATCAGGAAGATGAAAAGGGTGAACAGCGCAATCTTCGCGTAGAGCGCGAGAATGAAGTACGGGGAAAAACCGTTGCTTCGGTAGGTCTGGATCAGAATCTGCAGTGACATGAGCGCAAACACGGCCAACGCGGACCACCCTGCAACTGCCTCCGATAGCTCCAGCCATCTGGCGAGGAAGTAGGTTCCAAGCGCCAGCACAGGGGTCAAAGTGGTCCAAAGGGCGTCGGTGTAGTCGGTGTAAATGTCTAAGTTCTCCCGCGAGTGAAGCCAAATGCACACCAGCAAGAGAGCGACCATTGCGACCAGCCCAATCTTGAATGGCCTCATGTCCTGACTCGGATGTGTAGTGCCCTGATCGGCCGGATCGTTAGTGAGAGCCGTTGACACCTGGGCTCCAAGATTGGGAGCACTGGGCGTGCCGCGGTTGATGTCGAATTCTTCTGCTGTGGCCGGGGAGTTGGCCTTTGGAGTCGGCTGCGCAGCTGTAGGCCTGGGCGATGAGGGTTTTACCACTTGCGCGGGTACTGGTTCAGCTCCCCAATGGGTAAGCGTTCGAAGTTGCTCGGTCATGGCCACCGAGACACAGGTCGTCGTGGTGCAGGCATTGCGCTGCTTCAACCACGACTTTTGGGACCGACGGACTTCCGCCTTTTGCTCTTCCGGCAGCCGGTCGACTGCTTTGACATACGCGGAGTTTACGTCTTCATCGGCTCGTCGCAGCGCGGGTGATGAGCAGATGGTCGATTCTGCGAAGTTCTGTGCCTTGGCACAGTCGAAGCTGGTTGCTTCGGCGGTGGAGATGCTTGTTGCGATCCAAGCGGAAAGGACAGCAATACCCTTCATCATGCGGCGCATGTTGGACTTCCATGAATACGTGGTCGTGTCGTCGGAACGGTTCATTCCCTTGCTGCAGATGTGAAAAAGCCCCAGCCGGAGCCGGGGCTTTTCAACGTGCAGGCCTTAGCCGATGCTCACGCCGTGAGCTTCTGCCAGAGGCTTCAGGCCGCCGGCGAAGCCTTGGCCGATCGCCTTGAACTTGAATTCGTCGTTGTGACGGTACAGTTCGCCGAAGATCATCGCAGTTTCGGTGGAGGCGTCTTCGGACAAGTCGTAGCGCGCGATTTCTTTGCCGTCAGCCTTGTTCAGAACGCGGATGTAGGCGTTCGAAACCTGGCCGAAGGACTGCTTGCGGGCGTCGGCATCGTGGATGGTGACGGCGAAGACCAGCTTCTTCACGTCAGCGGCCAGACCGGTGAGCTTGACGTTGACCTGCTCGTCATCGCCGTCGCCCTGGCCGGAACGGTTGTCGCCCAGGTGCTCGATGGAACCGTCAGCGCTCTTCTTGTTGTTGTAGAAGATGAAGCTGGCGTCGTTCAGCACTTTGCCGCTCTCGCCGGTGACGAATACGGACGCATCGAGGTCGAACTCGGTGCCGTCAGTTACGCGCGGGTCCCAGCCCAGGCCGACGATAACTTCGCTCAGGCCCGGTGCTTCCTTGGAGAGGCTGACGTTGCTGCCTTTGGTCAAAGACACTGCCATGGTGAAATTCCTTGTTCAGAAGTGGTGTGGATTAGAAGTTCATGCCGTAGCCGTTGGCTACAGCGCGCAGACCGCCGGCATAGCCCTGGCCAACAGCGCGGAACTTCCACTCGCCGTTGTTGCGGTACAGCTCAGCGAAGATCATCGCAGTTTCGGTGGAAGCGTCTTCGGCCAGATCGTAGCGAACGATCTCGGAGCCGTTGGCTTCGTTGACGATGCGGATGAACGAATTGCTGACCTGGCCGAAGTTCTGCTTGCGACCTTCGGCGTCGTGGATGGTGACGGTGAAGGCGATCTTGTCGACGTCAGCCGGAACACGGCTCAGGTCGACTTTCAGCACTTCGTCGTCACCATCGCCGGCACCGGTACGGTTGTCACCGGTGTGCTCCACGGAGCCGTCAGCACTTTTCAGTTGGTTGTAGAAAATGAAGTCGGCTTCGCTACGGATCTTGCCGGTCGCGCCCAGCAGGAATGCGCTTGCGTCCAGGTCGAATTCTGCGCCATCAGTCGCGCGCGGGTCCCAGCCCAGGCCAACCAGAATCTTGGTGAGGCCGGGGGCTTCCTTGGACAGGGAAAGGTTGCCGCCTTTTTGGAGAGACAGTGCCATGCGTAAAGCTCCTTTTGGTTGCTACTGATTACGGGTTTTCTGCCGGCGTTCCTTCCTTTTCGGGGAAGAGAACGCTTGCCACGATACCGACTGCCAGAACCGCCAGCACGATGATCAGGCTGGTATTCGGCGAGATGCTGATGCCGTGGTGGAACAGGTGGTCGGTCGCGTTCAGGCCGAGTTTTGCGGCGATGAAGAACAGCAGCACGACCACCGCTTTCTCGAGGTGCACCAAGTAGCGCTTAAGTGCCTCGAGGACGAAATACAGGGTACGCAGGCCGAGGATGGCGAACAGCATGGCCGAATAAACGATCAGAGGTTCCCGGCTGACTGCGATGACGGCCGGAACAGAGTCGAAGGCGAACAGTACATCGGACACCTCAACAACGACCAGGCAGAGGAACAGCGGAGTGGCGAAGATGCCGCCCTTGGCCGCCAACGACATGCCCTTGTTTTCGGTCTTCTGGATTTCTACTTCAAGCTTTTTACGGCTCACGAAGAAGTTGTGCCCGTACAGCTTCGGCCAGACTGGGAACAGCTTCTTGGCGAAGCGATACGCCAGGTGCTGGGAATAGTCCTCCTCCTCGTCATCATCGTCGCCGCCTTTCAGCATCATCACGGCAGTCCAGGCGACGATGAGCGCGAAGATGATTTCGACCCAGGGGCCGAATGCGAGCAGGCCGGTACCGATGGCCACGAAGACGCCGCGGAAGACGATGGCACCGATAATGCCCCAGTAGAGCACGCGGTGACGCAGCCCATCCGGGACCTTAAACCAAGCGAAGATGGCCATAAACACAAACAAGTTGTCGACAGAAAGCACCTTCTCCAAGGCATAACCGGTGACGAACAAGCTGGCTACTTCTGCACCGTGCTGGACGTACAGAAAACCGGCGAACGCCAGGGAGATAGCCACCCAGAACACCGACCAGATCGAGGCGCGGGCCAGAGTGATCGGCTTGTCATCGCGGTGGGTGACCATGTCCAGCAGCAGGGCGGCGAGCGCCAGGCCGACGAATACCGCCATGGTCAGCGGAGGGAAGCCAATGTGAGTCGATTCCACGTTTCTGTACCTTAGAGTTCGAAATCGGCCGGGTTCAGACCCAGCTCCAGGCAGATCAGGCGGCAGGCTGCCTTTTCTTTTTCATCGAAGTTGCCATCGGATGCGCCGATGGCGCAGCAGACGCGAACCAGCAGGCGTGCTTCGCCGTCCTTGCCTTTGATCTTGCTGATGGCTTTCAGGGCTTCGGCCTGGCCGATCTGGAAGTCGAACTCGAACTTCGAGCAGGCATCGGAGAAGACTTTGATGACGTCGGTCAGGTTGAAGACCTTGAGTTCCGGAGAGGTATTGATGAAGCCAGTCATCTTCATCTTCTCTTCGGACTTGATCTCGCCATCGGCTGCGGAGATCAATGCGCAACCGTTGGCCACAGCCTCCATGAAGGTCCGATTTTTGAACTTACTGACCTCGGTGGTCAGCGTTTCGCGGGCTTTAGCCGCGTTGGTTTTCAGCCATTCGAGCATTCGGTTTTTCCCCTCAAATGGCGGGGCTATGGGCCCCGCCGTAATGTTTATTACTTGGAGCCGGCGGTCCAGCGCATACCCCAGCCGTAGGCGATGTCCATGTCCTTGTGCCCACGGTGGAAGTCGACACGGCGGGTGACCTTAACGGCGCCGCCCACGTTTTCAAGCATGGCAATGGCGCACATACCTTGGCGGCCGCCTTCTTCGTTCAAGCGCACTTCGATCTCGGGTTGGCCGGGGATGAAGATCGTCACAACACCGTCGGTGGCCTTCCAGTTCGGAGCGCCCTCGTAGATGTATGCGAAGACCAGGACGCGTTTTATTTCACCCCATTGCCGGCCGTTGATGTGAAGCCACTCACCACCTGCTACGGAGCCGGTGCGGTCGTCGCCCATGAGCTGGATGTAAGGTTCGTGATTCAGGTCGCCGAAGGCTTCACCTAGAGCCTGCACGACGCCCTTGTAGCCGTCCTGCAGTTCGAACAGGCAGCCGACGTCGAGGTCAACTGACTTGTTCTTGCCGAAGATGCCACCGAGCACGCCGCCGTTATTCCCCTGATTCCAGTTCAGGTTCACCTTGATTTCACCGAAGCCTGCAGCAGGCTTTTCCAGGCTGATGCTGGACCGACTCTTATCGAGAGTGACCTTGCTCAGGCTGATGGTGGACTTCGGTGGTACCGGAGCCGGCGCGGGGGGAGGAGTAGGCACAGACGCGGGTGCTGCAGCCGGAGTCGGGACAGGAGCAGGTGCGGCAATGTCGACGCCGAAATGCTTGGCCAGAGGTTCCAGTCCACCAGCGAAGCCCTGCCCGACACAACGGAGCTTCCAGGCACCTTGGCGCAGGTAGAACTCGCCGAGGATCAGTGCGGTTTCGTTCATTCCGCGAGTCGGGATTTGAGCTTCGATCCCGCCAGTTACCGCAAGAGCTAGCGTGCTTACGCGGTCAAACGACGCCTTGTTTTCGTAGATCGTTGCAGTGAGCGCGACCTTCTCAACGGCCGGGTCAATACGGCTGAGGTCGAGGGTGAAGGACGCGTTTCCTGCAGAGTTACCGCTCTGCTGCACTGCGCCGCCGAGAATATTCGGCTGGCCGTAGAAGCACATATCCCCGTCGCCACGCACCTTGCCGGTGGCAGTGAGAGCGAATGCAGAAATGTCGATATCAGCGCCCGGAATCGGGGTGTAGTTGATGTCGACGCGCACTTGGCCGGTGGCTACCGGCGCATTACCGCCAGGAACCAGAGTGGTCATGCACGCACCGCCTGAACGGCCAGGTTCACGAGATCATCGACGGTGCGACCACTGGTGGTCTGACCGATAGCCTTGAAGGTCCAGCCGTTGGCGCCCTTGCTCAGGCTGGCCATTACGATGCCCGTGTGGTTGCCTTTCTCGGACAGGTTGAAGCGTACGATTTCTTTGTTGTTCGCCTCGTTCAGAATGCGGCAATACGCATTCTCGACCTTCGAGAAGTTCTGGCCGGTGAAGGAGTTCACCGTGAACACTAGGTGCTGAGCTTGAGAAGGAAGGCGCTGCAGGTCGACGTAGATGGTTTCGTCGTCGCCGTCGCCTTCGCCAGTACGGTTGTCACCGGAGTGCTTGATCGAGCCATCCTGCGATTGCAGTTGGCGGAACCAGACGAGATCGAGCGGCTCATAGTTGCCGTCCAGGATGATGCAGGAGGCATCGAGATCGATCTCGTTATTGCCGCCACCGACCAGTTTGGCCAGGAATCCCTTGGCTTTTTCGGGGTCCCAGCCCAGGCCCATGCTGATTTTGCTCAGACCAGTACCAGCCTCTTTCTCCAGAGAGATGCTCTGATTTTTGCTCAGGGTGAGTGCCATGATTACGCTCCTTGTTGATCTTCATTGTTCGGTTGGGATTGGGAGGCAACAGCGCCCTCCTTTCTCCCGACTTGCTTGAAAGGTGCGCGGCTTCGCCGCCAGGTAGGGTGGAAATGCCGCCAGTGAGGATCTTGGGCAGCAGCAAGCAATTCGTGATCTCCGCGGGTATCGCCCCATGCGCGAAGGCGATACTCCGTCAGCGGGCCATATACCGCTTCCAGTCGGCGGACCTTGTTCTCACACCGGCAGTTGTCCCCGAGGACTCTTCCGGTAAGCAGGCCGTCTTGAACTTCCAACTCGGTGCCAATCAGCTTGATCCCCAGCCGACTTGCGAACGGTCGGAGGACCAGTGCCGGCGAGGCAGAGCAGAGAGTCACTTCTGCACCAGAGGCCAGTTCTTCGGCGACAGATCGTAACCCTGAAGGGCGCATGAGCCGCGGCCAAATGAGGTGGCAGAATTCCTCTGCTTTCTGGCCTACCCATTTGGCTTCTACTCCTGTCAGGAATGTGCTGATCAGGCGTGCCTTGAGCTCGTCCCGGGTCATTCCTTTTGCGATGTATCTCAGGCTGGGAATCACCAGCTTGAAGATCCGCCGCAGGAACTCTCCACGTCCGAAAGCGAAGCGCAGGAACGGCACGAAACTGTCGTGCCGCGTCAGGGTGCCGTCGAAGTCGAATACCGACAGCACCTTCGCTCCCGTGGGGCCTGCCTCAAGCATCTCTAGGCTCACCCGTTCACCTCCGCCAGTCGGAAGCCAGGCTCGCCCACGCTGATCTCCGCAGGCTTCACCCCGAGGCACTTGGCACGCTCCAGGATGTTGCTCGCCCACTTGAAGTGAGTCGCTGGCTCGCACATTGCGTTGTTGTGCTTGAAGACCGCAGGTGCACCCTGGTTGACGATGAGTTTCGCCGTATTCAGATCCTCGATGCTGACGCGCAGTGCATCCTGGATCATCGAGATTTGGGTCGGATGGATAGCGGTTTTACCGACGAGGCCGTGGGAGATATCCAGTTCCAGCTCTTCCTGCAGCAGCTCAGGCGTAGCCAGTTGCTCAAAGACCGGGGCAGTCAGGGCAAAACCCTGAGCTCCCATGACGCCTGTGAGCATCGGAATGACGTAGCTCATCGGGGTGTCATAGAGCGTCTTGCTGGGGTTGCGTCTCAGGCCCAGGCAGCCCATCAGGTCGTTGCCACCGATACGCAACGCAATGATGCGTTCATTGAGTGTTGCCTTCAGCGCCTCTCCCAGTTCCACCATTGCACCGGGGTTATAGGCATCAGGAGTTTCAAGGGTTGGCATCAGCAGCAGATCAGGATTGCTGACGGCCTTCTCCCAAGCTCCGAGGCTTTTCAGCGTCAGTTTCGGGACCACAAAGCCATCAACATTCTTCATCAGCGGCCAGTCGTTCAGGACTGCAGCCATTCCCGAGTCCCGGGGGCGGACGAAGAGCAGTGGTCCGCACTCCGGGCGGCCTCCATGAGCATCGATCTGCATCAGCAGCTTTTGCAGGTTGGCCAGAGCACTCGCGACATCGATTTCGGCAACAGCGTCCTCAAGGCACACAACGAGAGAGCGCAGCTCAGGCAGCTTCGTGCCAAAGACGATCTCGAGGATGTCATCTCGGGTCGCTGGCATGTACAGGGTCGCCCCCAGGGCGAACGGCGAAATCACTTTCATCAGTTCGCACTCCGGATGATGGTCACTGCACGATAAGGTCCAAGCTCTTCGCCGACTTCTTCCACGGAGACGCCCGCCCGCTCGGTCAGGTGCATCAGAAGCTGAACGTCACTATCGGAGCGATCGCGCACGAGCACATGGTCAGGCACACGCCGAAGAACGGCGCGGGTCGCCTCGGCGATACCTGGCTTCACGCGGTTCATGTTGGTGATGCCGAATCGACTTGCCAGGCCATCCACAACCGCCACAGCAGCCTCTTGGAGGCGTAGGCTTTCGTCTGCAGACCATGGCGTTGCAGGCTCAACGGCGATCAGAGCACGACGCTGGTCCTCAATCTGCTCGATGAACTCGCGGGTGACGTCGTGCTCGTGTAGATGGTCGTAAACGACACAGCCGTGTAACCCCCCTTCCGCAGGCCAGATGGACCGCGAAACCAGGCCGGAAACAGTCGCCCCCAGAATCCCTGAAGGGATTACCCAGTCTTCGGCGGACGCTGCCAGCCAAGCACGACCGCACGGGTCGGCAAGTACAACGAGGCGCGGGTCTTCAGGGAAGCGTTCATCGTTGCCCAGCGTACGTTTGAGCTCTCCAGAAATGGCTCCCTTACCTGTCCAACCGTCGACGAAGACGATGTTCTCGGCGCCGTGACGGGTGATGATTGATTCCAGAGCGACTGTATCGATGCCGCGGTCTCGGATGATGCTGACGCCATAGTGGTGGGCATCTCGGCCCATCTCCACCAGCGACCGGCGCAGAAGAACCCCCAGAGGCAGTCCAGCTCGAACGAAGGAGACTAGCGCGATGCTCGGCCCGGAGCATGCAGCATTGAGCGCCAGCGCTAAAGCTTGGACGTCGGTGGCCATTCGTTTGCCGTTCTGGACCAGGGCACGAGCGTATAGGTTCTTATGAACCTCAGTCGGCGCGTGCTCCATGCTGATCATCTCGGAATAGTGTTTCCGATTGCTCTGGATCAGCCGCTCCTTCTCCTGGACATCGGTGACTTCCATTTGCATGGGCTGCAGCAGGAAGTGCACGTCGTCCGGTGCGTAGCTGCCGCTACCGACCGTAGCCAGAGAGGTGATGGACTCACTCATGGATCAGCCCCTCCACCGCTTTGGCCAACTGGCTGCGTGCTGGGGTTGCCCACATGTGGCAGAGGTCCATGAAGCCGAGATCTGTGATGCTGTCGCCAAAGCCCAGCACAGGGCGCTCACCGTTAAGCTCGATATCGCGGCGAAGCAGCTCTTGAACCGCCAGGCGCTTTGCAAGCCCATTGGGCAAGAAGGCCAGGTTGTTGCCGTTGCCATGAATGTGCATGCCATTCAGCAAGCCGCGTGCTTGAACAGCCGCGAGCACCTGAGTGAGAACCTCGTCGGTGCCCTCGTTGTATTTGGTCACGACGTAATGGCGGAGACCCTCCTCTTCTACCACCCAGCCGCGAAGTGAGAATCCAAGCTCTTCACCGATCTGCAGGGTGGCTTCGCTCAGCGCTGGAAGACGATCCTGGAATGTCCAAAGCGATTCAGCCATCTGACCGTGCCAGTCGTGGTCCACAGAACCGTCCGGCTTCAGAATCACACCGCCATGAGAGCAGACGGCTCCCTGACTGAAAGGCAGCTTCACGCGGCTGTACGCCTCGACGCTGCGGGCGGTAACCGGCACTACGTCTGCAGTCGCCAGCAGCCAGTTGATGAAGGACTCTTGCACCGGGTTCATGTAGCCATTTGGCTGTCCATGCACATCTAGTGTTGCGGGTTTACGCGGCATACCTTCAGGCATTTTGCGAGCGGTCTGGAACAGGGTGTCGTCGAGGTCGACGAGCACCATCGGGCGATTACTGCTCATCAACAATCACCTCCGCCCCCAGAGCATCGATGAGCTCGGCGGGGAGCGCCTGCGCCGGCGTTTCGGAGCACAACAGAACCCGGTCGTACTGCCCAGGCTTTACGTTGTAGATAAAATTCGGAATGCCGAGGCCGTAGTTGTCCGAGAAGTACAGCGCGTGCTCGATCGAATGCCCGATGGCAATGGGGGAGCGCGTTGTGGAGCTGAAACGGACATCCGCACCTGCACGCTCCAGGCGCTCGGCCAGGAGGAAGGGCCGCCAGACGAATTCACTGGTGCCGATCACGATGACTTTCTCGCCCGGCTTTACCTGCAGGTCAGGCGCGAGGGTGTCATCTACATGCTGTACACCCAGGCGGCCCCAGTCATTACGGGGAGAAATCGGCCATTCACCGATAGAGACAGCCCCGACATCGGGCATTTCAGGTAACGGCGCCGCCGGGTCTTCGTGGAACTTGTACGAGCCTTGCAGCAGCGAGACGGATGACGCCGAATCACCGATTGATTTGGTCACAGCTCCTGCGGACCAGTCGGTGAGGACACAGGTCACCACACGCTCGATCTTACTCAGGCCAGCATCCACTAGCGCTCTGTGCAGATTCACGAAGGTTTTCCCGGTGGAGGCCTCATCGTCAACCAGTATCAGGGAACGGGCCTGGAGCATCATTTCCCGAAGTGCGGGGTCCACCGGCATGTGGATCAGGTGAGCGCTGGCGTGGCTGTGTTCCTCTTCGAAGCGAGTAAACAGCTCGGTGCCTAGCGGATGGCGGGTGCTCACCAGGTACATGGTGTCCGGGCGAGTTGCGCTAAAGGCGCGGTGAACACCTGCGCCGAGACCTACCGCGGTTTCGGCCATTCCAATAACCAACACCGGGCCCGGGAGATCTGTCGGGATTTCTGCAGCCAGGCTTTCAAAACTGGCTGCCATGACGGACGGTCGAACAGGAATATGCCGGCCCAGGACTTTGGACACGAACAGGAAGGCGCGCTTGGGGTTGCGACGTTCCGCAAAGCCAAACAGAGCATCCGGAGGCAGGACTGCATCGTCGACTTTGACTTCGAGCTCCCCACGCTTCAGTTGAGCGCGGATGGAGACGGGTACTGCTTGGCTTTCCATATCTGCTTCCTTGGTTGGCGCGAGGGGGGTGACCCTAACGCCTGCTCCCTGTGTTTCAAGTCAAAACCGGTCTATGGATTTCTCGCCTCAATTCGCCATAGGGATTGCTGTGCATCACGGGAGATCTGGGACGTAGTGAAGGCCTGGCCAGTAGGGGGATTTCTGAGCGCTTGCACTTGGCAGGCATCCAGGAACGCGAGGGACAGACCGGCCTTCACCGCAAAGTTCATGTTCTGCGCGTCGGGTACGGTTGAGGTCACCATTCCCACTACTGCGCCTGATGTATCGAAAAGCGGACTGCCGCTCGAACCGGGCTGAATCGGGGCGGTGAACTGCAAAAGGCTGGCGTCATTGTGAAGACCGAATAGGGCGGATACGCCACCTTGGGTGACGTGCACTCCACCGCCAGCCAGGCCGGCCATGGGGAATCCCATCGCAACGACCTGTTCTCCCAAGTCGCAGCCCATGCCGTCACGGAAGGTCACCTGCTTGAACGCCGGCGCACCGTGAACCCGCAGTAATGCCAAGTCGTTCCTGCGGTCGACAACAACCGGTTCAGCACGGTGTCGACCGTCAAAGGATGCAATGTGGATTTCCTGCATGTCCTCGATGACATGTGCGCAAGTGAGGATGTGCGTTGGGGAGACGGCAAACCCCGTTCCAGTTGCGCTGCTAGAGCGGCTGCAGTCAGGAGAGCTGGAGCGACGATGTGGATGTGCATCGTCGATATTCAGGCCAATTCGGCGTCCAAGGGCGGCCAAGCCGTACGCAGAGCCCTCCGCTAGGGCCCGGAATTTCCACTGCTGATTGCGGCAATAGAATTCGCCGATGACGATCGCTGCTTCGCCGTTGTCAGAAAGATCGAGGCTGTACTCAATCTGACCGTCGACTTGCAGTCGGAGGCTTCGCAGTTCGCGAACGGGACCAATGGCCGAAAAGGCGTAGACAACGACCAGAACACGGTCGGCTCCAGCTGGCAAAGCAGACAGATTCAGCTTGCAGCCAACCTTCTCTTGGCTGCCATTCCACTCCATCCAGCTCTGATCAACCTGGAAGAGCGCCGCATCTCCTTTCGGCTGACGCTTGTCATCAACCGGAAGAAGAGCAACTGCAGCATATTCCCCGAAGGCCGTGGTATTCGCACACTCCAGCGTCCAGGAGCACTGCGGTGCTCCTATCGCGGTGTTTGCGCCTGGCGCCAGCACCATCATCCCTGCATCGCTCCCTGAATCGTGATCCTTACAAAGCAAGGCAAAATAGTATCAAACTTAAGGTTTGATTAAATATCAGGCTTTGTCGGTATCGCAATCGTGATGGCCTTCACTCTGACATTCGGTCGCCACTCACTCTCTGGCGCCGGCAGACCCAGGCGTGTTGTAGCGAAGATGCCAGGAAGGTTGATGCCGGTATGTTGGGTGTAGCCAATACCACCGGAATAGCGGGGATTGATTTCCAGAAGGTGGGGGATGCCATTGGAGTCATCCTTAGTCTGGACGTTGACCAATCCGTCGCACTTGAAATGGCGGGCTGCACGAAGCGCCAGCTCTACTGCGGCGGTGTCTCTCTCAAAGGTCTGATGAAGGCCTTGCTTGCGGCGTCCCACATATGCGATCGGCTCGCCACCTTTGCACACCATGTCGATCGAACATTCGCTTCCTGCGAAGTAAGGCATGACCAAGAGCGGTGCCCGCTCAGAAGAAGCGCAATAGGCTTGCAGGTAGGTCTCGAAATTGATTTCCCTGCTGTCCGGGTTGGCAAAGCAACGGAACGGGTCCGCTCCCTCTTTGAACCGCCAGAAGCCTTGTCCGTAAATGCCCACCGCGGGCTTAACGCACACCTCTCCATGTGCACTGAGCTCTCTGTACGCGTCCGCCAACTGCTGGGAGTTGGTGGCAGTGATGGCGGGCACGCAGGCCAGATGTGCCAATTCGGCTTCGGCGGTGAAGTTGGTCTTGTTGTCTACCAGATGGAAGGTATCCATCGACAATCCGCCAGTGACCAGATCCAGACCCGCATCAACGAAACGCTGCCGTTGAGCCTCAAAGACGCTGCCTACCCGGCCAGCAAGGATCACCTTGATACCGTTGGTGACTGCGGTATCCAGTACCCAGCCGATGCGCTCTTGGTTGTCCGTCGGCTCGGTGAAGCTGACATCAGCGTTGGCGGTTATCTCCGGCCTGTCCTGGCGATGGGAAGCGCAGATCTTGATATGTGCTGGAAGGGCTTTCCGTGCACCAAGGATTATGTCGCGCTGGCTGGACTGCCCTTCAAGAAACCAGATCAAAATAAAGCCCTCAGGAGCCTAGGCATCGAGTGCCACAAGTGGATGGATGATGAAGGGGGAGATAACAGCCGAGACATACCGACCAACCAGCGCCAAGAATTCTACTGGAGCTTTTGCTCAATTTTCGCCGATTGATGAAGCACTTTGCCACCAAATATGCCAAAGCCGTATCACACTGCCCAGATCGGGCATCAGAAATTGCTCGATCATGGAAAAAATACTCTGGCCCCAGTCGCATCTGTCCTCGAGCAGCGGGGTCGAACCTTCGTTGGCCTGCTATGCGATGGGTGATTGGATACGAGCTTCATCGCATCCGCAATGATGCTTTCTATAGCAGTCTTAGTGGCCAAGCTGGCTTTCGCGCTTACTCGCGTCAAGCCAGAGAGGATAGGGCCTCAATCATCTCCGGCAGCGCCTCTGTCATGACTACAATTACGGCAGATCTCGACTTCGCATCCAATTTCAGACTGAATCGCAGCTTTCGCCATCAGATTCAGGCTCGTTTTATAGAAGAGCGAATCCCGATGCGCTTTTGGCAGAAATTTAAAAGTGCATTAAATCCTGAACTGAAGAACTCTATAAGCTCGACTAGGCGCGCACCTCTACATCTGGCATGACCCAGCGCTATTTGAAAGCATCACTCCGAGCATGCTGCTCTTCTTTTGTCCACTTTGAAAACCAAGGGGAGCTCTTCTACGAAACCATGCACTTCTCGCTGAGAGTAATAGCTAGCTCGTTGTCGGCGACCTTCCAGCAGTCGAGGGATTCGTGGACCGGACTCAGGAATACGGTGGTCTTAAGTCGAGTTTCCAGAGAGCCGCCACGTCGACCTTGAATCGCTTTGCTGCAGCTAAGGCGGCCTAGCCCCTTGGGGCAATGGATGTGTAACGACAAAACAAACCGTTTGCGCACTGCCCCTTAGCCACTCAAGCGCTCCACGCGCGAACAACAGCTGAGTCTCGGTCTTCCCTAGCCCAAAAATCTCCGATTCGAACTCCGCTCTCTGGCTCTGGCTCTGGCTCTGGCTCTGGCTCTGGCTCTGGCTCTGGCTCTGGCTCTGGCTCTGGCTCTGGCTCTGGCTCTGGCTCTGGCTCTGGCCTCAGATGTTCGCGTGCGCCCTCCCGACTGCCCGGTGGCCTAGATGCGCGATCACGAACTGTACCGGATACACCCAATTAAGCTGTCGCATCGCTCCGCCGACACGGAGACCATAACTGCTGGTGCACGCATCGCTAACCGCAAGGCCAGGAGTCTGCGAGCCGTGTAGTTAATCAGGACCCGAGCCCCGGCGCTGGACGATGCAAGTGACGCCAGAGCAAGCGCACAGCCCCCTGCGCAATCACTCCGTTCAGCAGCTCCTAATCGGGTCTATGCATGGTAACTTTGGCGGCGCCGAGAAGTAATAGCCATTTGCCTGTCTCAGGAGTATCGGTCTGCTTGCCGCTGGAGAATACCCAAGGAACGGGGACGCTTGCTCGTATCCAGGCTCATGGCCACTCACGAGGCTCCATCCCTAGAGTGGAATGGTCCAGGAATTTATCAGGATCGATATACACGCGTTGGTACGAGCCTCGACAGTTGCATCGCACTACCGGACTGGCCACCGCGATGTGGGTCGTCCATCCAGGAATGCATAGGGGTCTTCATGACAAACATCCGTCATGGTTCTACAGCGGCTTTCGCCGCCCTGCTGTTGTCGGGTTGCACCAGCATCACCCAGAACAATATCTCCAGTTGGTACCAACTGCGCGAAAGTGATCCGCCCACCTACGCCGTGGGGATAGCAGGCTTCGATGGAAAACTCGAAGACCCACATGGCCAGCGTCTGACGCTTCGATTCCGAGATGCGGCAACCAAGACCCATGCGGTAGAAATCACGATCAGGAACGGCTTCAAGAACGATGGAACCTTTGTTCTGCCGCTGACGCCTCGTGGCTACGAGCTGTACCAGTTCGAACTGCAGTATTTCAGCCATGAGGTCCAGGTTGAGTCCGGTGAATACCGGAGCTCGTGCACATACTCGGGGGAGGAAGAAGGCAAGCGCTCGAAGAGTTACACAGCCACCAACACTTCGACCTGCAGCTCGGGACCAGTGACCTATACCGAGGAGCGATTCGCCACCTACATCTCACCCAAGTTCTCGGCACCCTTCAAGCTCAGCCCGAACAGGACCTCATACATCGGCAACTTCCTGGTTCAGTGCGATTTCCAGATTGCTTACAGCCGGAACTCCGCACAGTCATGCTGGCTGAACTACGGCATGGGTGATACGGCCCCTGTGAGGCAAGCGATGACAAAGGGCAACTATCCCCCGCTCGCTATCGTCCCCTTGGAAGTGGGGGCTATTGAAAGTCAGATCCACTCAGCCTATTGAGTGCCAGCAAACTGGATTAACCACTCTCGAAATCAGGAACCAAACGATGCCCCCGGGGCTAGCCACACTCAGCACACTCTCCGGATCGCCCCGCACTTCTTCAATGAACGTTGTTGGACTCGACAAATCACCTTCCCGGAAGACCTAGAAGCAAGGTTGGTCGTCTAACGAGCAAATGCAGTGATCACCTAGGACATCCGCATGGTGTTCCAGCACTCGCAGCGCCGAGACATCGTCCCGATCTACGAAGAGTACGCGTATTTGGTAGGTGCGACGGATTGGCAGGAGGCACTGGCCACCTTCATATCGGAGCTTCTGGCGGCGTACGATCGATATGGCAAGCACCATCTGCCAGTGATGAAATACCTGGAGGCCCAGCTGGGGTGTGGGGCCAATGAAGGAGCTAACGCTGAGCGGAGTCAAAGCTGTGTATAGAGAGGCGATTGACCCTGCGGCCCCAAATGCAGAGTGGGCCAGCTGGTGGGCGGCTGTGGCCACAGAAGCTCACACCGTAGTGTCGGCGCCGACGGAAAAGGCAGCAGGAGAGATCATCGCCTGGTGGCACAGGGAGTGGAGTGTAGTCGAAGCCCCCCCCCTAGCGCCTGCGCTCTGCGGCCCGAAAACTCAAGACCTAACCTCCGCACCTAACTTCTCCTCCCACCGTGGGTTTTACGAGCCACGGCGCCTGGTCGCCTAAGGCCTGGATAGCACTACGCCACCCCTCTCGGATATCCTCCGGCCACGCAAACCTGAACGAGCAAGGACGACCGCATGCGCAAGCTGTTCCAGATCTGGCTATTCCTGACCATCTGCTCCATGACGGTCTACACCCCTTTCTACCTATTCGGGAACAACGCCCTCGACGCGGTAGAAGAGGTCACACCCGAAGATTTGATCCCATTCACCGGGTACAGAGGCCAGGACGATGAGCGCGTAGCAAATGCCCTGCGAGCCACCGGGATCGACACCTCCATGGAGTTGGAGGACGCACTGGAAGACAACAAGCTGCTCTCCAATGTGGAAATCCGCTACGCCACAGACCCTCAGTTGGTCCGTACCTCTATGGCTACCGGGCTGTCTATTGTTGAGGCAGTCGCAGACGCCGGAGATGGCCTGCAACTGCGAATTGTCTTCACTGTGATCCCGAAACGCTTCCTAAAGTCCTGGACAATGGTGAACGGGGTGCTGGGCATGCAGATCAGTGACGGCAAACACTCCTACGAGATGCTTGAAGACCTGAACGATCAAGTCCACCTCTACGCACTTTTTGAGAAGTCTGGTCGAGCAGGTACCGAATCTGTCCAAAGGATGAAAGGCCGATTCAAGGTATTATTGGCAGCCACAGAAGAGAGAGCGCGCGCGCGGCAGAGCGATCAGGCCGGCATCTCTCAAGCGGCCATTCCAAATCCGCTGGCAAATAGCGCGGCCACGGGGAGCGAGAACAGCACTAGCCCGCAGCAGCCAAGCCGCAATACGGCTGCCATCTCGACCGAGGACTACCTGAGAGGCTACAACGACCAACTCAATAAGGCCGATTCTGGAGCGCCGGCCAAAGCTCAGGCGTTCCAGTCGTCCCAACAGCCAAGCTCCGTCCTGTCTGCTGATGACCAAGCCGTTGGCGATGGCCACACTGCCGGCCCGACTAGCCGGCCAGGCCAGCTCACGCGGGCAGGAAATTACAGCATCGAAAAGATCGTGATCTTCCAGTTCGATGGCAAGCCCGCTTACTGCGCAGATGAAGGTATCGACGGACCGAACTGTCATGGAGACGCTTCGTCCTGGATCGGGGCGGGCACCCATGAGGACTACATGGACCCGGGCAGCTCCATTTGCATCGCCGGGGAGCCGGGGTGTCATTTGCCCCAGCACTTCCCGGCAGACATCCGGGGTTGAAATGAGAGGGGCTCATGTAGAGCCCCCGCTTCAGACTCGGTGCGCAAAGGTTGCCCTATCATTGGTTCAAATGTTTCCGGAGAGTGGGATTGAAGACAGGCCCCTTCGCCATGGCATTCGCACTGGTCAAACCTTTCCTCGTCGTCTGGCGCACGATCGAGGTCGGCAAGTCGCTGCTGGTCTACGACGGTGCGATTGTCCTGGTCGAAGACAAGGAGGCTTGTGAAGCGCTCAATCCGCCAGCCGAGGATGGCTGCCGCGTGAAAGGTCGCCTTGAGGCAAACATTAATCATACCTGGCGGCTGCAACCCATCCGGGTCGATGTTTATCCGCATGACCTCCGCCCCCTTCACCTATCGAGCAGACGACTACCGCATTTCTCGCATCAAGCCGGCCGTAATCGCGCTTCTCGTAGTGATATTGGCCCTCGCCCTATTGGGCCCGTTCGTAAACTGGCGAGATAGCTAGCATGAGCACGCTACCAGGCTTGAACCCGGGAAAGGCTCTGATGGCCGATCTCCGGGCCTTTCAGATGGTAAAGAATGTCGGTTGCCTCAAGGACGGGGCACATGCCGCATCTGTGCTAATGGAGGCTCATTTCGACCAGATCCTGAAACAGGTCAAAGCCGGCGACTGGGGTGCGCTCAACAATCTCTGTACCCTCTGCAGCAACTCGACTGAGGTCAACCTGCTGCGCCGCTATTTCATCTTGTTTCTGCCGGTGACTTTCAAGGCCGACGGAAAATACATGCGGGACAAGGCGCCCTATGACGAAGTTCGGGTGCGCAGGCTACTGGTCAGCCCTGCCATCTACAAGCGCCTCGAGGCAACAAAGCTGGTCATCACCCTAGACACCTTGGAAAAGATCCAGGTGGCCATAGAGCCGGTGGCAGCGAACTGGCGGCGCTACCTGCTCGACTATCTGAAATGGCCCCGGACAGACGCCCCAGTAGGCCTAGGCGCTCTGTTCGATGTGGAATGGGTTACCGCCGGCATGCTCGCGCACCATGGCTACCACGTGGGCCAATATGGCGAGCCCCGGCACACTCGGCTTCGGATACTTGAACAACTCCTGAAGTCGGACTTGCACAACACTCCCTTCTCTGAAGCCTATCTTCGGGAATGGGGTGGTCCCGGAGGCCTTGTGCGGCTACTCAAAATAGCGAACACCATCGCCGCACTGTGTCGCAACGCCAGGCGCAAGCCGGGGAATTTCCAGGCTGCAATTCAGGAGTGGGAATCGGACTTGGAGTACCTCCACGACACTCACTTCGTTCAGTTCCTAAAGACGCCATTAGGGACATGGCCCACAATCTAACGACGGGAGAAACCCGCCCCAGTATCGATCTTTGAGTAACGCTCTCTTCAGCCTTGGCGAGAAGCGCGCAGCTAAAAATGAAAATGCTGCCCGGAGGCGGCTGTCAAGTTAGGAGTGCATGTTTACTTCTTCCCGGCCAGTCGACTGCCCCTACTACCTTAAATCCGGCGTTACCTCTCTACATCTGCATCAAACAGAGATTTCACTCAAAAAAATATCAGTCCTACATCACTGCAATGACATACCACCAGGAGACTTCCCGACCATGTCATTGCATTGCCCTCGCTGCCGCTCGCTTAGGATCGCATCTGCAAATCCCGCCATGAAGTTCGGCATCATTTCCGGGACTTTCTGTGGCGCGGCTCGTGGCGCCGCAGCTGCGCTAGCAGCTAGTCGAGTCAGCTTAGCCAGCCCTCATGTCAGCCCGCTAAGCATCTCTCTCGGATCATTATCCGGCGCCATCCTCGGAGCTCTGGCCGGCGCCATCAGTGGCTGCACATTCGGCGCCCAAGTCGGTGAGCAGCTTGATCGCTATGCGCTAGCCAACAACATCTGCCTGACCTGCGGTATTCGCTTCAACCTGCCGATCTGATCGGATCTCACCTTTCCTCCCCCCCTTAAATACCCGCCGGTGCTGCGCATGACGCAGCGCTGTATGCCGGCTATTGCCCAAAAGGAAAATCATCATGGCTCATCTCGTAGAAAGCATGGCGTATGTCGGCGCGGCTCCCTGGCACGGCCTGGGTAGCCGACTGTCTCAGCGGCAGCCGCTGGAAGTTTGGCAGCGTGAAGCTGGAATGGACTGGCAGATCCAGGAAAGCCCCGTTCACTTCAAATCAGACGCCGCTGGCCACCTCGGCAGCATCCACTCCTTCCCTGAGCAGAAGGTGCTCTATCGCTCCGACACCAAAGCGCCACTCTCGGTCGTCTCTCAACGCTACCAAGTCGTGCAGCCGCGAGAGGTATTGGAGTTCTATCGCGACCTCACTCAAGTCTCCGGCTACGAGTTGGAAACCGCGGGCGTGCTCAAGGGTGGTCGCAAGTTCTGGGCACTCGCTCGCACCGGACAGAATACCTCGCTGAAGGGCAACGACCTGGTTAACGGTTACTTACTGTTGGCTACGTCCTGCGACGGGACTCTGGCTACCACTGCAACTCCGACAACCGTGCGGGTCGTATGCAACAACACTCTCACCATCGCGGTGAACGGTGCGCCGCACGCTATCAAGGTTCCGCATAGCACTCGCTTTGACGCCCAAGCGGTGAAGAAGCAGTTGGGCATCGCGGTCTCGCAATGGGATGAGTTCATGTACCGCATGCGCATCCTGGCTGATCGCAAAGTGCGGTCGAACGAGGCACTGAACTACTTCATGGGAGTGATGTGCGACACGTCACTTAGCAGCGTCATGCCAGAAAAGCTGGTCAACGAGCGCGCCATGCGCAAAGTGCAGAGCTTGTATGAAGGCCGCGGACGTGGCTCGCAGCTGGAGGCAGCGAACGGCACTGCGTGGGGACTGCTAAATGCAGTTACTGAGTACGTCGACCACGAGCGTCGAGCTCGCAGCAATGAGTACCGCATGGACTCGGCTTGGTTTGGTCAGGGTGCGGTGATCAAGCAAAAGGCGCTGGATATGGCATTGAGCCTGGCAGCCTAAGAAGTCACGATCCTTCGAGGTCCATTCATGGGCCTCGATGGCTGTAGTGGCGAACCATCTACTTTCTGCGCTACAGCAGCTAAGAGCCTTTCTTTGAGTCACTCTTCTTCAGTTCAGTCGCCGTAGCACGGAGTAGTTGGACGGGATCCTCTCCTGCCTGAACTCCTACGACTCGAGCAAAGAGCTCAAGCGACGACATGCCCAATGCATCTGCAATTTGCTCGAAGGTTGTCAGTGTCGCTTCCTGCTTACCTGACTCCAAACGGCTGATATGTGCCTGATGCCCTAGATCAACCTGAGCGAGAAACCGCTCGCTCCTCAATTCCTTTAGGCAAGTGGCAAAAGCGGCCTTCAGCTCCATCGCGGATTTCTTCGTTCAAAGACAAAGATAATCCATGAAGGAGCCTCCAGTGGTATGATCACATAGTCATGTTATATGATATAAATTCTCATCCAAGCAAAGACATTACTGCTTAGCCATCCAGAGTAGGGCTAGCCCCTAAGCCTCGACCACTTAAAAAGCGAGGGGAGAAAAGAAGCTAGGTCGAATAGCTGTCCACTACAGATGCCTCCAGCAAGGAAAATTCAGAGAGGGAAACCCATGAAAATCGCAGTACTCGTAGCCATGCTTTTGGCTACTGCAGCAACGGTCACTCAGGCGGCTAACAACGTCATGCCCTGCTCAAATCCGTGGAACCTGAAAAACTCGCCATTTGCCGGTCTATTCACTGCCGCCGAGGGGCCGGCCAGCACGTGCTTACCGCTCGATGCTCCTAAAGTCGCTCGCCTCGTCATGCCCAATGGTGAGGTGCGGTTCGTATCTGGCTTCAAGCCGGTCACCTGTGGTGATGATGGAATCTGCGCCCTGGGCAAGGATTTCTATGGCAATGCGCCCAAAGGAAACTATGTCGTCGCGGCAGGTTGGTACATGGGCGTCGACACAGCCGGTAACCCGGTTTCCTATGCCAATGGCACAGGCCCTGGCTTCAACGGGAAACGTCAGACTGCCAACTCTCTAGGCAAGCGACAGCCTGGTGAAAAATTCCATGCCGTCTGCCCTATCAACGACAGCGACTACTGCACCGTCGATACCGTCTTGGGGCTTGTCACGGTGAAACTGGCCAGCCTGCCCATCATTGGCATTCCGGCCGTCAACGAAGCGGATGTGGCAGCCAAAGGAGGGAACTGCGACTCCCTGCCCATGTGCTACGACAAGAACGGCAATCAGATCGGCGTAAATGCCGACATGCTCCCGAAAAAATAACCCCCTTAATCCCCCAATGCCCTGTGGAAGCCATCTTCCGCAGCGGGCCGGCTCACCCTAAGGAAATGTCATGAGCACCAGTTTTGATAACGCCCAATCCAACGGCGCTGACGCAGTCGGCAATCAATGGCACTACGAGCAGAACGGCGAACGCAAAGGCGGCTTCGATCAACAGCAGATCATCGATTTGATCCGCAGTGGAACGCTGACCTACGGCTCGATGGTTTGGAAGAAAGGCATGACCGCATGGGCCAAGATTGAGCAAACAGAGCTTCGCCAGCACCTGGATGAGTTCGGACCGCCACCCCTCACCGGATCCGGCGTGAACAACAAAATTGTTTGGCTGATCGCGTTCGCCCCGATCATTGGCTACCTGCTGGAGTCTTTCGTCGCCGGCCTGTTCGGTGCGGATGAAGCGCAGTGGGAGCGAGCCATGTCGGAGAACCGCTACTGGTACGTCACCCTGGCATTGAACATTGGCTTATCCGTGCTCGACTCCAAGCGCCTCAAGCAAGCCGGTCATGATGTCAGCCGCTTCAAAGGCTGGGTATTTGTGGTGCCGGTTTACCTGTATCAGCGCTCCAAACTGCTGAACCAAAACCTCGCCTACTTCATCACCTGGATCGTCTGTTTCTTCATCAGCATTGGTGCTCACCAGGGCTAAGCGCCCCAACGCACCAGCAGCAAATCCCTTGCATGCCCGGCCGGTGAAGACCTGCTGGGCTTTTTTATGCCCGGAGGCTTCTATGGCCCACGCCTATCTCACCCCCAGCTCGGACCTACCTCGCCCTGCCCTACGCTTGGTAAGCACGAAGGATCTGTCTCGCGATGACTGGCTTGCTGTCCGCAAGCGCGGCATTGGCAGCTCCGATGCAGCCGCTGCTGTCGGCCTTAACCCCTACAAGTCACAGCTGGAGTTATGGCTGGAGAAAACCGGCCGCGATTCAGGATTACCTAAGAGCGATGTGAACGATGAGGAAAGCCCCACCTACTGGGGCAACATCCTGGAATCGATCGTCGCGCGGCATTACACCCAGCGCACAGGCAATCGAGTACGCCGTATCAATGCCGTGCTGCAGCATCCTGACGCGAAGCTCGATTGGATGCTCGCAAACATCGATCGTGAAGTCACCGGCGCTGAGGATGTGCAGATACTCGAGTGCAAAACCGCCGGCATCAACGGTGCTCGTCTCTGGAAGGAAGGCGTACCGGTCTACGTACAACTGCAGGTGATGCACCAGTTAGCGGTCACCGGGAAGCAGGCTGCCGATGTGGCTGTGCTACTCGGTGGTCAGCACTTGGAGATCCACCGCATCGAACGTGATGACGAACTCATCCATTGGCTCATTGAGTTGGAGAAGGAGTTTTGGGGCTACGTTCTTCGTGACACTCCACCGCCTGCAGATGGGTCTGAATCGGCGGAGCGTTCCTTGCGTTGTCTGTACCCCCTGGACCAGGGACGCACACTGGATTTTTCTGAAGACGTCATCCTGTCATCGGCGTTCGATGAATTGAAATCTGTGCGCGCCACTCTCGACCGTCAGGGCAAGCGCGAGGCGGAGCTGAAGCAGCAGTTGCAGCAAGCCATGGGAGATGCCAGTCGAGCAGTGTTCGCCAGCGGCGTGGTGTCCTGGCGCAAAGCCAAGGACAGCGTAGTGCTCGATGTCGCCCAAGCCCTTAAAGAGAAGCCCTACCTCCTCGCACGCTACCCCGCTACCAAGACCGGCAGCCGTCGGTTCTTGATTCTCTGAATGCGTTTCCCCCATTGGCCACCCCAGTGCGATTGCACATCGGGGTGGCCTTTTTTATTCATCCACTGGAGAACCACCAATGCTCAAAGGCCTGGCTATTACCCCGCCAGTGATCGGGCGGATTTCCATCGGCAAGGTCGTGGAGAAGAACGGCAAGCGCCTACCGGAGAAAGACGACCAATTCACCATCACCACACAGGTTCAGTTGCGGGATCACTGGCTGCTACACCCTATCGACGAAGAGCTACGCAAAGCGCAAGGCGGCAAGATTCGTAGCATCCCAATCCGCCTGCTGTTCAATGCTCCTGATTTGAATTTTCGCGCTGAGTACTGCCTGTTCGATCGCCAAACCGGACGGCCGATTTGCATGGGCAATGGCGAAACCTGCAAGCGCCGTGGCGATAAAGGAATCGAGTCACTCCCCTGCCCTTCGCCTGACGGCTGCCCACTCGCCAAGGGCGGCGCCTGTAAGCCCTATGGCCGGCTCAATGTTGCCATTGGAGATGAGGACTCACTAGGCAGCTTTGTGTTTCGTACGACGGGCTTCAACAGCATTCGTACCTTGGCGGCTCGACTGCAGTACCTCCAGGCAATCTCCGGCAATCGTTTGGCCTGTCTTCCGCTGGAGCTACGTATTCGTGGAAAGTCGACACGACAAAGTCACGGGCTGCCGATCTTCTACGTGGACATCACTGTGCGTAACGGCATGTCGATGGAAGAAGCGCTTCACCATGCTCGTGAAGTCGATGAGGCACGACAGGCTGCAGGCTTTGATCAGAGCTCCCTGGACGCAGCAGCGCATTTGGGGTTAGCCAATGGAGCCTTCGAGGACAACGAAGATGCGTGTGAAGTCATAGTCCAGGAGCTCCTTCCAGAAGCCCCAACCGCTGCAGGCATATCCCCAACCACAGCGGGCACACCTGGCAGCTTAACCACACGCCCCACGCTCTCGGCGCTCCTGCGTGATAGGGCCCAAGCACGCAATCAGTAATTCACCAATGGACGACGACAGGCATCGAGATCAGCTCGAGGCCGACCTATACCCACAGGAGTAAGAACCATGCTTAGCCTCACACGCAGCGTCGGCAAAACCATCCGCATTGGCGATGACATTGAGGTCGTCATTCTTCGCATCAGAGGCAACCAGGTGCGAGTCGGAATCTCCGCGCCGCCCCACATCACGGTGCATCGCGATGAAGTCTATCGCCGCATCCAAACTAACCCGGCACCGCCCTGCTGCTAGGCAGTCTCGCAGGAGATCTTCCATGGGTTTGATGCGTTTTTTAGGCCTGTTGTTTGTGTTGATCAGCATCTTCGCCGGTAGTGCAGCCGTAGTGGCGCTGGTGATCATCGCGGTGCGTTTTTGGCCACTGATGCTGGTCATCGTGCTGACCCTTGTCCTCTTTCAATTTAGGCCCAAGGCAGTTCACAAATCTAAGAGATAAAGCGTCATAAGCAGGAGCCCGTCGGGCTCCTGCTGCGTTTTATTTTTTGATCGACAGACAGCTTCCGGCCGATTCTGTTGAAAAAGTCGGCCTCTGGGAGAACAGCTTTTTAGCAGTTCAAAAAATGCTCAATTTTGGTGTTGCTACGTAAAAACCAAGATAGCCCGTCTTCTGAGCGAGTTAGATTTCAATGTCGACCACGCCCTTTCGTGAGCAAACGTCGCGGAGAGGTCTTTTCAACAGAATTGAACGAGCCCCTTGAAACACAGGACACCGTTTCCCCCTTACCATAAGGGATAGGCAAACGACTGTGTTTATGACTACCAGCAAAGACAAAACCATCGAAGTGCTCGGCCAGGAGCGGCGTCGCCGCTGGAGCGTCGAGGAGAAACTGGCCATGGTGCGCGAGAGTTTCGAGCCCGGGCAAAGCGTCTCGGTGGTGGCCCGGCGTAACGGGATCAACCCCAACCAATTGTTCCACTGGCGCAAGCTTTACCAGGACGGCAGCCTCTCGGCGGTCAGTGCGGGTGAAGCGGTGGTGCCGGCCTCCGAGTTGGCCGATGCCCTCAAGCAGATCCGCGAACTGCAACGGATGCTGGGCAAGAAAACCATGGAGGCCGAGATCCTCAAGGAAGCAGTGGAGATCGCCCGCTCGCGAAAATGGATTGCGCACTCACCCTTGTTGCCGGGGGACGACCAGTGAAGGCGGTCAGTGAGAGTCTCGGTGTGGCGCGCTCGCAATTGACGGCTCGATTCAAGCATCCCACTCCCGTGCTGCAGCCACATCGTCGCCGGACGCTCAACGATGCGGCCCTGGTCGAACAGATCAAGCAGGCCGTCGGCGCGTTGCCCAGCTATGGCTACCGGCGGGTCTGGGGCCTGTTGCGGCGGCAGCATGAGCAGCAGGCCCAGCCACCGGTCAACGTGAAGCGGGTGTATCGCGTCATGCGAGACCACGATCTGCTGCTGGAGCGCCGACGCAAACAGCCGGGAGTGGCACGGCGTCATGAAGGTCGTGTCGCCGTGGATACGAGCAACACCCGCTGGTGTTCGGATGGCTTCGAGTTCCGCTGCGAGGACGGCGAAAAACTACGCGTGACCTTCGCTCTGGACTGCTGCGACCGCGAAGCCATCAGTTGGGTGGCCAGCGCAAACGGCTACAGTGGCGACGATGTTCGCGACGTAATGCTGGAAGCCGTAGAGCAACGCTTCGGAAGTGAGCTGCCGGCGTCGCCGGTGCAATGGCTGAGCGATAACGGCTCGGCCTATACCGCCGAACAGACCCGCGCCTTTGCCCGGCAGATCGGCCTGCTGCCGCTGACCACCCCGGTGTGCAGCCCGCAGAGCAACGGTATGGCGGAGAGTTTCGTGAAGACCATGAAGCGCGATTACATCCGCCACATGCCCAAGCCCGATCGAGCGACGGCCCTGCGCAACCTGACCATCGCCTTCGAGCATTACAACGAGGAACATCCGCACAGCGCACTGAACTACCGCTCACCTCGGGAGTTCAGGCGCTTGGCTGAGGCATCAACTTAACGGGGTGCCGGTGTCCGGTTTGATAGGGGCAAGTCCAAGAATCGGCTGTTAGCTGCCTCTGTGGAGCGGCAGTTACGGACCCAAAGCACGTAATCGCTTTGCATATTTGCATGCCCGGAGATGGCTGAGCTGAGTCATTTCTCACCGACAGTCCGAGCGTCCACCCAATCCGATTGGCGACGAACCTCGATATCGACGATGTGGCGAGGCGTTCGCCCCAGCCGGGGATCGCCGTTGGCAACGGCGAGGATGACTTCATCTTCGTCGCCAGCCCACAGGCCGACTAGGTAGTGCAGGAAGAAATCCGCATAGGAGCAGCTAGCGTCCCGCACCTGTAACGCCGAGACCGAAGTTTTGCTTGTGTGCAACTGGGTCAAGTTCCTAACGAGCCGGGCCGGGGCAACCCAAAGCGTCGGGCGCGACCAGGCCGGCGTCGCGAACAGGTAATAGGCGTGCTCAGACTGTTTGAGCATGTCCTCGCATTGCCGCAGGTTGACACCTATCGTAGAACCGAAGCTCTTCCCCGACCCAGTGCCGCTTCGCTTTTTCACCTGTACAAGGGTGGTCCGCTGGATCACCGTTTTGCCCTCGTCCACAATACGGGTTAGGAACAGCACATCGGCCCCCAGTGGAGCCCCGGCGGGCGTGTTGGTCCCTTCCTCCCGCTTCCCGGGCTGACGCACTTTCACCGACAGGCTCGGATACGTACACTGGTTCGTGACCTCGAGCTGGCGCAGCCGACGGCTCGCGTTGCGTACTGCCTCCTGCGTCAGGGCCAGTAAGCGCGCAGTATGGGCCTCCTCGTCCTCTCCCCAGGTCTCCGAATACTCGTCGCAAAACTCTTCCTCGATCTGGCTGAGCGCCTTATGAATGAGGCGCTCCACGGACGGGTTGCCCAACCAGGTTTGGGCACCGACGCTGGGTAGCACTGTGGTATTCTCGCTCTGACCTACTGGCCCCTCCAGGTCCAGTGCCCCCCGCACGGACCGTACCACCCCCTTGGCCCTCAGCTGCTTCTGCCTTGGGCCAGCGCTAGCGAGCCGGCTCGCAAAAGCCAGGTGATTTTCATCATCCATCAATCGCAGAAGCACCGGCTCGACTTCGGCGAACGCCGTCTGCTCGAGCCAAAAGCAGGCGAAATCGAGGAGTCCCTGGGCCAGCTCTGGCTCCTCCCTCACTTGGTCGAAAATATCCTGCCGCCAGGCCTCCCGGGCGGCGGGCCCCAGTTGGCTCCACAGCGACTCTCGACCCCACGTCCCGGAAGGCAATTCCCTTAGGCGTGCGACAACGCTTTGCTGGCGGGACTGCGCTGGCTCCCCGAGCTCATGCCAGGCCGCGGCAAGCGCGAGGTCTGAAGGCATGGTGTGCGTCGACAGCGCAGCAAGCGTCGAATAGGCTTTGGCAACGCATTCCTTGAGATAATCTTTCTGCTCTGTCTTCGAATTGTTGCGCCAGCGCAGAAACAGACTGCGCACATCGTCCGCCTCGATCGCGTGGCAATGTTGGATCAGCCGAGGAAAGACCGCCGGATCGGCTCGATCGAGAACCTGCTCGCAGGCCCAGCGGGACTTCTGCACCGTTGGAGAGTTCGCAAAAAGCGAGAAGACAACATTAGGCACTTTGCAGCATTGAGAGCCAGGGATCCCGCCCACATTGGCCTCCAAATAGTCGAGTACGAATTGCTTATGCTGCTCGACCAACTGCTCGAAGGCCCAATTACTCTGGTCGCTCCGTGGTTCCACTAATTCAAGGCAATGGATGTAATCGTCCTCCGACGTACTTGCCAACAGCGCCGCCATGATCTCCCGATCATCCAAAAAACGAGATCGGTCATGTGAATGGGCAGCCAGCAGCCAACTCACCCATTTCGCACGCGGCGCGATCTCCGCCACGATGGTGTCGCGCAAGGCCGGGGAGTCGCCTTGAAGCACGTCCTTCCTGAAAGCCTCTTGGGCAGATAGGTAGGCATTCCGGTCTAGGATGGACGATGAATCCTTGATCCCGATAGATCCGTACCCAAGAATTGAGAGGGTCAGTGCTATCGGCCCGTTCATTGCCGCACTCTGGAGTTCGAACTCAAAGCGCTGACGATCGGGGAAGGAATTCAATAGCCAATTGGACGCATCGCTGATCTTCTCGGTAGACAGGTGGGCGTAGTCCAGCCGAAGCATGCCTTCGCGGACGTCAAAGTAACGTCCTAGGTGTTCGATCAGCGGTGGAGCCCAGTCGGCCAGCAGGATGCTGGCAACCGCCAGTTCGTTGTCGAAGTTAATCTTCACACTCAAGGCGCTCTCCTTTTCCCCGCGGCGAACGCCGCCTGTCCAATGCCGGTATCCGGCTCCGGCGAAGTGCGGCGCGCTTCACCACCGACCACAATCGCTGCAAAGCAGAAAGTGAACTGAATCTGATGAGTTTTCGCTTCTGGCCGATCCCTGTCCTTCGCGTCCGCCGGCTTTGGGTCGGTAGCTGCCCCTCACTAGAGGCAGCAATCCACAGCCAATAGTTGCCATGCTGCGGGGTATCTGAGGCACTCCTCCCAGCCCAAAGACGCGACAGGAGGGGAGCATTAGCTCCCAACCTAATCCCAGAACTCTGTGGGCGGAAAGTCATCGATTGAGTCCTCAATGAAGCCCTCCTCCTCATTAGCTTCCAGGCGCATTGAGATTGATGAGGAAACCAGCCGCCAACGTTGCTCTCGGAACTTCACCTCAAAGTCCAAGGTTGCGCTGAACCATTGGAACTGCTGTGCATAGCGGAATTGCTCGATGCGGGTTAGCTCGGCTTCGCCACGGGCAATCAGTATTCCTTTCTCGGCGTCATACCGGCTCTCCACGAACAGGTTGTCCATGTGAAATCTGATACCCGAAGCCTTTGGTGCCAGGCAGTCCAAGAGGGCTCGCTGAGTAACCTGCTCGGCCAACTCCTCGCGTATGTCTGTGAGAAAAAACACGTCAGCGAACCTCTCAACGCCAAAGGCGACGCGGAGCAGGCGTGCGTCATCGGGGTATCGCAACCCAACATTCTGGAGATCGTGGTAACAGGAAAACCCTGCATTGAGAGACAGACGCTCTCGTGCCTCTGAAAGCTGCCGACCGTACTGCTGAGCAATGGTTTTAGAAAGAGACTTAAAAACGTTCAGTGCGGAAAAAGTGAACATGACATTCCTCGTGCCATGGACGCGACGACCGATTGCCTGTTCACCGGACTGTCCATGATGGGATTGCCATGGTTCTTCGGGGGAGGTTAAGCGATGGGCTCTTGCTTCGCGTAACAGGCGCCAGGCGACCATCACCGCCTTGAAGCAGAAGATATCCAAGCGATTGAGCGAAGACAAGACCCCAACGATTTACGCCTGAACGCCGCCCTGTCAATAACCCACGAAAAAGCTCTGCTCGGTCGCGGCACGAGGCTATCGCCGGGAAAACGTTAAATGCTCCCAATTCGTGAAGTCCAAGACTGGGGAGGCAAAGCGGTTGAATGCTCCGCTTGTCTGCTGCTAAACCCGCCTGGCTCGCAGCTCTGCTCATACTGCTCTAACTCGAGCACTGCGTCCCGAGTGCTGATCTCCGGCGACGTGGCTACAACAATGCATCATCGGATGCGCAGTTCCGCTAAGCCTGACCGCTCGCTGCAGGCAGCGCCCGTTCTACTGGTACAGCCAGATCCATTCAAGATCGATTAAGCCAGCCTATTAACAGACTTTCCTTGCACCTGAGTGCGCCCTGCATACAGATCCTTGGTGCAAGTGCGAGTCATTGGAACATTACTGGCGAACGCGCAGCATCAAATTGACATCAGCCCTTTGAATCGCCCTAAACTGCGCAATCTTGAGCCTGCCAGACCGGTACTAACCGGCCCATGAATAAGGAGATTCTGGTGTTAGAAAATACCCGCCGTAGTTTTGCCTTGAGCACAATCACCATAGCTGCCCTTAGTCTTTCTGGCTGCTTCGACGAAGAGGTCGATGCTCGCCAAACCCAGGATATCCAGGGTCTGATCTACAAGGTGCATGCAGACGATCCCTTTACTGGCCGCGTCCTGAACTACCCGATGAATTTTCTCGGTGTCATCAGCCTCGGCTCCTGCGCTATGGATATCAAGAAAGGCCTGCCTGACGGGGAAGTGATCTGCTCTGACAACAACGGCAAGGTTCTGGCCACTGGCGAGTTTTCCGCCGGCAAACGCAACGGTAAGGACGAGAAGTTCGATCCTGCGTCCGGCAAGAAGACATTCTCTGGCAACTGGGCGAACGGCCTACAGGACGGCCTTCAAGAGCAGTTCAGTCCCAAGACCGGAGGGAAGATTCTCGAAGCTCACTACACTGCAGGTAAGCTGGATGGCCGTGAACGTGCCTGGGATGACTCAGGTAAAACGCTGATCGCTGATCTGGAGTGGACGGCAGGCAAGCGGACTGGCTTCGACAACCGTGGCACGCAGATGCGTACGTACCTAAACGACCAACTGCACGGCACTCAGAAAACGCTCAGTATTGCCGATGGCCACTTCTACATCGAAAGCGAGCAGCATTACTCCAACGGTGTCCAGGATGGCGTTCAGAAAAAGTTCACGCCGAAGGGCGAAGTCACCGAGTTGAGCGTGTTCGAAAACGGCAAAATTCGCTCTCGTACCATCGACAAGTACAGCTACAGCACTGGCAAGCGTGAACATCACGTGAACCTGCTTGCACTGAGCGACGATGTAAATCAGTACATGGACAGCGACATGAGTAAGGACGGGGAGGAACAGTACTGGGATGACAACGGCAACGTCATCCGAGAGTTGCAGTGGGACAAAGGCCGTCTGATTAAAGCTACCGCGACTGTCTGGGCTGCGGGCAATAAGGATAGTGAATACCAGGGAGTCACTATCGAAAACTACGGCCCCACCGGTGTAGTCAAAGATGGTCACGAGCGACTGTTCGACAATAAAGGCGAGCTCAAGGCGATCATCGTCTGGAAGGCCGGCGTTGTGAAACAGTTGCTGTTGACTCTGCCGCCGGAGTTGAGTGCCAAGTACCCCGGCAAGGTGGCTCTGATTCCGGACAGAAATCAATGGCCATGGCCTGTTCGTGACGAGCGCGATTTCGAAGAAGCCAGCACCTACTTTGGCGACCGTTTCGTAGCACGATTCGAGCAGTTGGTAGACATGCCAGCACCTGGTCAGGTCGCGAACGCAAAATCCGACTATGGCCTGGAAGTGAACACCGACGAGCTAAACACCGTTGCATCGGCAGAAGCCTCCAATAGTGACGTCGATGCCTGCGTGCAGAAGAAGTCCGATGCAGTACACGCCGAAAACACCGAGGCGTTGGTGACTCACGACATGCTCGAAGAGTTCACGCAGGAGTGCCAGGTGCACTGACTCGAAGCCACCTGAGGAGCCCATCCTAGAAAGGATGGGCGCCCACTTAGTATCTCGCCTGAGCGTAGGTCGGGGATGTCTATCTTACCGGGGGTAGTCCATCCACCTAAAGTCAGTGTCCACTCAGCCCGGGACAGACCAGACCACTTTCAGGCCAGGCGGCGACCAGCACTCTACCGGATAGAATGGTGTTCCTCGTTTCAAATTGGGCAGCGAGCGATGTCAGAGCGGACATACACGAAAGAGCAACTGCAGGTCATTGAGCACCCAGGTGCCCACTCAGTTGTGGCGGCAGTAGCCGGCTCGGGAAAAACCGAGACACTGATCGGCCGCGTCCGACATCTCCTGCGAGACTTCAGCCCAGCCCATATCGCCGTAGTCATGTTCAATAGAGACGCCGCCCTATCGTTCCGGCGGCGATTCGAGCAGGCAGTCCAAGGTACTGCGCCAGAAATCAGAACGTTCAACTCGATGGGCAACAAGATCGTCAATCGACTTGTCCAGAGTGGGCTGCTCCCAGAGGCCAGGATAGAGCCCAAGGACCATCTACGGACGAAGATTGCCAAGGACGCTTTTACACGGGTTTTTAAAGCCATCAACGGCAGCAATGTCACCCCAGACAAGGAGCTGATAGATGGATTCATCTCCTTTTTGTTGCTGGTCAAATCGAGCACGCACAACCCCGAAGACGTGTTCGAAGCACACCAGTACAGTTCAATGGCCAAAGGGTACGTCGAGGCATTTCGTATCTATGAAGAACACCGAGCGCAGCTGAGAGTCAGGTTCTTTGAAGACCAGCTGTACGACCCCGTCAAGCTGATGCTGAGCCAGCCAACGACACAGCGATACGTCCAAAACCGGGTTGATCACCTCATCGTCGATGAAGCCCAGGACATGAACGGTATCCAAATCGCCTTGCTGAAAATCCTCGCCGGCGACAGGGCCAAGGTTATGCTCGTCGGGGACGAAGACCAGGCCATTTACGATTGGCGCGGTGCGGAGCCCGACTACCTCATCCGCGGCTTTGAGCAAGACTTCCCGGATGCCACCCGTTACACCCTGCCGCACACGTTCCGCTTTGGCCATATGCTTTCGATCGCTGCCAGCCAGGTGATCACACGCAATACCAATCGCAACCCAAAGATCAGCATCTCAGCCGAGGGTACTCCACGCACACGCATCCATTGCCTGCCACTGGCACTTGGGCTGACCGACCTTGGAGAGCACGTAGCGGAGCTGCTCACCACTGGGGTGAAGCTACAGGACATTGCCGTGCTGGTCAGGACCTACGATCTGAGCGTCACCTTGGAGTTAGATCTGCACCAACGAGGCATCCCTTATCACGTCTATGGCCGACCACCGCTGATGCGCATTCCGGAGATCAGCGCACTGCTCGGTGTTCTCCAACTGGCTAGCGGCCGGTGGAAAAGCATGGAAGCCGACCAGCTCCGATATGTCATCAAGAGCTTGCTGCACCGCCCCACCCTCTATCTGGACAAAGCTGCGGTAAACCGTGTTGTAGAGATCGTAGTGCGCCAGCCAGAACGCCTTGTTGAGGCCATCCGATCGACCATCACTCCGCAAACCAAAGACTTTCAAGCCAACCAGATCCGTGACCGTGCGGACTTACTCGAGATCCTGGCGACTGCCACCGATCCGCAGGAGAAGGTGCTTACCGTCCTGGACCGGTATCTGTTGGCAACGGAATTCGAACGAAATATCGAAAAGCAGTCTCCCACTGCAGATCAAGCAGCAGCGGTCATGGCCAACATCCAGGCATTCCGGCTTATCGCCAGCCGACATGAAGGTAGCATCGATGCGTTTCTGGATAGCATTGACCCGCTTATCGACTCATCGACGATGGAGCCTCCCACAACACCTCACGTGTGGATCAGTTCCATTCACCGAGCAAAAGGGGCGCAATGGTCGAGGGTATTCGTACCCGGTGTCGTGAGAGGTGTCATCCCCAGAGACAACCTAAGCGCCGACGAAATCGAGGCAGAGCGCCGGCTGTTCTACGTAGCCATCACCCGCGCTGTCGATGAGGTTTTCATTGCTCACCCCAACGACCTAGAGTTTCAGCGCAGCCTGGAGCGCCCGGATATCAATGAAACGCATCCGGAGGCGAGCTCCGTATCTCGCTTTCTCTGGGAAATGGATATTGCCTTGGCTCGGCATGCAGGAGCCGCTGTCGAAGAAGAACGCTTCGCAGCCCTTGGAGAGGTGGCGCGCCCCGAGATCGCCAATACTTATTTCGCGACCTTTCTCTTCTCGAAAGACTGGCGCTATGCAAAGCGCCCGCAACCCTCTTCCCCCGCGTCCAATGGAACAAGCCAAGATATCTTCGGCGCGGCAAAAGGAACGCGGGTTGTTCACGCCATCTTCGGGAGGGGAACCATCGACAAATGGATCGACGATCGCGTACTACGAGTCGTTTTTGACGATGGGGATACTCGTCTGCTGGTGGCCAGCATGGCGCCGATGGAGATAGCGCCGGCATAAAGTCGGCACTCTAGTTCAGTAAGGGCTTCACTTTGCCCTGTCCCAAGTTTCGTAGACACGCAATGACCGCACAGACCAGATTAGGCCATCCTCGCACGACTGCAATGGGTCGGTAGCCGCCTCTCACCTGAGGCAGCAATCGGCCCGAAGCAGACCTTGTATACAGCGCAGACACGTGCTCTGTGTGTAGGTGTCTGTGTCATGGAGCACCAGAGTACCCGGCCCGGTCTAGTCGATTCGTTGCACAGACGCCCCCGCCGGCGTAAGGAGGCCGGGGTTACTCCTGGTCTGTGCACTTGGAACTTGTGTTTGTCGAGCCAGCAAACGATTAACCATCTAGAGGAAGGCCCCGACCTTATTGCCCCACTCAAAGCACAATGATCCATATCAACAAATCGGCAATTAATTACTACAACAGTCTGTTGCAGACATCGCAATAAAAATGCCTTGTCGTTTCCAAGAATCACTTCTAGTTTCTTTTCGCCGCTGAATGAAGCGACCACCTCCGATTCGACTTGCAAAAAGGAATTAGCAAAACATGAAGCTTGTACTTAATTTCGATGGTTCAGCCCTTACCGCAAACAATCTCCAGCAGGCAATTACAGCTGCGGGATCCAACACAACCATCAATATCGACACGGCTCAGGCCGTCAACATAACCACGCTCCTCCAGGTCATCGGCATCGCGGGAAATACCAAGCACCTGAGCGCCACATTCAATGGTTCTCAGTTGACCTCAAATAATCTGCAACAAGCAGTAAATGCGTCCGGCAGCAACACCAACATCGCCGTCAATACTGCACAGGCGGTAAACATCAACACTCTGCTTTCCATAATATCGTCCGCGGGCACCACCAAACATTTCAGCGCCGATTTCAATGGTGCCCAACTCACCGCAAATAATTTGCAGCAGGCGGTAGCCACCGCGCAATCAGGCACAAGTATCGGTGTGAACACGGCTCAAGCGGCGAATATTACCGCCCTTCTCGAGGCGATAAATGCTGCGGGCAGCAGCAAGGCATTTAGTGCAAATTTCAACGGAGCCCAGCTCACTGGCACAAACTTGCAGCAAGCTCTTACCGCCGCCGGCACAAATACTTCGATTGGCGTAAATACCGCCCAAGCGATCAACATCACAACTTTGCTACAGTTACTTAGCATCGCTGGCTATACCAAGAAATTCAGCGCCGATTTCAATGGCGCTCAACTGACTTCGAACAACCTTCAGCAAGCCGTCAGCGCGGCAGGAACCAACTCGAGCATCAGCGTCAACACCGCCCAGGCGGCGAACATCACGGCCCTCCTTCAGGCCATACAGAATGCGGGCAACAATAAGAACTTCAGCGCAGACTTCAATGGCGCGCAATTGACAGCAGATAATCTGCAGCAAGCGCTGACTGCAGCGGGGACTATGACCAAGATCAGTATTAACACTGCTCAAGCAGTAAACATCAACACCATGCTTCAACTTCTCTCTATTGCCGGAGCTGGCAAACTCTTCAGCGCCACATTCAACGGCGCGCAATTAACGGCAAACAACCTTCAACAAACCGTCAGCAATGCTGGGGCGAACACGACGATCATTGTCGCAAGCGCTCAAAGTACCCCCATCGCTACTCTGCTGGATGTCATCGGCACTGCGGGGTAATGCCCCTTCGCAGGTACTCACTGAGTACCTGCGCCCGCCATCAATTCATTCGAGTGCGGATTTCAACCAATCTGCCATCGACAAAGCGCAGGTATTGATATGCCCCATTGCTGGGGCCATAAACCCAATTCTCAATTGTTGCAGCGCCTTTTGCTACGTAACCATTAGCGTCGACAGCAGGACCCACAACCTGACGCTGCGCTGGCTGACCACACTTCCTAATCACATCAACTATCAATTCGCCTTCGCTTATCAAATTACTTCCACAACGCATTGTGGCTGCTTGAGTAGATGTTGCAGCAAAAGCAAGCAAGCCAAACAACAAACCAATGCAAGATTCCCTAAACCTCATAACGTACTCCTTGAGACATAATCCGCCAGAAAATCGGCCCGTCTTAAGACTACCACACCCTTGCACCCGAGCGTCATTACACACGTCAACATTGGCACACGTCTCGATAATGGCTGTTGACGAGTATAAGAAGGGAGCCATTGGTCGTTAAAGGCTCCGTCAAATTACTTGAGGTGAGTTGATCCAGACCGCGGAGCACTTCCCCGGAAACCGGCGTTCTGCTCGCTCCATTCGTCGTGCTCATTACCTGGTTCATTTATCGCAGCACCTATTGAGCGGTAGTCCGCTATGGGTCTATATCGACCCTCATCAGTTGCGGCGATCGACCAGTATCGGAAAGCCAAAAGGCGTCCCCATCTCCCTATTTCCAGTAACCGTCCTTCTTGCCGTCTGGATAAAGCCCACTTAAGATGCGATAAATTCGCATCTGCAAGCCGTTATCACGCAAGGATTCGCGTTGACATCTCCGCCCGCTCCCAGCGTCCATCACGCCGACATTCACTCGCTGTATCTCGATCACCACGCCTGGTTACTCGGCTGGCTGCGCAAACGCCTGCGCCACGCAGACAATGCAGCCGACCTGGCCCACGACACTTTTGTCCACCTGCTCGGCAAGCCAACGCAACTGCTGGAAGTCAGGCAGCCACGTGCTTGGCTGAGCGTCGTCGCCCGCGGTTTGCTGATCGACAGGGTGCGCCGTCAGCGCGTCGAGAAGGCCTATCTGGAAGCCATTGCCCATCTCCCCGAAGCGGAGATGCCCTCCCCGGAGTCGCAGTTGATCCTGCTGGAGACCCTCGCGCGAATCGATGCGGTACTGGATGGCCTGGCGCCGAAGGTACGTAACGCGTTTCTGCTGTCACGGCTCGAGGGCCTGGGCTACAAAGAAATAGCCGAGCGCCTGAACGTGAGTCTGAGCTCAGTGGAGAAGTACATGGCCACCGCCATTCGCCACTGCTTTCTGGCACAGCAATGAGCACCAGGGAACTGCCGGACGCAGTACTCGACCAGGCCATCGGCTGGCTGGTGCGTCTGCAATCGGGCTATGCGGACGAGCAAACGCAGACGGCCTGCCTGCTCTGGCGGCAGGCAGATCCGATTCACGAAACCGCCTGGCAAGCCTTGCAGTCCAGCGAGTCGGCCTTCGGACGCATGGCCGAACTACCCGGCGGTGTCGCACTGGACATCCTGCAACGCCTGCAGGGCAAGCGTCACGGCCGCCGCCAGGCACTCAAGGTGCTGGGCTTTGGCGTGGCAATCGGCAGCCTCAGTGGCTGGGGACTGCGTGAGCGCCCGCTAGCAACCTGGGGGGCGGACTACGTCACCGGTGTTGGTGAGCATCAGCAGTTCCTCCTGAGCGACGGCACTCGTCTGCAGCTCAATACCTCCAGCGCGGTGGACGTGCGCTTCACCGCACAGCGCCGGACGATCACATTGCTGCGCGGCGAGATCTTCATCGACTCGGGCAAGGACAGCGAGGTACCGGCGGGTTATCGCAGCCTATGGGTGGAGAGCCGCCATGCTCGACTGCAGGCCATCGGCACCGCCTTTGCAGTGCGCGATGAAGCCGAAGGAACGCGTTTGCGGGTCGAGGACGGGATCGTCGCTATCCATCGCGCAGACGCACAGCCGATCCGGGTGTTGGCGGGCGAGGAATACCTGATCCTAGGTTCAGGCACTCGACAGGTCGAAAACAGCGCCATGAATGCCAGTGCCTGGACACGCGGCCAGCTTGTGGCGAAGCGCATGCGCATGGCCGACCTGATCGAGGAGCTAGGGCGCTATCGCCAGGGATGGCTCAGCTGCGACCCGTCCATTGCTGCGCTGGAAGTCTCCGGCGTATTCCAGCTCGACAACATTGATGACGTCCTCGACGCCCTGGCCGATTCGATGCCGCTGCGCGTCCAGCGCTTCACGTCGTTGTGGATTCGTATCGTCGCTCGCTGAGCTCAATGCAAAAAATTCTCGATAACGATTACGGTTTTTTTCCGAGCCCTTCGGCAGACAGGAAAACACACTGCCATTGCCCAGGAGCTCGTTATCCATGCCATCCCTTTCCTCGCCGTCGCGAGCGTTGCGTCGCACCACCCTCGCCCTCACCCTTCGCGGCATTCTCCTCAGCAGCACCGCCGTCGTGTCACTGGCCAGCGTCGGCGTGCACGCTGATCAAAACGGGACTCATCGCTACGACCTACACGCCGGCGCGCTGGAGGATTCTCTGAACGGGTTTGCCCAGGCTGCCGGGATCACGCTGCCTTTCGATCCATCACTGACCCAGGGCAAGCAGGCGCCAGCGCTGCATGGAGAATTCGACGTACAGAGTGGCCTGGATCAGCTGCTGAGCGGCAGTGGGCTGGCAGCTCGAAGGAGCGCCGGCGGCAATTGGCTGATCCAGCCCATTCCCGCCGCCGAAGGTGCCCTGGAAATGGATCCTCTGACTATCTCGGGGTTGTCCCCGGGGTCGGTGACCGAAGGCACCGGCTCCTACACCACCGGCAGCTCCAGCACCGCGACGAAGCTGAACCTCTCGCTGCGGGAAACGCCTCAGTCGGTCAGCGTCGTCACGCGCCAGCAAATGGACGACCAAAATATGCAGTCTTTGGAAGACGTGGCCAGGGCTGCCACCGGCATCAGCACAGCCAAGGACTTTGGCACCGAGCGCTCGCGATATTTTTCTCGTGGATTCCAGGTAAACGACCTGCAATACGACGGCGTTCCAACGAGCATTTCCGAGAGTTACTCGATGGATGTGACCTCGGTGAACAACATGGCAATCTACGACCGTGTAGAGTTCGTTCGCGGCGCAAACGGTCTGATGCAGGGGGCGGGCAACCCCTCGGCAGCCATCAACCTGGTGCGTAAGCGCCCAACGGACACCTACAAGTTCAAAGCCGAAATCGGCGCTGGCTCTTGGGACAACTACTACAGCCAGATCGACGTGGGCGGGCCGTTGAACGAACAGGGAACACTGCGCGCCAGAGCAGTGCTGCTGTACAACGCCGGCAACAGTTTTGTAGATCGCGCTGACAAAGAGAACCAGCTCTTTTACGCCATTGGTGAAGCCGACTTGAGCGAAGCCACTACCGTAAGTCTGGGTACCGTGCTGCAAAAGGATTATCACGGTGGCTATGACTGGGGCGGTCTTCCCACGCAACTCAATGGCAGCTTCTATCCACTGTCGCGCTCCAGCTCCTTTGCGCCGAGCTGGGCCCACCTGAACAAAATAAATCGCACCGTATTCGCAGACATCAAGCATGCCTTCAACGATGACTGGAAACTGACGGTCAACACCAACCTGACCTGGTCGAACGCAGATTTTCTCGGGCTCTACGGCAACAACATTGGTAATGACCAGTTCCGCCTGTTCACCAACGACACCAAATACGACGATGAGCAAATCAGCCTGGATGCGGCGCTGAACGGCGCGTTTTACCTGCTTGGCCAACGCCACGAACTGGTGTTCGGCGCTAACGCACGCAAGGATCGCTTCATCAACGAATCGCGCTACAACAACAACCCAAGCGTGGTCGACATCCTTGATTTCGCCCCGTCGCAAGTGGCCTCGCCCACTTATGGCTACGAGCGCATCCAGTACCGTAACGTGCGCAAGGACAAGGGAGTGTATGCCGCCACCCGGTTGAACCCCACCGACGACCTGCATGTGATCCTTGGCAGCCGCTTCAGCTGGGTCGACTACGCCTCTGCCGACTATGAGGACCGCTTCAAGGAAGACGGAAAAGTCATTCCCTACGCCGGTGTGGTCTATGACCTGACTGACAGCGCCTCGGTTTACGCCAGCTACACCGAGATCTATCAGGTTCAAAACAACTACGACATTGACAACAAGCTGCTCGACCCGATCACTGGCAGTAACTACGAAATAGGCCTTAAGAACGAGTTCTACAACGGGCTGCTCAATACCTCGCTGGCGATTTTCCAGGTCGACCAGAGCCATATGCCCCAGGCGGTTACTGGCGCAGCACGTATTTGCGGGCCGGGGCGTACCTCAACCTGCTATGAGGAAGGCGGCAAGGTACGCAATCGCGGTTTCGAGGCTGAGGTGTCTGGCGAGATTCTCAAGGGTTGGAATGCGGTAGTGGGCTACACCTACAGCCACCCCGAGTATGTGGCCGGAGCCCGCAAGGGCACTGATTACGCAACTGAAACCGCCCCCCAGCGGTTGTTCAAACTGGCGAGCAGTTACCGTCTGCCTGGAGAGTTGAGCGACTGGCGCGTGGGCGGCGACCTCTACCATCAGAGCAAGGTCTACCTGGGCAACGTGGAGCAAGGCGCTTATAGCCTGGTCGGCCTGAACGCCAACTACCAGATCAACCGCAATCTGAGTGCGCAACTGAATCTCGACAACGTATTCGACAAGAAATACTACGCCTCGATCTATAACTCGAACCTGGGCAATTACTACGGCGAGCCGCGCAACTTCTCCTTCACTCTGCGATACGAGAACTGAGGTGTTCAAGCCTCGCCGCAGCCCAGCGGGTTGCGGCGAGATTGCAATATTCGCTTCAAACCTCGGGCCGTTTGCTTTGTAACCGTTCGCGGACGTTTATGACCTTCCGCTCTAGGTTGAGGCCCTTAGCCTCGGTCAGCAATCGGCCAGAAGCGGAAGTCAGTTCTGCAGGCCTGTCGACCCTGCACCTAGGATTGCCGCAACTCTTCCAGGAGCGCAAAAGACGGGCTCTTCCGAGAACCGTCCATTTTTCCCTGAGGTGTCCAAGGCGATCGTTTGATAGCCACCGTCTTCATAGGCCTCCATCACACCTAGCAACCTCAGATCGGCACCCTGCAAAGCCTCGAGATAGCGGCAGGGCGAAGTAGTCGGTTGAATTGGCCAACTCACCAGCAGTCGTTCATCCTTAAGCGTCAGCGCGGAATCCGGCATCGGAAGAAATTCCAAGGCGAGAAACAAGGGCTGCCATTGAGGTTCGACATCGTCCTCAATCACGGGCTTTTCGACAGACAGATTCAATAACACCTGAGCCAAATGCTCTTGGCTCTTCGCCTCGGCTAAAACGTACAATAAGCATTCCACTTAATTTCTCTCCTCAGAGAATCACCTGCCCGCTCGCCCAGCCAATTCGCACATCCGAGGATGTTTGCTGATAGACATCTTCCACCAAGGACTGCAGTGAAGGCGGGAGTTTCTTGGAGAAAAAGCGAGACATGAACTCGACAAATACGGGGTCTTGGTAAGTTTTGTCCGGATGGGCAGCCTCCCCTCTAAATAGCACCTCCAGACAACCTCTCAGAAAGTCCGCTTCCTTCACGCCGTCATATTGGTTGCAGATTTCTTCGTAGATTCCTTCGACATACGGTATCAGTCCGACGCCTATGTACCCACTAGACGGTTTTCCTTGAGCCAGTGCCGAGAATATGCTGGTGTGAATCGCCCCTAGTTTCGTAGACACCTCCAAGCCTCATAATGAGGCCCATCAGGAGGTGCCATGAGCAACCAGCGTTACCCCGAAGAATTCAAAATCGAAGCGGTCAG
>NZ_JBLUQC010000018.1:0-120641 GCF_048068435.1 Pseudomonas sp. NY15437
CTGTAGGAGCGCGCCATGCGCGCGATCGCGGGCGTGGCCCGCTCCTACAAGGGGCACAGCCGTTCGGCGAACGCCGGTAATCACGACTTCCGCCGCGGAGAACTTTGCGGACAAGGTCCGCTCCTGCCAAAGGCCATCGCCAGCCGCTCCGGCTTTTGACGACTTCCAGAGCAATATCCGCGCACTCCGAACAGCCCCGTTCAGGAGGCCGAGTGGAAGCGGAGTTTAAGGGGTTGAGCGGCATGGATGCCGCGAGAGCCGCGATGGGCCAGGGATGGCCCCTCGCGGCGCGCCCCTGAAACTTCGCTGGAGCGAGGGAATTTTTCGCCTAGGCGAAAAACCGGATGTCCGGGGGCAAGACCTTTGGTTACTTTGGGGCGATTGCCAAAGTGACTCGCCCGAGGGGGCGAAACACAGAGCCTGGGCGTACACCTGAGCGGCGCAGGAAGGCCCAAGGCAAGGCAAGGCAAGGCAAGAAACAGGATCGACATCCGAGCACGAACAGGGCGCCGGACCTGCCTGCGGATCGCGGGCATGGCCCGCTCCTACAGAGGGGCGCTGCCGGCACGCTCATCCAATACCCCGCTCAGCATCTGTCCGATATTCCGAAGCCAATGACCGGCGGCGACCTGGCGCGGCTCCTAGACTGGCCCCATTCCCGCCGGCCGCCGGCCCCATCCGCGGAGGACAGCATGAGTTACCTGATATCCCTCGCCATCGGCATCGCCGTCGGCCTCGCCTACCACTTCCTCGACTTCCGCTCGCCGGCGCCGCCGCTGGTGGCGCTGGTCGGCCTGCTCGGCATGCAGATCGGCGAGAACGCCCTGCCGCTGCTGAGCCGCTGGATTCACTGACCTATCCCTTCCGATTGCCAAGGACCCGAGCCATGAAAGCCCTGCAATTCGATCGCACCGGCGACCTCGCCGCCCTGAGCTTCACCGACATCGCCGACCCGGTGCCCGCCGCCGACGAGGTGCTGGTGGAAGTCCACGCCGCCGGCCTGAACCCCAGCGACGTGAAGAACGTTCTCGGCCGCTTCCCCTACACCACCCTGCCCCGGGTGCCCGGTCGCGACTTCGCCGGCACTGTCGTGAAGGGCCCGGCCGAGCTGCTGGGCAAGGCGGTCTGGGGCACCGGCAAGGCCCTGGGGTTCAACCGCAACGGCAGCCACGCGCAATTGTTGAGCGTGCCGGCCGCCGGCGTGGCGCTGATGCCCGAGCGCATGAGCTTCGCCCAGGCCGCCAGCTGCGGGGTGCCCTTCACCACCGCCTGGGACGCCCTGGAGCGCAGCCAGGTGGGCGCCGGCACGCGCCTGCTGGTGATCGGCTCCGGCGCCGTCGGCGCAGCGGCCATTTCCCTGGCCAAGGCACGAGGCGCGCAGGTGCTGGGGGCGGTGCGGCGCGCCGAGTCACAGGTCGAACTGCACTCCCAGGGCGTGCCGAGCATTCTGCTGGGTACGGCGGAGACCCTGGCCGCGCAGGTGGAGGAACACTTCCCCGGCGGCGCCGAGGTGATCTTCGACACCACCGGTTTCTGGCTGCCGGCGGCGGTCTCGGCGCTGGCCACCTTCGGCCGCATCGCCATCATCGCCGCGCCGGTGGACGGCCACGTGCAACTGCCGGCCCTGGCGCTGTACCGGCGCGGCGGTTCGGTGGTGGGAGTGAATTCGCTGCTCTACGACACGGTCGCCTGCGCCGCGATGCTGCGCCAGTTCGGCCAGTGGTTCGACGATGGCCGGCTGCCCCTGCCCACCGGCCTGCGCGAAGTGCCGCTGAGCGAGGGCGTGCAGCGCTATCACGAGATCAACGAAGGCAGCAGCGAGAAGATCATTCTCGTGCCGTGAGGGTGATTACCGGGTCCTGGGAGAGCCCCCTCACCCCGGCCCTCTGCCGAGGGAGAGGGGGCCGTCCGCGCCAGCCGGCGACGGCATAGTCATCCTGATATCGCTGCACGGTGGTCCAGCGAGCGGCAGAGCCCAACCATCACGCCGATCTGCCCCCTCTCCCTTCAGGGAGAGGGTGGGGGAGAGGGCAACACCTCGCGCCGATGAACAGGCGATACCTCGCCCCGCCCTACCCCACCACCTGCATCGGCCCCCGCCGCACGTCGCCCTGGGCCTGCTCCAGCGCCAGGCACTGGTCGAGGAACATGCGCATGTAGCCGTAGCTCTTGCAGATCGCCTCGCGCAGCGCCAGGCAGCGCGGCATGGGGAGTTGCGGGCCGCAGAGGGTACAAATGATCTCCAGGGCCTCCCAGGGGTGATCGTCGTCGTAGCGGGCGTGCATCTTCAGCCAGCGCATGGCGTCCTTGCGGGCGCCGGCCGGCAGGGTGCGTTCGTAGGTATCGGTGGAGCAGACCAGCGCCGACCAGTCGCCGGTGGCGCCTTCGATGGCGTAGTTGGTGGCCGCCATGGCCAGCGCCAGCTCTTCGGTGGCGCAGCTGTGCCAGCACCAGTGGCCGAGGGCGTGCAGTTCTGCGGGCACCAGCTGGGCCTTCAGCTCGGCGAGGGTCACGCCGTAGGCCTCGGCCCAGCGTACCCAGTAGTCGGCATGGTTGAGCTCGACGCGGATATTGCGCATCAGCCAGCGCCGCGCCATGTCTTCGCCGGGGCTGCGGCCAAAGCGCGTCTTGAGCAGGTTGTGGGACATGTACAGGGGGAACTGCTCCACCACCTGCCAACCGCCGATGAGGAAGGCGCGCAGGGTCTGGCGGCTCAGCTGGCCGTCACGCATGCGGGCGTAGAAAGGGTGCTCGACCACCGCCAGGCGGCTGGATTCGCACTCCTGCACCAGGCGCTGGGCCCAGAGCGGATAGCTGGAAAGCTCCTTGAGCGGCCCACTGCGAACAAAGGTGTCGTTCATCCAAGGCTCCGTTGCTGGTCGATCCATGCAAGCACCGGTAAATCAGGCCTCAGGTTAGTCCTCTCCGGGCGGCGCGTCACCGTCCGGAGGTTGTGTCGGATGCTACAGCTGCGACGTGCGTCTCACGCAGGAAGCTCCGATTGAAGGGTTGCGGCCTCGCCAGCCCGTACCCCTGGGCGTAGTCGATGCCGATTTCCCGCAGCACTTCGAGGATTTCCTGGGTTTCGACGAACTCCGCCACCGTGCGCTTGCCCATCACGTGGCCGATCTGGTTGATCACCTGGACCATGGCGCGGTCGATGGGGTCTTCGAGCATGTCCTTGATGAAGCTGCCGTCGATCTTCAGGTAGTCCACCGGCAGGTGCTTGAGGTAGACGAAGGAGGACATGCCGGCGCAGAAATCGTCCAGCGAGAAGCGGTAGCCCAGCGCCTTGAGCTCCTGGATGAAGCGCGTGGCGTTGACCAGGTTGGCGATGGCGCTGGTCTCGGTGATCTCGAAGCACACGCTGGCCGGCTCGATGCCATGGCGCGGCTGCACCTCGCGCAGGAAGTCGAGGAAGGTGTCGTCACCGATGGTCGCGCCGGACAGGTTGATCGCACAGGTCTGGATCGGCTCGAAACCGCCATCGGCATTGCGCTCGGCGAGGATCCTGAAGGCGTTCTCGACCACCCAGCGGTCGATTTCCGGCATCAGGCCGTAGCGCTCGGCGGCGGGGATGAAGTTGATCGGCGCCACCAGCCGGCCGCACTCGTCGTTCAGGCGCAGCAGCAACTCGACGTGGGCCCCCTCCCTCACCCGCTCGTCCACCGGGTAGATCGGCTGGGCGAAGAGGCAGAAACGCTCCTCCTCCAGCGCCAGGCGGATGCGCTGCACCCAGGCCATCTCGCCGACCCGGTTGGACAGCTCGGTATCATCCGGGCGGAACACCTGGGCGCGGTTGCGGCCTTTTTCCTTGGCCATGTAGCAGGCCATGTCGGCGCAGCGCAGCGCCTCCTCCACCGAGACCAGCATGGTGGAGATGTGCACCACGCCGATACTCACGGTGATGTTGAAGCCGCGGCCCTCCCACATGAAGTGCAGCGCCTGCACGGTCAGGCGGATGCGCTCGGCGATCTGCACCGCCAGGTCCGCCGGGCAGTGCTCGAGGAGAATGCCGAACTCGTCGCCGCCCAGCCGCGCCAGGGTGTCGCCGTCGCGCAGGCATTGCTGCAGCACGGAGCAGACCTGGCGCAGCAGCTCGTCGCCAGCGGCGTGGCCGCAGGTGTCGTTGACCAGCTTGAACTGGTCCAGGTCCAGGTACATCAGCGAATGCTGGTCGCGCGAGTCCGCCGAACTTTCCAGCGCCTGCTTGAGGCGGAATTCGAACTCGCGGCGGTTGGTCAGGCCGGTCAGCGCGTCGTGGGTCGCCTGCCAGGACAGGCTGGCCATGTACTGCCGCTCGCGGGTCATGTCGTGCAGCACCAGCACCACGCCCACGACGCGCCCCTCGGCATGGATGGGCGTGGCCACCAGGGTGACCGCCACGCTGGTGCCGTCCAGGCGCTGGATCAGCTTGCTGGTTTCGCTGCCCCCGTCCACCTCGCCGCGCAGGATCTGCCCCACCAGCGGCAGGCCCTCGACGTGGGTGCTCTCGTCGAATACCCGCAGCAGCGAGCGCAGCGGCAAGCCGACGGCCATGGAGTTGTCCCAGCCGATCAGGCGCTCCGCCGCCGGGTTGAAGTAGGCGATGCACTCGTACTCGTCGAGGGTCACCACGCCGTCGCCGATGGCCGCCAGGGTGGTCTGCGCGCGCTCCTTCTCGGTATCCAGGGCGCTTTCGAAGGCGCGCTGCTGACGCAACAGGATGCGCGTGCGCCAGACCGCCAGGAGGATCAGCGCCAGGCCGGTGGCGCCGTTGGCCAGCAGCAGCACCCACATGATCAGCCGCGAGCCCTGCCCCAGCGCGGCGGAGAACGCCATGGCGGCGGGGGTGACGCCATCATTGATCGCCTGGATACGGCTGTTCCAATAGCTCAGGTCACCGGGCCGCACATCGTTGGCGCGGATCTTCGCGCTCATCTCGTCGGACAGTTGCTCCAGCTGGTCGAGGTAGGCGTCGCCGATGATCCACATCTTCACGGCCTGGTCGAAGTAACTGAATTCGTGGAAGTAGCGGTACAGCCAGATCAGCACGTCGACGTCATCGGGATGGATGCCGCCCTGCAGCGCGCCGGCGCGGGCCAGCTCCACGTCGGGTCGGCTGAGATCGAGGGCGGCGCGGAAGGTGCGGTCGCCCTGGGGAATGGCGATGGCGGTGCGGTAACGCTCGTAATCCGCCGGGTCATGGCTCTGGCCGTAGAGCTGCAGGTAGTGGATGGCGTCCTTCTGCCCCTTGGACCAGAGGCTCTCGCCGCCGACATAGGCACGCACGCCCGACAGAATGAGGAAACTGCCGCTGCCGATCAGCGTCTGCAGCAGGACCACGACCATGAATGGCCAGACCAGCTTGAGCAGACGCGTCGTCCGCCGGGTCGGCAAGAGCCCCATTGCATCCATCACCCGATTCGGTTTCCTTCTTTGAAAGTCTGGCAGGCCATGGGGTGCGGTGAAGGCTCACCTTGGGACTTTTCTGTCAGGCCGCCCCTTCTTTAACTTCTAGCCGATCGCGGGAAATCCTCCAACCTCCGCGTATGGCCCTGGCCCCCTGGGAAGACGCCGTCTGGCGGAAAAATGCTTTTTTGGCTGCGGGAAATGCCTTTCATCGCCCCAGCCCAGGTCGTTCGGACGCGGCCGATTAGTGGCCTTGCGACAGCGGAGGCCATGTGCCATACCTCAGACGATCGTGCAATCTGCACAGTGCAGCGGCACGTTTGCGAGTGACCGACAAGGCTGCACGACCGGCGGCGGCACCGCTGTTGAACGAATCACCGGCCAGGACCGGTGGCGCCTTCTTCTCACCCAGCGGATATCCCAGGCGGACGGCAATGGACGATCGCATTCAGCATCCGGGTTCACTCTCCGAGGCCATCGAGCAGCTGGAACAGCAGTTGCGTCATCTCAAGGATGAAGAAAGCAACCTGCTCTCGCTCGCCACGGGCGGCACGTCGCCAACGGAAGCCCCCCGCGTATTGCCCTTCCCCCGGCGTCGCGAACGGCCGATGGGAGAAGGCGCCGGCAACGCCGTGCTGATGGACTACCTCTACGGCATCGACAGCACCTTGCGCTCGTTGCTGCCCGACGGCCCCACGGAAGAGCTGTTCCGCTATGCCAGCTCCGCTCCCGCCTCCCGCGCGCTGCGCTCGCGCCGCCAGTTGCTGGCACGGGAGATCGACCGCTGCTGCGACCAGCTCAACGGCCAGGCGCGCATTCTCTGCGTGGGCTGCGGGCACCTGCGCGAGGTCGAGCTGGCGCGCTCGCTGCGCCATGGCCAGTTCCGCCAGTTCACCGCGCTGGACGCGCAGGCGCTGTGCCTGCAGACCGTCGAGGCCAGCTATGCCGCCCTCGGTGTCCAGACCCAGCAATGCACGCTCGACGAGCTGTTCTACGGCCGCCAGGACCTGCGCCATTTCGACCTGATCTATTCACCGGGGCTGTACGAGGTGCTGGACGACCACGACGCCCGCGACCTGACCCGCAACCTGTTCGCCCGCCTGTTGCCCGGCGGTCGCCTGCTGATGGGCAACTTCCTCCCCGACGTGCCGGACATCGGCTACCTGGAAGGCCTGCTGGACTGGCGCCCGCATTACCGCAGCGACGCCGGCCTGCTCGACCTGCTGCTGGGCATCCCCTACAACGACATCGGCAGCGCGCGGGTCTTCCACGACCAGGGCCATTGCGTGGCCTTCCTCGAAGTGACCCGCTACGGCTGATCAGCCCTGCTGGAGATGGCCGTACAGGCGCGCATAGAGCCCGCCTTCAGCGATCAGTTGCTGGTGGTCGCCGTCTTCGGCGATGCGCCCGCCATCGAACACCAGCACGCGGTCGGCCTGTTTTACCGCAGACAGGCGGTGGGCGATGATCAGCGTGGTGCGGCCCTCGAGGAAGCGCTCCAGCGCCTGGTGCAGGGCGTACTCGGTGGCAGCGTCGAGGGCGGAGGTGGCCTCGTCGAGGATCACCACCTTCGGCTCGGCCAGCACCATGCGCGCAATCGCCAGACGCTGCCGCTGGCCGCCGGACAGGCGCACGCCGGAACGCCCCACCACACTGTCCAGACCTTGCGGCAGGGCGCGGATGGTGTCGGCCAGTTGCGCCACTTCCAGCGCGCGCCAGCAGGCGTCGTCGCCGCGCTCGCGGCCCATGGTCAGGTTGGCGCGCACCGTGTCGTTGAACAGCGCCGGGTGCTGCAGCACGACCGCCACATGCTCGCGCACGCAGTCCAGGCCGATCTCCTCCAGCGCCGCGCCACCATAGCGGATGCTGCCCGATTGCGGCTGGTAGAGGCCCAGCAGCAACTGCACCAGGGTGCTCTTGCCGCCGCCGCTGGCGCCGACGATGGCGACCTTCTCGCCCGGAGCGATATCCAGGTCCAGGCCATCGAGCACCCGCTCGTCGCGGTAGGCGAAGCTCAGATCGCGCACCTGGATGCCGACGCTGGTGTGCCCGGCGAAGGGGTCGCGGCGGTGCTCGTAATGCGGCTCGTCGGCGCGCGCCAGCAGTTCGTTGATACGGGCCAGCGCGCCGCCGGCGGCGTAGAAGGCGTATTGCAGGCTGAGCAGTTGCTCCACCGGGCCGATCATGAACCAGAGGTAACTGAACACCGCGAGCATCTGGCCGATGGACAGGTCGGAGAACAGCACGGTGAGCATGGCCGCGGCGCGGAACAGGTCGATGCCGAACTGGAACAGCAGGCCGCTGGCGCGCCCGGCGGCGTCGCTCTTCCACTGCGAGGCGACGGCGTAGTCGCGCACTTCACGGGCGCGCACGCCGAGGCGGCCGAGGAAGAACCCCTGGCGATTGCCGGCGCGCACTTCCTGGATGGCTTCGAGGGTTTCCGTCAGCGCCTGGGTGAAGCGCGACGTGCTGTCGTTCTCCAGCTTCTTCAGGTGCTTCACGCGCTTGCCCAGCTGCACCGTGGCGAAGATCACCAGCGGGTTGAACAGCAGGATCAGCAGCGCCAGCTTCCAGTGCATCCAGATCAGGATGCCGGCGGTGCCGCAGAGCGTCAGCAGCGCCACCAGGAAGCGGCTCAGGGTATCGCCGACGAACTTGTCGAGGGTGTCGAGATCGGTCACCAGGTGCGCGCTGACGGAACCGCCACCGAGGGTTTCGTACTCGCCCAGGGCGATGCGTTTCAGGCGCTCGATCAGGCGCAGGCGGATGCGGTACACCACGTCCTTGGACAGCCGAGCGAACAGCTTGGCCTGCAGCACGTTGAACACCAGCGCGCAGCTGCGCAGCGCCAGGGTCACCAGCAGCATCAGGCCGATGTACCCCGCGGGCTTGTGCCAGCCATCGGGCAGCCAGTGGTTCATCACCTGCAGGGCGGCGTCGCCCTTGCCCAGCAGCACTTCGTCCACCAGCAGCGGCAGCAGCAGCGGGATCGGCACGCTGCAGGCGGTGGCCAGCACGGCAACCAGGTTGGCCAGCAGCAGGGCCTTGCGGTGACGGAAAGCGAGCCGGCGAATTTCCGCCCAGCTCAGGCGGTCAGCCGACAGCTCAGGCATGCCGCCCGCGCTCCAGCCAGCGATCCAGCAAGGGCGCAAGCTCGCTCAACGGCTGGTAGCCGTTGGTCAGCAGCGCCAGTTGGCCGTCGCGCTCGGCCAGCAGGGTGGGGAAGCCGGCGATGCCCAGATCGCGGGCCCAGGAGAAATCGGCCAGGGTCGCCAGGTGGTTGTCCTGGCTGTCGAAGGCTTCGGCGAACTCGATGCGCGGCAGGCCGACGCTGTCGGCCAGTTCGGCGAGCACGCTGGCCTGGGTCACGTCGCGACCCTCCACGTAGAAGGCCCGCTGGATCTCCCCCACCAGCGCCCAGGCGCAGTCCTCGTCGAGGCGGCGCGCCGTGACCACCGCGCGGCAGGCCGGCTCGGTGTCGTAGACGAAGCCGTCGGGCAAGGCGCCGTCGAAGCGGAACGGCTGGCCGGTGGCGTCATGCACCGCGTGCCAGTGTTCGAGGATGTAGCGCTTGGTGGTCGGCTCCAGCGCGGCGCCCTGCCCCGTGCGCAGGCCGCCCATCACCAGCGCCAGCGGCACACCCGCGGCGCGCGCCTGCTCCACCAGCTTCCCGGCCACGGGGGCGAAACCCCAGCACCAGGAGCACATCGGGTCCATTACGTAGAGCAGGCGGCTGGTCATGGATCAGTTCTCCGCGCGGGGATCACGGCCAATGGGATGCGGCTGGTTGCGCTGGCGCGCCAGTTCGATCTGCTTCTGCCGCTCGCGGGCACTGGCGCGGGTCTTCTCCGACAGCGTGTCCCAGCAATGCGGGCAACTGATGCCCGGCGCGTAGTGCTCCGAGGCGCGGTCGACGGCCGAGATCGGGTTGCGGCAGGCATGGCACTGATCGTAGTCGCCTTCGGACAGGTCATGGCGCACGGTCACGCGGTTGTCGAACACGAAGCAGTCGCCGCGCCAGAGCGTCTCGGCCTCCGGCACTTCCTCGAGGTACTTGAGGATGCCGCCCTTGAGGTGGAAGACCTCCTCGAAGCCTTCGCTGAGCATGTAGCTCGACGCCTTCTCGCAGCGGATGCCGCCGGTGCAGAACATGGCGACCTTCTTGTGCTTCGCCGGGTCGTAGTGCTGGCGGATGTACTCGGGGAACTCGCGGAACGACTTGGTCTTCGGGTCGATGGCGCCCTCGAAGGTGCCGATGGCCACTTCGTAGTCGTTGCGGGTGTCGATCAGCAGGACTTCAGGGTCCGAAATCAGCGCGTTCCAGTCCTTGGGCTCGACATAGGTGCCCACCTGCGCGTTCGGGTCCACGCCCGGCACGCCGAGGGTGACGATTTCCTTCTTCAGCTTGACCTTGGTGCGGTAGAAGGGCTGTTCGTCGCAGTACGACTCCTTGTGGTCCACATCGGCCAGGCGCGGGTCGTTGCGCAGCCAGGCCAGCAGGCCGTCGATGCCGGCGCGGGCACCGGAGACGGTGCCGTTGATGCCTTCCTCGGCGAGCAGCAGGGTGCCCTTCACGCCATTGTCCAGCAGGGTTTGCAGCAGGGGTTCGCGCAGGGCGACGTAGTCGGGCAGGGAGACGAACTTGTACAACGCCGCGACGACGATTCTTTCGGTGGTCATGCATCACTCCAGTGGTCGCCCGCGTAAAGGGCGGACCGGCTTCTTGGGAGAAGAAAGTTCGAAAACGACAGCTGATCGGAATCTGAAAATGACAGCGCCGGCAGAAGCCGGCGCTGGGTGTCGCATTCTACCGGAGCGGGACGAAGCCCGCACCCTGCCGCCGATCAGTGCGGCATGCGGTCAATGCAGGTCGTGCTTGCTGCCGCCGCGGCAGGTCGGCGACTCCGGTGCCGCGCCCTGCTGCGCCCACTCCTCGGGGGTGTAGGTATGCAGGGCCAGGGCGTGGATCTGGCCCATCAGCTCGCCGAGCGTGGCGTAGACCTTCTGGTGGCGCTTCACCGCGTTCAGCCCGGCGAACACCGGGCTGACGATCACTGCCTTGTAGTGCGTTTCCTGCCCGCGGCTGTGCATATGGCTCTCGTCGAGCACCTCGAGGTGTTGCGGTTCGAGGGCGCCCAGGGCGGTGTGGAGGCGGTCACGCATGCTCATGTCGGGTCTCGCTGGCAATCAGGCAGTCAGGTCGGTGCAAAACGAAGATCAGGGCTTCTTGGCCGGAGCGGCCGGGGCTTTCACGCCCAGTTCCTTGTCCATGTCGGCCATCAGCTTGTTCACCGGGTCCACCGCGGTCTGCAGTTTCGCCTGGGTCAGCTGGGCGGATTCGGCGGTCAGGCGCGGCATCTTCTCCAGCACCTTGCGGCCCAGGGGCGAGGCGTAGAAATCGTTCAGCTGCTTGAGCTCGGACTCGCTGAAGTTGCTGGTGTAGAGCTTGACCAGCTCAGGCTTGAGCTTGTCCCAACCCACCGCGCGGTCCAGTTCGGCATTGGCCTTGGCCTGGTAGCGGTCGAGCACGGCCTTCTTGCTGTCCGGCGCCTTGGCCTGGGCGAAGCGCTGGGCGAGCATCTGCTGGACTTGCGCGTAGACCGGCACGGTCAGCTTGTCGGCATGCACCTGCTTGAGGAATTTCTCCGCCTCGGCGTTGGCGTCGGCCAGAGCCACGGAGCTGAAGCCGACCAGAAGAGCGGCAGTGCAGAGGGAACGAAGAACGGTCATGGGGCAGTCCTGTGAGTCTGAAGGGTGTCCGGGTGGGACCCGCCATTCTGCGCCTAAGTTCGGAATCGGCTCAAGAGACGGGGAAATCCCCTGGAAGTGACCGGCTTCTCTTGTAGGACAGTTCATGAAACGGCATGCTGCGGCGCGTTGCCACAGGGATGTGACCGATGAACACCTTCACCCACCCACCGACGCCGCCTGCCGCGCCGCCCCTGTGCGATGCGCGCGGCCGCCTGAACAGCGCGGCCGTGGGCTGGTCGTCGCGGCCGCAGACGCTCTGCCGGCTGACCGGCAACCTCGGCCGGCGCAAACGCTGGAACCACTGGTGCATCAACGCGCCGGGCTGGATGCTCTCGATCACCATCGCGGACCTGGACTACCTGGGCTACGGCGCCGTGTACTTCCTCGACCTGGAGACCGGGCGCTCGGTGCACCGCACCCAGTTCAGCCCGTTCGGCCTGGGCTGCCACCTGCCGGACATGCCGAACCAGAGCCATCGCTTCGAGCACGGCCAGCTCAGCCTGGGTTTCGACGAGCAGCCCGGCCAGCTGCGCATCACCGCCTGCGCGCCGAACCTGGGCGGACAGCCGCTCAACCTCGCGCTGGAAGTGCAGCGCCCGGCGCACCTGGAATCGGTCAACCTGGTGGTGCCGATGACCGGCAACTGCTTCCACGCCTGCAGCCGGCAGATGGGCCTGCCGATCCGCGGCAGCCTCACCCTCGGCCACAAGACCTACCGCTGCAGCGAGGGCCAGAGCTTCGCCGCGCTGGATTTCGGCCGCGGCGTCTGGCCCCTCCACACACACTGGACGCGCGCCGCGTTCGCCGCGCCCGGCGGCATCGCCGGCAACTTCGGCAGCGGTTGGACGGAACACAGCCACCTGAGCGAGAACGCCCTGTGGTTCGGCGGCGAACTGCAAGCGCTGGATGGCCCCGTGGATATCCGCCAGGCGCCGCACGACCCGCTCTCCCCCTGGCAATTGCGCGACGCCGACGAGCGCGTCGAGCTCACCTTCACCCCGCGCAAGCTGCACCGCGCCTGCCCGCGCCTGGGCCCGCTGTTCGCCGAGACCAGCCAGTGGTTCGGCCGCTTCGACGGCGCCCTGCGCAGCGCCGACGGCGAACAGGTGCCGGTGAACGGCGCCCTCGGCTGGGTCGGCGCCACGCTCGCGCGCTGGTGATCGGCCACCGCTGGCCGGACGCCGGAAAGCGCTCTATCACGGCCATTGAGGCATTGTGGAACCCGCCAGCGCCATAGCGGCCTAAACTGGCCGAGACCCCATTTCCGGAGATGCACCATGAGCCGCACCGAAACCGACAGCCTCGGCCCCATCGAAGTCCCCGACGACGCTTACTGGGGCGCCCAGACCCAGCGCTCGCTGGAGAACTTCGCCATCGGCGGCCAGCGCATGCCGCTGGCCGTCGTGCATGCCCTGGCGCTGATCAAGAAGGCCGCCGCGCGGGTCAACGCGCAACTGGGCGAACTGCCGGAGAACATCACCAGCCTCATCGAGGAAGCCGCCGACGAGGTGCTGGCGGGCGAACATGACGACCAGTTCCCCCTCGTCGTCTGGCAGACCGGCAGCGGCACGCAGAGCAACATGAACGTCAACGAGGTCATCGCCGGGCGCGCCAACGAGATCGCCGGCAACGGCCGCGGCGGCAAGAAACCGGTGCACCCCAATGACCACGTGAACCGCGCCCAGAGCTCCAACGACAGCTTCCCCACCGCCATGCACATCGCCGCCGCCCAGGCGGTGCACCACGACCTGCTGCCGGCCATCGCCGAGCTCAGCGGCGGCCTCGCCCAGCAGGCCGCGCGCCACGCCCACCTGGTGAAGACCGGGCGTACCCACCTGATGGACGCCACGCCCGTCACCTTCGGCCAGGAGCTGTCCGCCTTCGTCGCCCAGCTGGACTACGCCGAGCGCGCCATCCGCGCGGCGCTGCCGGCGGTCTACGAACTGGCCCAGGGTGGCACCGCCGTGGGCACCGGGCTGAACGCGCCGAAGGAATTCGCCGAGGCCATCGCCGCCGAGCTGGCCGATCTGTCCGGGTTGCCTTTCGTCTCCGCGCCGAACAAGTTCGCCGCCCTCGCCGGCCACGAACCGCTGGTGACCCTGGCCGGGGCCATGAAGACCCTCGCCGTGGCGCTGATGAAGATCGCCAACGACCTGCGCCTGCTCGGCTCCGGCCCGCGCGCGGGCTTTGCCGAGGTGAAGCTGCCGGCCAACGAGCCGGGTTCCTCGATCATGCCCGGCAAGGTCAATCCGACCCAGTGCGAAGCGCTGTCGATGCTCGCCTGCCAGGTCTTCGGCAACGACGCGGCGATCACCTTCGCCGCCAGCCAGGGCCACCTGCAGCTCAACGTGTACAAGCCGGTGATCATCCACAACCTGCTGGAGTCCGCGCGCCTGCTGGCCGACGGCTGCCGCAACTTCAACACGCATTGCGTCGCCGGCATGGAGCCGGACGCGGCGAAGATGCGCGAGCACCTGGACCGCGGCCTGATGCTGGTGACCGCACTGAACCCGCACATCGGCTACGACAAGGCCGCCGAGATCGCCAAGAAGGCCTACGCCGAGGGCAAGACCCTGCGCGAAGCCGCCCTGGAACTGGGCTACCTGAGCGACGCCGAATTCGACCAGTGGGTGCGCCCGGAAACCATGCTGGAGGCCGGGCAGAATGGTTGAACCGACCCGCACCGGCGCCACCCCGCTGGAGGGCGACGGCAAGCGCGTGCTGCTGGTGCTGGGCTCGCCCAAGCCCGGCGGCTTCTGCCACGCGCTGGCCGACGCCTACGCCCACGGCGCTCGCGCCAAGGGCCACGTGGTGCACCTGCTCAAGCTCGGCGATCTGAACTTCGACCCGGTATTGCGTGGCGGCTACGAACAGAGCCAGACCCTGGAGCCGGACGTGCTTGAAGCCCAGCGGCAGATCCACTGGGCGCAGCACATCGCCTTCGTCTATCCCGTGTGGTGGGGTGGGCTGCCGGCGCTGCTGCAAGGCTTCTTCGACCGCGTGCTGCAACCGGGCTTCGCCTTCCGCTATCGCTCGGCCGAGTCCCGCGAGTTCGAACCCCTGCTGGGCGGGCGCAGCGCCGACCTGCTGGTCAGCCACGACCAGACCCACTGGCACTATCGTCTGCGCCAGGGCGCCCCGGCGCACCGGCAGATGACCCGCTGCATCCTCGCGCCCTGCGGCATCGCCCTGCGCCATCTGGAGGAGTTCAGCCCGGTGCGCGGCTCCGGCGAGGAGCAGCGGCAGGCCTGGCTGCGGCGGGCGGAGCAGCTGGGCACGCAGGTCTGAGCGGACGGCGGACGATGCCCAAGGCCTTGTCCGCCGAGCTTTTCATAGCCATGGCCTGCGCCTTCAGAAGGGTTTCCCGGCACCTTGGGAAAACACCTACAACCGGCCCCAATGCGACTTCCCTAGCATGCCCTCGCCCCAATCCGGGGTTCGTCTTGCCTTGGAGGCAGCATGCTTCGCAAACTTTCCGCCGAAATGATCGGCACGTTCTGGCTGGTGTTCGGTGGTTGCGGCAGCGCCATCTTCGCGGCCCAGGGAATCGGTACGCTGGGTGTGTCCCTGGCGTTCGGCCTGACCGTCGTGACCATGGCCTACGCCATCGGCCCGATCTCCGGTTGCCACCTCAACCCCGCCGTCAGCCTCGGCCTGTGGGCCGGTGGCCGCTTCAATGGTCGTGACCTGCTCCCCTACATCCTCGCCCAGGTGATCGGCGGCATCCTCGCCGGCGCAGCCTTGTTCTGCATCGCCAGCGGCAAGCCGGGCTTCGACGCCCTCGCCGGCTTTGCCGCCAACGGCTTCGGCGAAGGCTCGCCGGGCGGCTATTCGATGCAGGCCGCACTGGCCACCGAAATGCTGCTGACCGCGTTCTTCCTGTTCGTGATCATGGGCGCCACCGACAGCAAGCTGGCCCCGGCCGGCTTTGCGCCGATCGCCATCGGCCTGGCCCTGACGCTGATCCACCTGATCAGCATCCCGATCGACAACACCTCGGTGAACCCGGCGCGCAGCCTGGGCGTGGCGATCTTCGCCGACCCGCTGTTCATGAAGCAGGTCTGGCTGTTCTGGGTCGGCCCGCTGCTGGGCGGCGTGATCGGCGCGCTGGCCTACCGCGCGGTGCGTCCGGCCCAGGCCTGATCCACGGCTCGCTTTGCCAGCTGAAACGGGCGCCTTCGGGCGCCCGTTTTCGTGGGTGCTGAGCCTGCCAGAACACCTGTAGGAGCGAGCTTGCTCGCGAACGGATTTCCAGCCGGCACCGCTGCCGGGCGGGTTCGCGAGCAAGCTCGCTCCTACAGGCCCTGCCTTGGCCGGGGCTTCAGACGTTGGCGATGCGTGCCCGGCGGGCCCGGTAGCTGCGCAGCAGCGATGGCGCCAGGGCGGTGAGCGCCGAGCCGACGACCACCAGCAGCGCGCCGACATAGGCCAGGCCATTGAGGTCTTCCGGGCGCACGAAGTCGGGCCACAGCGAGGCGGCCAGCGCTACCGAGGCGAAGGTCACCAGCGGCGTGATCGCCAGGGTCGCACTGACCCGCGAGGCTTCCCAGTGCGCCAGCGCCTCGGCGAAGGCGCCATAGGCCACCAGGGTGTTCAGGCAGCAGCCCAGCAACAGCCAGCCCTGCAACGGCGACAGGTCCAGCGCCTCCAGCGGATGCGCCCAGGGCGTGAGCAGCGCGCCGCAGCCCAAGTAGATCACCATCATCACCTGCCCGGACGTCCACTGCGTCAGCAATTGCTTCTGTGCCAGGCCGTAGAAGGTCCAGATGAAGGCGGCGAAGACCACGATCAGCACGCCGGTGGTGTATTCGCCGAGGGAGCCGAACAGCTCGGCCAGACGCTGGTTGAAGAACAGCCCGAAGCCGGCGATCAGCACCGCAAGGCCGAGCGCCTGGCCAACGCTGAAGCTCTCCTTGAAGACGAACAGGCTGCCCAGCAGCAGGAGGATCGGCGCGATCTGGATGACCAGCTGCGTGGTGCCCGGCGTGAGCATGCGCAGGCCGATCAGGTAGCACACGTAGTTGCCGGTCAGGCCGAGGATGGCCGCCAGCACCAGGCCCATGCCGCGTGAGCCCAGTGGCGCGAAGCGCGGCAGCTGGCGGGTGAAGGCCAGGTAGATCAGCAGCAGGCCACCGGACACCACCAGGCGAAACCAGGTGACGGTGATCGGGTCCATGACCTTCAGGACTTCCTTGAGCTTGATCGGCAGGATGCCCCAGAGGACGGCGGTGACCAGTGCCAGGAACAGGCCGAACTGCCAGCGGCCGGATGAAACGTGCATGAGAGCCTCGACGCGTGTGCGGTCCGCCATGCTAAGTCATGGCGGTATCGCCCCATAGGAACAGTTGCGCGGCGCAACTGTTCCGGTCGTTCGCCCAGCTGCACGCGTCGCGGCGGATCACACCAGGGTGGACAGGCGCAGCAGCCACCAGATCAGGATGATCAGTTGGACGAAGAAGGCCGCGAAACGCACCCAGACCGCCAGCGCCGAGGTGCTGAGCAGATGCACCAGCGACTGGACGATGCGCGCCACCAGCAGGGTCGGCGCCAGCGGGTCGGTGACCAGCGTCTGCTGGGTGACCATGGCGTAGAGCAGCACGGCGCAGAACAGCGGCATGTTCTCCACGCAGTTGGCGTGGGCGCGCACCGCGCGCTGGCCGAAGGCGCCCGGCGTGGTGCTGCCGTCGGCGGCGAAGGCGTTCACCTTCATGCGCCCGGACATCACCAGGAGACCGCGCTGGTTGACCACCAGCAGGACCAGCAGCACGGTCCAGGCGACCAGGCCGAGCAACGCGAAGGCAGAGGGACTCAGGGACATGGGGACTCCGTTCTCTTGTTGGTTTGAGCGGAGTCTAGGGGAGGTAGAGCAATTGCTCTATATAGTGCCGCCACACGGGATGGGATCTCGCAGGAGCAAGGGCATTTCGCCGGGAAAACCGTGCAGGTGCATTCCCCTCACCCCAGCCCTCTCCCATAGGGAGAGGGCTGGGGTGAGGTTTCATCCTGCACCATACGGTCCCCTCTCCCTCTGGGAGAGGGTTAGGGTGAGGGCAAGCCCACGCACAGGATTTCATGTGGGAGCGCCTCCCCTGTAGGAGCGAGCTTGCTCGCGAACGTGACTGACGCCGCGGCTCGGGCGGCTCGCGAGCAAGCTCGCTCCTACAAGGGCCAGCCCGACGCCATATCCGCAAAAGAAAACGGGCAGCCCGTCGCCGGACTGCCCGCCTCGTCCAGCGCCGTATTCACAGCTTGGCGATGGAGACCTCGGTGGATTTCACGAAGGCGATCACTTCGCTGCCGATGGTCAGTTCCAGTTCCTTCACGGAACGGGTGGTGATGACCGAGGTGACGATGCCGGCCGCGGTCTGCACGTCGATTTCCGACAGCACATCGCCTTCGACGATTTCCTTGATGGTGCCTTTGAACTGGTTGCGGACGTTGATGGCTTTGATGGTCATGGCGTAGCTCCTTGGGAGAATCGGGGGTTCACTGTGGGGTCAGAGCGCCCAGCGCAGTTGCGTGGGCAGTGGGGAAACAGGTTCCGGCTCCGGCGGTTGGGCCGGCAGCGACAGCACGCGTTCGAGCACTTCGGCTTCCAGCGCGGCCAGGCGGGCCGAGCCACGGGCGCGCGGCCGGTGCAGCTCGACGTTGAGGTCCAGGCCGATCTCGCCGTCCTCGATGAGGATCACCCGGTCGGCGATGGCCACGGCCTCGCTGACGTCGTGGGTGACCAGCAGCACGGTGAAGCCATGCTGTCGCCAGAGGTTCTCGATCAGTTGCTGCATCTCGATGCGGGTCAGGGCATCCAGCGCACCCAGCGGCTCGTCGAGCAGCAGCAGGCGCGGCTGGTGGATCAGCGCACGGGCCAGGGCCACGCGCTGCTTCTGGCCACCGGACAAGCCCGCCGGCCATTCATTGGCACGGTCGGAGAGCCCCACCGCCGCCAAAGCGTCCAGCGCCCTGGGGCGCCAATCGCCCTTCAGGCCCAGGCCGACGTTGTCGATCACCCGCTTCCAGGGCAGCAGACGCGAGTCCTGGAACATCAGGCGAGTCTCTTCGCGGGCGCTGTCCAGCGGCGCGGAGCCTGCCAGCAGCTGGCCTTCGCTGGCGTCATCCAGGCCGGCCAGCAGGCGCAGCAGCGTGCTCTTGCCGCAGCCGCTGCGGCCGACGATGGCGACGAACTGGCCGGCGGGAATCCGCAGTTCGATGCCCTTGAGCACCTCGCGTTCGCCGAAGCGCTTGCGCACGTTTTCCAGTGCCAGCGGGATACCTTTCTTGAGTTGCTGGGGCAGGTTGTTCACCGCGTTCATGCCGCACCTCCCTTGACCTGATACGCCGGGTGCCAGCGCAGCCAGATGCGTTCCAGGCCGCGGGCGGCGAGGTCGGCCAGTTTGCCGAGCACGGCGTAGAGCAGGATCGCCAGCACCACCACGTCGGTCTGCAGGAACTCGCGGGCGTTCATCGCCAGGTAACCGATGCCGGAGTTGGCGGAGATGGTCTCGGCGACGATCAGGGTCAGCCACATGAAGCCCAGGGCGAAGCGCACGCCCACCAGGATCGAGGGCAGCGCACCGGGCAGGATCACCTGGCGGAACAGGGCGAAGCCGGACAGCCCGTAGCTGCGCGACATTTCCAGCAGGCCCGGATCGATGTTGCGGATGCCGTGGTAGGTGTTGAGGTAGATCGGAAACAGCGTGCCGAGGGCGACCAGGAAGATCTTCGCCGACTCGTCGATGCCGAACCACAGGATCACCAGCGGGATCAGTGCCAGGTGCGGCACGTTGCGGATCATCTGCACCGAGCTGTCGAGGAAACGCTCGCCCCACGTCGACAGGCCGGTGATCAGGCCCAGGGCCAGGCCGATGCTGCCGCCGATGAGGAAGCCGACGGCGGCGCGCCAGGTGCTGATCGCCAGGTGCTGCCAGAGCTCGCCGCTGACCACCAGGTGGTAGCCGGCCTCGGCCACGGCGCTGGGCGCGGGCAGGATGCGGCTGGACAGCCAGCCGAATTCCACCGCGAGCTGCCAGATGACCACCAGGCCCACCGGCAGGGCCCAGGGCGCGAGGCGCTGGGCAAGGTTGTTGGTAACGCTCATCTCAATTCTCCGGATTCTTCGTCGCTACGTCGGGCGCAACACGCGCCAGCGTTATCCGCCCCAGGGGTTTCAGCTCGCCGAAGCGGCCTTGGGCAGGATGTCGTTGGCGACCATCTCGCCGAACGGGCTGACGTAGCCGCGCGCCTGCGGTTGCTGCGCCTGGGCCAGGTCCAGGTGCGGGAACAGCAGCTCGGCGACCCGGTAGGACTCTTCCAGGTGCGGGTAGCCGGAGAAGATGAAGGTGTCGATCCCCAGGTCCGCGTACTCCTTCACGCGGGCCGCCACGGTCGGGCCATCGCCCACCAGCGCGGTGCCGGCGCCGCCACGCACCAGGCCGACACCGGCCCAGAGGTTGGGGCTGACTTCCAGGTTGTCCTTGTTGCCACCGTGCAGGGCGGCCATGCGTTGCTGGCCGACGGAATCGAAGCGCGCCAGCGAGGCCTGGGCGCGGGCGATGGTGTCGTCGTCCAGGTGGGAGATCAGGCGGTCGGCGGCCTGCCAGGCTTCCTCGTTGGTCTCGCGGACGATCACGTGCAGGCGGATGCCGAAGCGCACCGTGCGGCCCTGCTTGGCAGCCTTCTCGCGCACCTGGGCGATCTTCTCGGCGACGGCGGCCGGCGGCTCGCCCCAGGTCAGGTACAGCTCGACCTGCTCGGCCGCCAGGTCCTGGGCCGCATCGGAGGAGCCACCGAAATACAGCGGCGGGCGCGGTTGCTGGATCGGCGGGTAGAGCAGCTTGGCGCCTTTCACCTGCAGGTGCTTGCCGTCGCAGTCGACGGTCTCGCCTTCCAGTACGCGGCGCCAGATACGGGTGAATTCGACCGAGGCTTCGTAGCGCTCGGCGTGGCTCAGGTGCAGGCCGTCGCCGGCCAGCTCGTCCGGGTCACCGCCGGTCACCAGGTTGAACAGCGCGCGCCCACCGGAGAGCCGGTCGAGGGTTGCGGCCTGGCGGGCAGCCACGGTCGGGGAAATGATGCCCGGGCGCAGCGCGACCAGGAATTTCAGACGCTGGGTCACCGGGATCAGCGAGGCGGCAACCAGCCAGGAATCCTCGCAGGAGCGGCCGGTGGGGATCAGCACGCCACCGAAACCGAGGCGGTCGGCGGCCTGGGCGACCTGTTGCAGATAACCGTGGTCTACGGCGCGGGCGCCTTCGGCGGTGCCCAGGTAATGGCCGTCGCCGTGGGTCGGCAGGAACCAGAAGATGTTGAGACTCATCGCAGTAACTCCAGATAAGCGCGCCGGCGTGGCGTAGCCGCGCGATGATGGGATTCGGGTGTTTCGTGGTGCTTGCTCGGGCGAACCTTCGGGTTCATCCCGGAGCCCCTCTCCCCCCGCCCTCTCCCTGAAGGGAGAGGGAGCTATCCGAGCCGGCTGACACATCAGCTTCATCCGGCGCCGATCCAGTCCCCTCTCCCTTCAGGGAGAGGGTTAGGGAGAGGGTCGTATCCGGTGAATCAGTTGTTGGCCGTGGCCACCTTGGCCGGGGCCGTCCAGACCACGTCCTTGATGCTCAGCTTCTTGGGAATCAGCTTCAGGTCGGTGAAGGTGTCGGCGATCTTCTGCTGCGCGGCGGTCACTTCCGGGGTGATCGGCTGGGCGCCGTAGCCCTGGCGTTTCACCGCGGTGAAGGTGATGTCCGCCGGCAGGCCGAGCAGCGGCGCGACCTGGTCGGTGACCTGCTGCGGGTTCTGCTGCGACCACTGGCCCACCGAGCGCACTTCGTCGATCAGGGTGGTGATCACCTGCGGGTGATTGTTCGCGTAGGGACGGGTCGCCAGGTAGAACTGGTGGTTATCCACAAGGCCGGTGCCATCCACCAGGGTGCGGGCGGAGAGCTGCTTCTCGGCGGCGGCCTGGTACGGGTCCCAGATGACCCAGGCATCCACGCTGCCGCGCTCGAAGGCGGCGCGGGCGTCGGCCGGCGGCAGGTACACGGGCTGGATGTCGGTGTACTTCAGGCCGGCCTTCTCCAGGGCGCGCACCAGCAGGTAGTGCACGTTGGAGCCTTTGTTCAGGGCAACCTTCTTGCCCTTGAGCTCGGCCACGGATTTGATCGGCGAATCCTTGGGCAGCAGGATCGCTTCGCTGGTGGGCGCCGGCGGCTCGTGGGCCACGTAGACCAGATCGGCGCCAGCGGCCTGGGCGAAGACCGGCGGGGTTTCGCCGGTGACGCCGAAGTCGATGCTGCCGACGTTCAGGCCTTCCAGCAACTGCGGGCCACCGGGGAATTCGGTCCATTGCACCTTGACGCCCTGCTCGGCCAGGCGCTTTTCCAGCGTGCCGCGGGCCTTGAGCAGCACCAGGGTGCCGTACTTCTGGTAGCCGATACGCAGGGTACCGGGTTGTTCATCTGCCTGGGCGTTGTAGGACAGGGCCGCGATCAGCAGGGCCGCCAGTCCACTGCGCAAAGTGAGGGTCCGCATGGGAGTGCTCCTTTATCGAGTGTGCTTGCCGGACCTGCGGTCCCGTTGGCGGGACGGTGAGGGCCTGTTCGTGTTTGACGCAGCGGGCGCCTGCCGGGTTGGGGCTTGGCGTTCGCGGCGTTGGTTGGTCGGTCAGATGCTCCAGCGGGCGTTGAGCAGCCGCTCATTGAGCAGGTTCGGGTCGATGGGTTTCGGTCGTCGCGCCAGGGCGCTGTGGAACTGCTCCAGGGAGTCCAGCAAACGGTGTTCGAGAGTCGATTCCAGGCGCGCCGGGGTTGTGCCCTCGGGGTAGTGCACCTGGCTCTCCTCGGCGAACACGCCGTGCAGGGTTTCCTGGGCCTTCAACGCGGCGAGGACGGGCTTGAGCGCGTAGTCCACCGCCAGCATGTGGGCGTTGCTGCCGCCGGTGGCCAGGGGCAGCACCACCTTGTGTGCCAGCGCGCGCTCCGGCAGCAGGTCGAGAATCACCTTCAGCGCACCGGCGATGGACGCCTTGTACACAGGAGTGGAAATCACCACGCCGTCGGCGCGCAGCACCTGCTCGATCAGCTCGACCACGCGGGGGCTGTCGAAGCGCGCATGCAGCAGGTCCTCGGCGGGGAAGTCGCGCACGCTGTACGAGCGCACCTCGGCGCCGTGGGCGTGCAGCCAGTTCCGCGCGATGTCCAGGAGGACACCGGAACGGGAACGCTGGCTCGGGCTGCCGGCAAGGGTGACTACATACATCTGCACGCTTCCTTATAACGATCAGAGCGGTACAAATGCCGCGCTGCTAACCAATGTGCATAGACCTTAACAGCCCTTCGCATATTCCAATAAATGGTATTTATTCATTTAGTTATGCGATTTTGTTTTTAACGTAGGAGCGAGCTTGCTCGCGAAACGCTTCACGGCGGGTTACCGAAGAGCGTTCGCGAGCAAGCTCGCTCCTACAGGGAGGTGAAGGTCAGATGACGTGGGACTGGTGCAGCTCGGTCAGTGCTTCGCCGCGCAGGAAGGCCAGCTCCACGGCGCGGCGGTCGCGGGGACGCGGCAGCGGCACGGGGAATTCGCGGCGCAGGCGGCTGGGGGTGCCGCCCAGCAGCAGGACGCGATCGCTGAGGTAGAAGGCTTCGTCGAGGTCGTGGGTGACCAGCAGGATGCTGATGTCGTAGTCCAGCGCCAATTGCTGGATCAGGTCCTGCAGGCGGATGCGGGTGAAGGCGTCCACTGCGCTGAAGGGTTCGTCCAGCAACAGGACCTGCGGCCGGCCGTAGAGGCCGCGGACGATGGCCGCGCGCTGGGCCATGCCGCCGGAGAGCTGCTTGGGCAGCAGGCCGCCCTTGCCTTCCAGCCCCACGTCGCGCAGCAGGTGTTCGATGCGGTGGTCGTCGGCCAGCCAGCCGTCGGCGAAGCCGATGTTCTGCGCCACGGTCAGCCAGGGCAGCAGGCGCGGTTCCTGGAACACCACGCCGATGCCGCCACCGCCACGGCCGGTGTCGCCGTCCGGGCCGAAGCCCAGCAGCGGGTTGCGTTCCAGGGAGCCGGCGAACTCGTCGTCCAGCCCGGCGGCGATGCGCAGCAGGGTGCTTTTTCCACAGCCACTGGGGCCGAGCAGGCTGACCACTTCGCCCGGCGCCAGGCTCAGGCTGACGTCATCCAGCACACGCACGCCGGAGAAACTCTTGCGGATATCCCGCAGCTCCAACAGGGCGCTCATCGGCTCTCTCCGTTGCCCGCAAAGGTGTCGCGCCAGGCCAGCGCCCGCTGTTCCAGCGCCTTGAGCAGGATGTCGCTGAGCTTGCCCAGCACGGCCAGCACCAGGATGGCGGCGATGACGATGTCCGGCCGCGAGGTTTCCCGGCCATCGCTGAGCAGGTAGCCCAGGCCGCGGGTAGCGGCGATCAGTTCGGCGGCGACGAGGAACATCCAGCTCAGGCTCAGCGCGCCGCGCAGGCCGGTGAACAGGCTCGGCAGCGCTGCCGGCAGGAGGATGCGCCGCACCAGGGCGAAAGGCGACAGGTGATACAGCCGGCCCAGCTCCACCCACTTGCGGTCGACGTTGCGCACGCCGGCCACCAGCGACAGGTAGACGGGGAAGAAGGCGCCCAGGGCGATCAGCACGATCTTCGGGGTTTCGTCGATGCCCAGCCAGAGCAGCAGCAGGGGCACCCAGGCCAGGCTGGGGATGGCCCGCAGCGCCTGGAAAGTGGGCTCCAGGTAGGCCTCGGCGCGCTGGCTCAGGCCCACCCAGGTGCCGATCAGCACGGCGGCCGCCGCGCCGATGAAGAAGCCGGCCGCCACCCGCGCCAGGCTGGCGGCGACGTGTTTCCACAGCTCACCCTGGGCCAGTTGCCACAGCGTCAGCGCGACGCTGCTGGGCGCTGGCATCTGGTGCTCGGCGAGCCAGCCGACGCGCACGGAGAATTCCAATGCCGCGCAGAGGATCAACGGCACCAGCCAGGCGCGCCAGCCCAGCCGCGGCCAGCGCAGTGTCAATGCACGACGCTGGCGGGCCAGGCGCAGGCTCTGGGAGGGCATGGATTATTGCCCCGCCTTGGCGACGGCGGGTTTGCCGATCACTTCGCCGGCCAGTTGCGGGGCGATCAGCTGATCGACCACGGCGGTGACGTCGGTGCCCGGACGCACCAGTTGTTCGTCCAGCAGGATCGGTGCGGCGGCCTTGAGCGCGGCGACCTGCTCGGCCCCCGGCAGCGGCTTGCTGAAGTCGGTGCGCGAGAGTTGCAGCTTGGCCACTTCCAGCGGCAGCTTGGCTTCCTCGGCGAGCAGCTTGGCGGTCTCCTCCGGGTGGGCCACGGCCCACTGGCGCGCCTCTTCGTAGGCGGCGATGACCTGTTTGATCAGCGCCGGCTGTTCCTGCTCGAATTTCTCGGTGACGCTGAGCACGCCGTAGCTGTTGAAGTCGACGTTGCGGTACAGCAGGCGCGAACCGGCCTGCAGCTCGCTGGCGGCCATGTGCGGATCGAGGCCGGCCCAGGCGTCCACCCTGCCCTGCTCCAGCGCGGCGCGGCCGTCCGGGTGCTGCAGGTGGACGATCTCCACGTCGTTCTTGTCCAGCCCTGCCTGCTGCAGGCTGCGCAGCAGGAACAGGTAGGGGTCGGTGCCCTTGGTGGCGGCGATCTTCTTTCCCTTCAGGTCGGCGACGGACTTGAGCGGGGAATCCTTGGGCACCACCAGCGCCGTCCATTCCGGGCGGCTGGCGATGTACACGGTCTTCAGCGGGCTGCCATTGGCGCGGCTGAGCACGGCGGCCAGGCCCGCGGTGGAGGCGAAGTCGGTGCTGCCGGCGTTGAGGTATTCCAGCGAACGGTTGCTGCCCTGGCTGAACACCCAGCGCACTTCGGTGCCCTGCGGCTTGAGGGCTTTTTCCAGATAGCCGAAGTGCTTGAGCACCAGGCTGGTGGGTGCGTAGTAGGCGTAGTCCAGCCGCACTTCCTTGGGCGCGTCGGCGGCGTTGGCGGGGCTGTTGTAGGCGCCGATCGGCAGGCTCGCGAGAAGAGCGACGGCCAGGCTGCGGCGCCAGGTGGAATGACCCATGGTCTTCTCCTTGGCGGGGCTTGCGTCTTCTTCCCGTTTGGCGGGCAAGTCAGATCAAATAGATCGGATGGTGAGCAGAGCTGAATAAAAAAGCGCGGCGTGGTCCGCGCATGAAGGATAAAAATGGGCCGGCGGACCGGCCCGATTTCCGCTCGAGGTTTGCTCGTACAGTGACTCCCCGGATGGGGAGCGGAGAGTCACTTGTTCGGTTGCGGCGTCAGGCGCAGGTAGGGCTTGATCGCACGATAGCCTTTGGGGAAGCGCTGCTTGATCTCTTCCTCGTCCTTGAGCGAGGGCACGATCACCACGTCGTCGCCGTCCTGCCAGTTGCCGGGCGTTGCGACCTTGTGGTTGTCGGTGAGCTGCAGCGAGTCGATGACGCGCAGGATCTCGTTGAAGTTGCGCCCGGTGCTCGCCGGGTAGGTGATGGTCAGGCGCACCTTCTTGTTCGGGTCGATGACGAACAGCGAGCGCACCGTCAGGGTGTCGTTGGCGTTCGGGTGGATCAGGTCGTACAGCTCGGACACCTTGCGGTCGGCGTCGGCGATGATCGGGAAGTTGACCACGGTGTTCTGGGTCTCGTTGATGTCGTCGATCCACTTCAGGTGGGAGTCCACCGGGTCGACGGACAGAGCGATGACCTTGACGCCCTTGGCGGCGAACTGGTCCTTGAGCTTGGCGGTCAGGCCCAGCTCGGTGGTGCACACCGGGGTGAAGTCGGCCGGGTGGGAGAACAGGACGCCCCAGCTGTTGCCCAGCCATTCATGGAAACGGATGCGGCCTTCGCTGGATTCCTGTTCGAAGTCGGGGGCGATGTCGCCAAGTCGCAAGCTCATGGGTCTCTCCTTGTTCGTGTTGGTAGCCACTATGCACAAGGTCTTTCCGCAATAAAAAGAATATATTTTGATTTTCTTATAACCAAAACACCATTCTCGCCAGGACCCTGTTTGGCGGCGACCGCCGCCGGGACACTGAGCATAGCCAAGGCGCTGCCCGAGCCGGCCGGCAGCTGTTGCACGCCTGAAACGACGGCTTGCCGTTCGTCGCCATTCCTCTCCAGCCCCGGCGCGGCGGGGCTTTGCGGCATACACTCGATTTAATTGAGCCTTTTGATGAGGGAGGGCAGCGTATGTTGGGACAACGGGCCGGCGACGATCAGGCAGGCACTCATTACCGCAGCGACCGCATCAGCGCGGTCAATGGCCAGTACTTCTTTTCCACCCGCGAGGGGACGCTGGAAGGCCCCTACTTCACCCGCTTCGATGCCGAGCGCGAGGTGGCGCAGTACATCAACCGCATGCGACAGGCGGCGGGGCTGATGGCGCGCGCGCAGTAGCCTGCGGGCTGGCAGAAGGTGAAAAACCAAACCTCGGCCTGGTGCCGGGGTTTTGTTCGTCTGTTTCCGGAGATCGGTTCGCGAGCAAGCTCGCTCCTACGAAGAGCTCGCCGTCCTGTGGGAGCGAGCTTGCTGGCGAACCCACCGGCTGCGTCGGCCCTGCCGACGGATCGCGGGCGTGGCCCGCTCCTACAGGGTGACGCCACCGCTCGCTCCTGTAGGAGCGGACCTTGTCCGCGAAATCCTTCGCGACAGAATGCATAGTCACCCGAGACACCGACAGCCACCGCCTGCTCCACCGCTCCCGCCCTTGTAGGAGCGGACCTTGTCCGCGAAGTCCTTCGCGACAGAATGCACAGCCAGCCGAAATACCGACAGCCACCGCCCGCTCCACCGCTCCCGCCCTTGTAGGAGCGAGCTTGCTCGCGAACCCTCAGATGCATCGGCGACGAGTCGCGGGCATCAGGGCTCTTCGCTCTGCCCTACTCCGTGCATCCGCAGTTTGTTGGCAATGGTGGTGTGCGAGACGCCCAGTCGCTTGCCCAGTTGCCGGCTGCTCGGGTGCTCGCGGTACAGGCGTTCCAGCACGGCTTTCTCGAAGCGGCCGACGATGGCGTCCAGCCCGCCTTCCAGGGAGAAATCCCCCAGCGGATGTGGCGCCCCATAGTCCGGCAGGCGGATGTGCTCGGGGCGGATGGTGCCGCCCTCGCACAGGGACACCGCCTGGAACAGCGCGTTCTCCAGCTGGCGCACGTTGCCCGGCCAGTGGTAGCGGCCGAGGCGGTCCAGCGCCTGCGGCGAGAGCTTGGGCAGCGCACAGCCGATCTGCCGGCTGGCCTGGTCGAGGAAGTGCTCCACCAGCGGCTCCAGGCCGTCCAGGCATTCGCGCAGCGGCGGAATGTGCAGCGACAGTACGTTGAGGCGGTGGTAGAGGTCCTGGCGGAATTCGCCCTTGGTGCACAGCTCGGAAAGGTCCACCTGGGTCGCGCAGATCACCCGCACATCGAGGTACACCTCCTCGTCGCTGCCCACGCGGCGGAAGCAGCCGTCCTGCAGGAAGCGCAACAGCTTGGCCTGCAGGCGCGGGCTCATCTCGCCGACGCCATCGAGGAACAACGTGCCGCCGGCGGTCAGCTCCAGCAGGCCGAGCTTGCCTTCCGGGCGTGCGCCTTCGAAGGCGCCGGGGCCGTAGCCGAACAGCTCGGTCTCGGCCATGGATTCGGGCAGGCCGGCGCAGTTCAGCGCCATGAACGGCGACTGCCCGCGCGGGCTGGCAAGGTGGCAGGCGCGGGCCAGCAGTTCCTTGCCGGTGCCGGTCTCGCCCTCGATCAACAGCGGCGCGTCCAGCGGCGCCATGCGCCGCGCCTCGCGCACCACCGCGGCCATCACCCGCGAGCTCTGGAAGATGCTGTCGAAGCCGCGCAGCTCCAGGCGGCGCACGTTGTAGATACGCTCGCCGACCCGGTCGGCGCGGTGCAGTGTGAGCACGGCGCCGGCCAGCGCTTCGCTTTCGTCGTGTTCGGATTGCAGCGGCGCGATGTCGGCGAGGAACACATCACCCTTGACCTTCACCCGCAGGCCATTGATGCGCGCCTTGTTGGCCCGCACCAGCTCCGGCAGGTCGAGGTCCTCGGCGTAGCGCGACAGCGGAATGCCCGGCACTTCGTCGACGCGCACGCCCAGCAGCTGCGCGGCCGCACGGTTGCCCGCGACGATCTGCCCAGCCATGTCGATCGACAGCACCGGGAACTCCAGCGCCGCCAGCAGCGCGTTCAGCTCCAGATGGCGGCGCTCGCTGGGCATCAGGCCGACGCGCTTGACGCCGAATACGCCGGGCACCGCTTCGAGCTTGGGCTTGAGCGACTGGAACTGCAGGTTGATGAGGTTCGGGCAGAGCAGGTAGATGGCGTTGCCCTGCTCGCCACCGACTTCGCCGCGGTTGACGTTGATGCCGTAGTCGACCAGCAGGTTGAGGATGTCGCGCAGGATGCCGACGCGGTTCTGGCAGTGCACTTTGATGCGCATGGCGGGCCCGTGGTTGTCGTTGTGGTGGGCGTTCCGGCAGGTTTTTTCGCAAGACAGCCGGAAATTTCCGTCAAGAATATGTGACACATCACCGCACCTTCAAGCCACAACCTCACGACGGCGCCGCCAGTCGTCAGCATTTCTTTACGGATCGACCGCGTCCGCCGCTGTCGGCGCAGCGCCCGGGGGGCTGATCGGCGGCACGCGTCGCGCTATTGCTTGAGTCATCACAAGAACAGGCAGCTCGACGCCGGAGGATCCATGAAGACAACGCAATACGTGGCCCGCCAACCTGACGAAGACGGTTTCATCCACTACCCGGAAACCGAGCACCAGGTCTGGAACACCCTGATCACCCGTCAGCTGAAGGTGATCGAGGGCCGCGCGTGTCAGGAGTACCTGGACGGCATCGAACAGCTCGGCCTGCCCCACGAGCGCATCCCGCAACTGGGCGAGGTCAACCGGGTGCTGCAGGCTACCACCGGCTGGCGCGTGGCGCGGGTACCGGCGCTGATTCCGTTCCAGACGTTCTTCGAGCTGCTGGCGAGCCAGCAATTCCCCGTCGCGACCTTCATCCGCACCCCCGAGGAGCTGGACTACCTGCAGGAGCCGGACATCTTCCACGAGATCTTCGGCCACTGCCCGCTGCTGACCAACCCCTGGTTCGCCGAATTCACCCACACCTACGGCAAGCTGGGCCTGGCGGCGAGCAAGGAGGAGCGCGTGTTCCTCGCCCGCCTCTACTGGATGACCATCGAATTCGGCCTGCTGGAGACGTCCCAGGGCCTGCGCATCTACGGCGGCGGCATCCTCTCCTCGCCCAAGGAGACCGTCTACAGCCTCTCCGGCGAGCCCGAGCACCAGGCCTTCGACCCGCTGGAATGCATGCGCACGCCGTACCGCATCGACATCCTGCAGCCCCTGTATTTCGTGCTCCCCGAACTCAAGCGCCTGTTCGAACTGGCCCATGAGGACATCATGGCGCTGGTGCGCGAAGCCATGCGCCTGGGTCTGCACGCGCCGAAATTCCCGCCGAAACAGGCCGCCTGATCCGCTGCAATCGAGCCCATCTGTGCCTAGGATGAGACGTGCTCGCGCGCCTAAGATGGTTCGCGAGCGCACTCCTATGCCACCCCACGACAAGGAGAACCTTCATGACCGCACTCACCCAAGCCCATTGCGAAGCCTGCCGCGCCGACGCCCCGAAGGTGTCCGACGAAGAACTGGCGGTGCTGATCAAGCAGATCCCGGACTGGAACATCGAGGTCCGTGACGATCACATGGAACTGGAGCGGGTATTCCTGTTCAAGAACTTCAGGCACGCCCTGGCCTTCACCAACGCGGTGGGCGCCATCGCCGAGGAAGAAGGCCACCACCCCGACCTGCTGACCCAGTGGGGCAAGGTCACCGTCACCTGGTGGAGCCACGAACTTCGCGGCCTGCACCGCAACGACTTCATCATGGCCGCGCGCACCGACGAGCTGGCCGCGACAGCAGAGGGACGCAAATGAGCCATTTCGCCAAGGTCACCCGCGTACCGGGCGACCCGATCCTGGGCCTGCTCGAAGCCTATCGGGCGGACCCCAACCCCGCGCGGCTCGACCTTGGCGTGGGCGTCTACAAGGACGCCCAGGGCCTCACGCCGATTCCTCGCGCGGTGAAGCTCGCCGAACAGCGCCTGGTCGATTCCGAGACCACCAAGAGCTATGTCGGCAGCCACGGTGACGCGCTGTTCGCCGCGCGCCTGTGCGAGCTGGTGCTGGGCGTCACCTCGCCGCTGCTGGCCGGGGCCCGCGCCGACGCCACCCAGACGCCGGGCGGCACCGGCGCCCTGCGCCTGGCGGCGGAGTTCATCGCCCACTGCCTGCCGGGCAAGCACATCTGGCTGAGCGACCCGACCTGGCCGATCCACGAGACCCTGTTCGCCGCTGCCGGCGTGCCGATCAAGCACTACCCCTACGTTGGCGCGGACAACCGCCTCGACGCGGACGCCATGTTCGCCATGCTGGAGAAGATCCCCCAGGGCGACGTGGTGCTGCTGCACGCCTGCTGCCACAACCCCACCGGCTTCGACCTGGACCACGAGCAGTGGCAACGCGTGCTGGAGATCGTCCGCCGCCGCGAGCTGCTGCCGCTGCTGGACTTCGCCTACCAGGGCCTGGGCGATGGGCTGGAAGAGGACGCCTACTCGGTGCGCCTGCTGGCGCAGAACCTGCCGGAAGTGCTGATCACCAGCTCCTGCTCGAAGAACTTCGGCCTCTACCGCGACCGCGTCGGCGCGCTGATCGTCTGTGCCGAGAGCGCCGACAAGCTCACCGACATCCGCAGCCAGCTGGCGCTGTTCGCCCGCAACCTGTGGTCCACCCCGCCGGCCCACGGCGCGGAAGTGGTCGCCACCATCCTGGGCGACCCGGAGCTGAAGAACCTCTGGCTGGACGAGCTGGACGGCATGCGCGGGCGCATCGCCGACCTGCGCGTCGGCCTGGTGGAAGCCCTGCGCCCCCACGGGCTGGCGGAGCGCTTCGCACACATCGCCCTCCAGCGCGGCATGTTCTCCTACACCGGCCTGCAGGCCGAGCAGGTGCGCATCCTGCGCGAGGAGCACAGCATCTACCTGGTGAGCAGCGGCCGCGCCAACATCGCCGGGCTCGACGGCGAGCGCCTGGATCACCTGGCGGCGGCCATCGCCCGCGTCTGCCGCTGACGACGCTTTCTTCCCCCTCGACCGGCCACTGGGCCGGTCTTTTTTTGCCCGGTCTCGGGGGCAGCCCGAGCGTAGGAGCGGACTTCGTCCGCGATGTGCCGCCGGCCAGCGCGGAGCAGCCGGGAATCGATCGCGGACAGAGTCCGCTCCTACACAGGCTGGTTGCGCCGGCCTAAACCTGTAGGGGCCCGTACCGATGTCGGTCAGTAATCATCCCGCTTGCGAAACGCCCAGCGCCCGGCCAGGCCGGTGAAGCTGGCCACCAGCACCACCAGGATCCAGAAGCCTTCCGGGTCGTTGGCGAAGGGGATGCCGCCGACGTTCATGCCGAAGAAGCCGGCGATGATGTTGATCGGCAGCGCCAGCACCGTGACCACGGTGAGGGTGAACAGCGTGCGGTTGCTCTGTTCGTTGATCTTCGCGGCGATCTCTTCCTGCAGCAGCTTGATGCGCTCGCCCAGCGCGGTGAGGTCGTTGATCACCAGGGAGAATTCCTCGGTGGCTTCGCGCAGCACGCGCACGTCGTCCTCCGTCAGCCACACCGGCGGGCGGTTGAGCAGGCGCATCAGCGAGCCCGGTTCCAGTGCCAGCAGGCGTTGCAGGCGCACCAGTACGCGGCGCATGGCGCCCAGGTCGGCGCGGCTGGTGGCGAGGCGCGAGGACAGCAACTGGTCCTCGATGCGGTCCACGCTCAGGCTGGTCTCGCGGACGATGCGGGTGAGGATATCGCCCTGGTCGCGCAGCAGGTGCACCAGCAGCTCCAGCGGCGAATTGAAACATTCGCCGCGCTTCACCGACGAGCGCAGCGTATCCACCGAGCGCAGCGGCTGCGCGCGGGCGGTGACCAGCAGGCGGCCGCGGGCGCACACCCAGAGGGTGGCGACGTCCGAGGACATGCGGCTGCCGAAGTCGAAGACCACGTCGTTGACCACCGCCAGCAGCGCGTCGTCCACATGCTCGATGCGCGTGGAGCGCGAACCTTCGCGCAGGGTCTCGAAGAAGTAGTCGGGCAGTTCCAGGTGCGACTTCATCCAGCGCTCGCACGCCGCGTGCGCCAGGTTCAGGTGCAGCCAGAGGAACTCGTCCGCCGCGCGCGGCTGCCGCAGGCGCTGCAGGGCGGTGGGCGAATCGATCTCCAGACCGGGCTGGTCCGGACGAAAGCTGAAGCCGTAAAGCAGGCCGAACAGGTCGGAGTCCTGGTGGCTCTGGACGATGCTGTGGTTCATGGTTTTCTGCGCACGCAAGTGGGGCGCGCCTGTAGGGGCGAGCTTGCTCGCGAACCCGCACGGCACGGACTGTTCGCGAGCAAGCTCGCTCCTACGAAGAGCAGGTCAGGCCCGCCCTCCGGTGTTATCAGAAGCCCATGACCTTCACATGACAGGCAGGTGTCAGCCGAACAGCGCGGCGACCGTGCGCTCGCCCAGCGCCGGGCCGATGCTCATGCCCACACCGGTGTGCATCAGCACGGCGGTGACGCCGTCGGCGGCCTGCAGCACCGAGAACGGCCCCGGCCCGCGCGCGCCATAGACGCCCTGCCAGCGCTCGACCACCTCCACGCGCGTGCCCAGCGTGTCCTCGGCCAGCTCCAGCATCAGCCGGTCGACGAATTCGGCGTTGAACGGCGCGGCGTCGCTGCCGTAGTGGTGGGAGTCACCGATGATCAGCTCGCCATGGGGCGTGGGGCTGACCAGCAGGTGGATGCCCTGTTCTTCCAGCTCCGGCGTCTCGCGGCGGATCTGCGCGCGCACCGCCTCGGCCTCGGGCAGGTCGGAGAAGGCGCCGTAGTGCACGCAGCTCAGGCCGGTGAGAATCGAATGGGCAAGGCCGACATCGACTTGCGGGCGGGCGCGCAGCATCTGCAGACGGCACACCTGCGGCTCCAGCGGCGCGATGATCTCGGCCAGCAGTGTCTGGTAGTCGTGGCCGGAGCAGACGATCACCTGTCCGGCGGTGAAGGTCCCCGCGGTGGTGCGCAGCACGCCGGTGTCGACATCGCGCACCAGGGTGGAGAAATGGAACGCCACGCCGTGCTCGCGGCGCAGGTGGTCGATCAGGCTCGGCAGCGCCTCGCGGGAATACAGCTGCTGGTCGTCGAAGCCCACCAGCGCGGCGCGGTGGTGGCGGAACTGCCCCTGGTAGAGGTCGTTCAGTTCGCTGCCGCGCAGCAGGCCGACGCGGTAATCCAGCGCGTTGGCACGGCCGGCGCAGAAGGCTTCGAGCAGGTGCTCCTCGGCTTCGCTGCGGGCGAACAGCAGCGAGCCGTTGCGCCGCAGGGAGAACCCGGCGCCCTGCGCCCAGTGCGCCCAGATCGGCCGGCTGGCGCGGGCCAGGTCCGACATCACGCCCGGCGGCTGGCCGGTGACCAGCGCCTGGCCGAAGTTGCGCACCGAGGCGCCCAGGGGCGTGGCGGTGCGCTCGAAGACGCGCACGGAAAGGCCGCGGCGGGCGGCGGCGTAAGCGTGGGAGAGGCCGAGGATGCCGGCGCCGACGATGGCGACGTCGCAGTGGGTGTGGGTCATGGGGGATGTCCTGCGTGGTGAAGAGCCCCTCTCCCCAACCCTCTCCCTGAAGGGAGAGGGGGCCCTCCTCTGCCGAGAAGAATTCCGGGTTCATCCTGCGACGTCGGGGCATTCAGGCAACTGCCTTCAGCAACCCGCTGCCTGGGTCAGCAAGCAAATGACACGTCGGTCGCGCCGCCCTGTCACGCTTCGCTGGCCAACAGGATTTCACCCACCTCGAACCAACACGCCGAGCAGCCCCCTCTCCCTTCAGGGAGAGGGTTGGGGAGAGGGAGCCGCCAGCGCCGAACCCCAGACGAACTTCAGCCGAGCCTTACTTCTGCGCGACCTTCTCCGACTTGCCGTCATAGCGCTTGCGCCATTCGGCGAGGATCTCGTCGCGGTTCTTCGAGGCCCAGGCGAAGTCGTTCTTGATCAGGCGCTGCTCGTAGTCGGCCGGCAGTTCGGTCTGCGGCTTGGCGATGCCCGGCTGCGCCAGCACGGCGAAGTTTTCCTTGTACAGCTCCATGGCCTTGGGGCTGGCGGAGAAGTCGGCGAGTTTCTTCGCCGCGGCTTCGTGCTGGGTGCCCTTGACGATGCCGGTGGCCTCGATTTCCCAGCCCAGGCCTTCCTTGGGCAGGACGATGTCCAGCGGTGCGCCCTGGCGCTTGAGCTGCACGGCCGGGTACTCGAAGGAGATGCCGATCGGGAATTCGCCGGCGGCGGCCAGCTTGCACGGCTTGGAGCCGGAGTGGACGTACTGGCCGATGTTCTCGTGCAGGGCGTCCATGTAGGCCCAGCCCTGCTTCTCGCCGAAGGTCTGCAGCCAGGCGGAAACGTCGAGGAAGCCGGTGCCGGAGGACGCCGGGTTGGGCATGACGATCTTGCCCTTGTACTCGGGCTTGGTCAGGTCCTGCCAGCTCACCGGCTTCTCCAGGCCCAGCTTCTGCGCCTCGACGGTGTTGAAGCAGATGGTCGCGGCCCAGACGTCCATGCCGACCCAGGCCGGCGGGTTGGCCGGGTCGCGGTAGTTCTTGCCGATGGCGTCCAGGTGCTTGGGCGCGTACTTCTCCAGCATGCCCTGCTGATCGAGGATGGCCAGGCTGGAGGCGGCCAGGCCCCAGACGGCGTCTGCCTGCGGGCGATCCTTCTCGGCCAGCAGCTTGGCGGTGACGATGCCGGTGGAGTCGCGCACCCACTTGATCGTGATGTCCGGGTTCTCGGCTTCGAAGGCCTGCTTGTAGGCGGTCAGCTGTTCCGGTTCCAGGGCGGTGTAGACGGTCAGCTCGGTGTCGGCGGCGTGGACCTGTGCGGCGAAACCGGCAACCACGGCGGCGGCGAGGGCAAGACGTTTGAACATGTGGAGCTCCTTGGCAGTGTGGGTCTCCCGCGCGGGGCGGGTTTGTCAGGGGTTGAGCCCGGCACGCGAGCACCGGGCGACAGCGTCCAGCGGTGTTACGGGTTCGCGCCCCTCCTCCAGGCCTGGGAGCGGCGCAGCAGGCCGCGGGAGGCGCCGGCCAGCAGCAGCGACACGGCGGCGGAGGTGAGCAGGATCAGGGTGGACATGGCGGCCGCGCCGCCGACGTTGCCGGAGTCGTCCATGTTCAGCACGGCGACGGCGGCCAGGAGGGTGTCCGGGGTGTAGAGGAAGATCGCCGCGGACACCGTGGTCATCGCCGAGACGAACAGGTAGCGGGTGATGTCCAGCAGCGCCGGCAGGCAGATCGGCACGGTGACGCGCAGGTAGTGGCGCCACAGCGGCATCTTCAGCGACAGCGCGGCCGCCTCGAACTCGCCGTCGAGCTGGCGCAGCGCGGCGGTAGCGGTCATCTGCGCGGTGGTCAGGTAGTGGGCGATGGTGCACACCACCAGCAGCGCCATGCTGCCGTAGAACACGTGCAGCGGGTTGCCCGGCAGGTTGAAGAAGAACACGTAGCCCAGGCCGAGCACGAGGCCCGGCACGGCCATCGGCACGAAGCACAGCATGCGCAGCAGTTGGCTCAGCCAGCGCTGCTCGCGGGTTTTCTCGATCAGGTAGGCGCCGGTGAAGATCAGCGCGCTGCCGATGAGCGCGGTGCACGCGGCCAGGGTGAGGCTGTTGCGGTAGGCCAGCCAGCCGCCGCCGGCCGTGGTGTCGAAATCGTAGTGGTGCAGCGACAGCGAGAGGTTGTACGGCCAGAACTTCACCAGCGAGGAGTACACGGCCATCCCCAGCACGCCCAGCAGTACCGCGCTGATCAGCACGACGATGGCAAGGAAGGCGCCGTCGCGGCGACGCGACGGTTTGGGATGATAGACCTGCGCACGACCGCTCATGGCGTCGCCCTGGCGGCGACGCAGCCAGGTGTCGACGGCGAAGCTGAGCAGCGCCGGCAGCAGGAGGATCATGCCGATCTGCGCGCCTCGGCCGAACTGCTGCTGGCCGACCACCGCCTTGTAGGCTTCCAGCGCCAGCACCTGGTAATCGCCGCCCACCACCACCGGCACGCCGAAGTCGGTGATGGTCAGGGTGAACACCAGGCAGAACGCGGCGAACACCCCCTGCCGCGAGGCCGGCCAGGTGATGCTGCGGAAGGCCTTCCAGGGGCCGGCGCCCATGCTGGAGGCGGCGTCGAACAGGCGCGCATCGGCCAGCGACAGCGCCGACAGCAGGATCATCAGCGCGTGGGGGAAGGTATAGATGGCCTCGCCCAGGACGATGCCCCAGAAACCGTAGATATTGTCGGGCAGCCAGTGGCGCAGCAGGCCCTGGTTGCCGAACAGGTAGATCAGCGCAATCCCCGGCAGCATCGAAGGCGCCAGCAGCGGCAGCAGGGAAATCCCGCGCCACAGGCCCTTGGCCGGGATCAGCGTGCGTTGCAGCGCGTAGGCGAACAGGTAGGCCGCCGGCACGACGATGCACGCCACGCTGAGCGAGACCTTCAGGCTGTTGCCCAGCAGCCAGTGGAAGTTGGCGCTGCGCAGCAGCTCGGCCATGGCCGCCAGGCCGCCGCCCTGCCCCGCTTCGCCGCTGAAGCCGCGCCAGAAGATGGCCAGCAGCGGCATCAGCACCGCGAGGGTGAGCAGGACCAGCAGCAGGTATTTGCCGCCGCGGACGAACAGGCGATCACCCAGATCGCCGCGAATCTTGCCGGCCGAGAACACCGGGCTGTGTTTCACCACGGCATCCATCTCAGGCGAACACCTGCAGGCTGCGCGGCGGCAGCGACACCCAGATGTCCGGGGTACCCAGGCGCGGCATGTCCTCGGGCGCCAGCTCGGCAAGCAGCGCGTGGCCCGGCAACTGTTCCAGCTCAAAGCTCATGCGGCAGCGATTGCCGAGGAAGGTGATCTCGCGGACCTGGGCGCGGAACAGGTTTTCCTGGTGCACGGCAGGATTGACGCTGATCGCCTCCGGACGGCAGAACAGCCGGCCAGAGGCATTCGGCGCCTGGCTGTGCAGGCGCAGGTTGAGGCCGCCGACGCGGGCGTGGCCATCGCTGCCGCGCTCGAACGGCAGCCAGTTGCCCTGGCCGACGAACTCGGCAACGAAGGGCGTACCCGGCGCGCTGTAGATCTCCTGGGCGGTGCCGTACTGCTCGATGCGCCCGTGGTTCATCACCGCGATGCGATCGGCCATCAGCATGGCCTCGTCCTGGTTATGGGTGACCATCACGGTGGTGATGCCCAGGCGCTTTTGCAGCTGGCGCAGCTCGCCGCACAGGTGCTCGCGGACGCGGGCGTCCAGCGCCGACATGGGTTCGTCGAGCAGCAGCAGCGACGGGCTGGGCGCCAGCGCACGGGCCATGGCGACACGCTGCTGCTGGCCGCCGGAGAGCTGGCCGGGGTACTTCTTCTCGCTGCCGGAGAGGCCAACCAGTTCGAGCATTTCGGCGACGCGGCGGCGGGCTTCGTCCTTGCTCGACGAGGTCAGGCCGTAGGCGATGTTCTGCTCCACGGTGAGGTTGGGGAACAGCGCGTAGGACTGGAACAGGATGCCGTAGTCCCGCGCCTGCGGCGGCAGGTTCGACACGTCGCGCAGGCCCAGGTGGAGGCTGCCTTCGTCCTGTTGTTCGAGGCCGGCGATGCAGCGCAGCAGGGTGGTCTTGCCGCAACCGGAGGGGCCGAGCAGGCACACCAGTTCACCGGCCTTGACCTCCAGCGACACGCCGTCGAGGGCGACGAACTGGCCGAAGCGCTTGCGAAGATGGCGCACGCTCAGCGGCGTGCCGGCGAGGATGGGATGCATGGCGGTACCTCGTGTGCGTGGGGTCCACGCCGCGTGAGCCGAGGCGTGAAGGAACGAGGTCCATGCTAGGGAGCGATTGCGACGGCACTATTGCTAAAGGGCCAAGTGCACCGATAGATCCATAGGCAGATTTGGGTATGGGGGCGAAAAAATTTGCGAAGTGACCTGTAGGAGCGGACCTTGTCCGCGAAATCCCGCGCGGCGGAATGGGACTTCACCGGCAAACGCCGACGGGTAGCGCCCATTCGCAGGAGCGCCCTGCCGGCGCTGTCGCGGGCATGGCCCGCTCCTACAGGGCTGCTCCGTCGATTCCGTAGGAGCGGACCTTGTCCGCGAAATCCCGCGCGGCGGAATGGACTTCACCGGTAGACACCAACGGGTAGCGCCCATTCGCAGGAGCGCCCTGCGGGCGCTGTCGCGGGCATGGCCCGCTCCTACAGGGCTGCTCCGGCGATTCCGTTAGGAGGGGAACTTGTCCGCGAAATGCTGCGCGGCGAGATTGATCTTCACCGGCAGGGGCTGCTGGGTAGCGCCCAAATGAAAAACCCCCGGCGTCACCGCCGGGGGTTCTCATCGGTACCGGGCCGCTTGCGTGGAGCGGCCGGTGCCATCCGGGCCAGGGCCTGCGCCCTCGCCCGCCATGCTCAGCGAACGGCTTCGAACAGGCCGGTGGCGCCCATGCCGCCGCCCACGCACATGGTGACGATGCCGTAGCGCAGGTTGCGGCGCTGCAGTTCGCGCACCAGGTGGCCGACCTGGCGCGAGCCGGTCATGCCGAAGGGGTGGCCGATGGAGATGGAGCCGCCGTTGACGTTGTACTTCTCGTTGTCGATCCCCAGGCGGTCGCGGGCGTACAGGCACTGCGAGGCGAAGGCTTCGTTGAGCTCCCAGAGGTCGATGTCGGCCACCTGCAGGCCCTTGGCCTTGAGCAGCTTGGGCACCGAGAACACCGGGCCGATGCCCATCTCGTCGGGCTCGCAGCCGGCCACGGTGAAGCCGCGGAAGAACGCCTTGGGCTTGAGGCCCAGTTCCAGCGCCTTGTCCAGGCTCATGACCAGGGTCATCGAGGCGCCATCGGAGAGCTGCGAGGCGTTGCCGGCAGTGACCGAGCCATCCTCGGCGAACACCGGCTTGAGGGAGTTCAGGCCTTCGAGGGTGGTGTCCGGGCGGTTGCAGTCATCGCGGTCGACCACGCCGTCGAGCACTTTCTTCTCGCCGGTGGCCTTGTCTTCCACCTGGTACTTCACGCTCATCGGCACGATTTCATCGTTGAACAGGCCGTCGGCCTGGGCGCGGGCAGTGCGCTGCTGGCTCTGCAGGGCGTACAGGTCCTGCTGCTCGCGGGTGACGTTGTAGCGGCGGGCGACGATCTCGGCGGTCTGGCCCATGGGGTAGTAGATGCCGGGGAACTCGTCCTTCAGGCGCGGGTTCACGAAGTTGTCGAGGTTCTGCTTGCCCATGGTCAGGGTAATGGACTCGACGCCGCCGGCCACCAGGATGTCGCTGCAGCCGGAGGCCACCTGGTTGGCGGCGATGGCGATGGCCTGCAGGCCCGAGGAGCAGTAGCGGTTCAGGGTCATGCCGGCGACGTGGATGCCCAGGCGCGACAGCACGGCGGCGTTGCGGCCGATGTTGTGGCCCTGGGCGCCTTCGTTGGAGCCGGCGCCGACCACGCAGTCGTCCACCAGCAGCGGCTCGAGGTCGTTGCGCGCCAGCAGCGCGTCGATGCAATGGGCGACCATGTCGTCCGGACGGGTCATGTTGAATTTGCCACGGAAGGACTTGGCCAGGCCGGTGCGGACGCTGTCGACGATCACCACTTCGCGCATGGGAAACCTCGTTGATTGTTGTTCGTTGGGAGGATGGGGTGGCCCCGAGCATAGGCGCCAGTGAGGACGCAGGGCGACGATCATTCACCAGCCGTATAGCCGTGCCCCCTCCCTCGTTGGGCGGGCACCAACGAAACCGCCGCCCGGAGGCGGCGGTTTCAGCGGGTTTCACCGCGCGTCAGACGGTGTCGGTCTTGATCGCGTGGTCGCCCAGCAGGCCGTTGAGCACGGTCTGGGTATCCCCCGCCGAGAGCACGCCGCTGCCGGCATGGCCCGCGTACTTGGCGGAGAGGTCGACGTTGGCCAGGTCGACGGTCTGGGTGACGGCGCCACCGCTGGTGGGGCTGACGCCGATGCTGGTGGTGCCGGCGTTGACCGAGAAGGTCAGGTAGTGCGCGAGCGACGAGGCCGTGGCGGTTTCCCCTTGCAGCAGGTCGGCGAAGTTCAGCACGTCGTGCTCGGCGATGCTGAAGTCCTTGATCACGTCGTGGCCGGTGTCGCCGGACTTCCAGATGAACTCATCCGCGCCGGTGCCGCCGTACAGGATGTCGTCGCCCGGCCCGCCGATCAGCTTGTCGTTGCCGCCCTGGCCGAACATCAGGTCGTTACCGGCGCCGCCCTCGAGGATGTCGTCGCCACCGCGGGTATCGCCGACGACGTTGAGCTCCTGAGCATGGGCGGCGATGTAGTCGAGCAACTGCCCGGACGTGGGGGCCGTCCCGCCGTTGGTTGCGGTCAGGTAGTCCACCAGTCCCTGGAAGCCCTGGCCGTTGTGCGTGCCGGCGGCATGCCCGGCCCAGGACAGGCTGTCGGTGTTGATGACATCGCCGAAGATGATGTCGTTGCCCGAACCGCCCACCAGGTGGTCGTTGCCCACCGGCGCCGGCGAGACGTTGCTCACGCCCTCCTGCAGCGCCGTCGTCAGCTCGCTGCCGGTGTGGATGATCTGCGGCTGGCCGACATTGCCGACCACGTCGTTCTTGCCGTAGTCGATGATCCCGGTGCCCACGGTGTTGGTGTTGTCGAAGAAGCGCAGGATATTGGTGTTGACGCCGTCGTCGATGCCGATGGCGTTCACCGAGACATGGTCGGCGCCGGCGAACACGCCGGTGCCATTGAGCATGTCGGCGCCAGCGGTCAGGGCTTTCTGCACGTCGTTGTACTCGGTGCTGTTGCCGGAGTTGGTCGAGTCGCCATTGAAGGTGGTCGGGTTGCCGTCGGTGAGGAAGAACGCCAGGTTGACGTAGTTGTGCGCCGCATCCGCGCCGCCTCCCACCTGCCCGGCGAACCAGGCGCTGGCGGACTTCATCGCGGCCTCGTAGTTGGTGTTGCCGTCGGCGGTGAGGGCGTTGATCTTGTCGATCATGCCCTGCACGTTGCTGCTGTTGAGCCCGGCCAGGGTGGCGATGGTCGAGGAGGTGGCGAAGGAGACCAGCGCCACGTTGATCACCCCGTCATGTCCCTTGACCTGGTTGAGCAGGTTGATCAGGGCGTTCTTCGCCAGGCTCAGCCGGTCGGGCCCGCCCGGCTCGTTCATGCTGCCGGAGCGGTCGAGCACCAGGGCGATGTTGTAGTTCTTGCCCGGGGTGGTGGACACCGAGACGCCACCCTTGTCGCCCACCAGCACGTCGTTGCCGTTGCCGCCGACGATGTCACCGCTCTTGTCGGCGTCGCTGGGGTTGGGAATGGTGTGCTGGGTGGTGGACGAGCCGCTGTCATGGTCATTGCTGCCGACCACCAGCAGCGGGTTGGGCGTGCTCAGGTCCAGGCACAGGTTGAGGCTGGTGGAGTCGCCGTCGCCGTCGGTGATGCCCAGGTGGAAGTTGAGGTCCAGGTCCTGGGGCAGCACGGACTGTTTCACCTCGATGCTGGCAACCCGGTAATCACCGCCGGAGCTGCTCAATACGACGCTGGTGAAGCCGGTCTGCGACAACTGGTAGGCCGAGCCCGAGGTGAAGTGGCCATCGGTGAGCAGGTTCCAGTGGGTGGCATCGCCCTCCCCGGTTCCGGCCGGCGGCGAGTAGGTGCCCTGGGCCAGCAAGGTGCCGCCCTCGCCGTAGACGCTCCAGGTCAGCACATCGCTGGTGGAGAGCTTCTGCACGTCGAAGCTGGCGTCATAGACCTTTTCGTTGAACGCGACGTTGAGCTTCTCGCCGGTGTCGATCAGGTTGTTGCCGCCTACGCCCATGCCGTTGTTGGACGGGTTCACCACACTGCCCGGGCTGGTGAAGGTGGCGGTAAGGCCATCGGCATTGAGGACAATGGAGGTCTGCGGGCCGCCGGCGGAGACCTTGGTCAGGTCGTAGTCCACCGAGGTGGTCGGCCGCGAGTTCACCACCTCGAAGCTGTAGCTGCCATCGGCATTGACCTTGAGGACGAAGAACGGCTGGTTGTTGCCGTCATAGGCGGTGAGCTGCGAACCGCCACCGGTCAGTTGGGTGACCACGTAGGTCAGGCCATCCGGCGCGGTGTTGCCGCTGAGGTCGAAGGCGCCCAGGCCATCGCCGCCGAAGCTGACATCCAGGTTGCCGGTGAGGATGAAGCCCTGGGAGTCGGAGACGTCCTGGCACGGCGGTTCGCTGTGCACCACCGGCAGGTCGTCCTGCACATGGATCACCAGCGAGCCTGCGCCCAGGCTGACCGGGTCGCCGTCGCCATCGGTGGCCTTGATCACGCCGCCGAGGTTGAGCGTCAGCTGCTCGCCGTCATCGCCATTGTGCAGCGGGTGGTCCAGCGGGCCGAGCAGCTTGAACTCGTAGTGCCCCGCCGCATCAACCGACAAGGTGAAGATGGTCTTGGCACCGGCCATGGCGGTCAGCAGGTTGCCCACCACGCTGTAGCTGAGCGCCACGCCGCCGGAGGTCAGGTTCTGTGCGCTGAGCGAGGCGGTGTTGCCGGTCAGCGAGAAGGCACCGGGGCCGTCCGCGCCGAAGTTCACCAGGCTGCTGAGCGAACCCGTGGCCGTGGTGGTGTCGCCGGCGCCATCGGGGTTGCCCCCCGGCAGCGCATCTTCCATGACCTGGCCCGTGACGCTGCCGCCGGCGATGAGCACGGGGCCGTCGTCCTTGAACACCAGCTTGCCGCCCAGGTCGAGGCTGGCGACACTCTGGTCGCCGTCGCCATCGGTGATGGTCGCCACCAGGGCGATCTTGCTACCCAGCAGGCTGACCGAATCATCGGGGTTGGTGGCGTCGGCATGCTTGAGCGCCAGTTGCTGGTCCAGCGTAAGCACGCCCGTGGCGCTGTTCAGGCTCAGGCTGAAGGCAACCGGGCCGCCCGCGCCGCCCACATGACCTTCCACCAGCGTATCGCTGACCTTGACCAGCATGATGCTCTGCCCGCTGGTGGTCTGCAGCCCGCTGACGGTACCGGTGGTGGCCGACAGGCCGTAGCTGACGGTGCCGCCATCGGCGCCGCCATTGGCGGTGAAGGCGCCGCTGAAGTCGCCGGTGGCATCGGTGGCCAGCACGGTTTCGTCCACCGTCAGTACCGGCGCCTGGCCGGCGTTGGCGCTGATGCTCGGGCCATCGTCCTTGAAGACCAGCCGGCCGCCCAGGTCGAGGTTGGCGGAAAGCGAGTCGCCGTCGGCATCGGTGATGGTGGCGGCCAGGATGATCTTGTTGTTCAGCAGGCTGACCGAGTCATCGGGGTTGCTGGCGTTGGGATGCTGCAGCGCCATCTGCTGGTCGAGGGTGACCACGCCACCGGCGATAGTGACCTTGAAGGCGATGGCGCCCTGGTCCCCACCGACGCGGCCGACGACGCTGCCGCCTTCGTTGAACAGCAGGATGGTCTGGCCGCTGGTGGTCTTCAGGCCGCTGTCCAGGCCATTGGAAACGGCACTGAGCTGGTAGGTCACGGTGCCGGCGCCGTCGGCGCCGAAGCTGCTGCTGAATTGCCCGGAGAAGTCCCCGCTGGCGTTGCCGGCCAGGTTGGTTTCGTCCACCGTCAGCACCGGAGCCCCCTGGCTGCTGGCGCTGATGCTCGGGCCGTCGTCCTTGAAGGTCAGGCGGCTGCCCAGGTCCAGTTCGGCATGGCTGGAATCCCCGTCGCCATCGGTGATGGTGGCGACCAGGTTGATCTTGCCGCCGGCGATGCTCAGCGCGTCATCGGGGTTGCTGCCGTCCGGATGCTTGAGCGCCATCTGCTGATCGAGGGTGACGACCCCATCAGCGACCGTGACCTTGAAGGCAATCGCCCCGGCCGGGCCGCCCACGCGGCCGACCACGCTGGTGCCTTCGTTGAACAGCAGGATGGTCTGGCCCTGGCTGGTCTGCAGGCCGCTGTCGCTGCCATTGGCGACGGCTTCGACCTTGTAGCTCAGCGAGCCCTGGCCGTCCGCGCCGTAGTTGCCGTTGAACTGGCCGGAGAAGTCGGCGCTGGCATTGATGGCCAGGTTGGTCTCGTCCACCACCAGGCCGGGAGCGCCCTGGGCGCTCGCGCTGATGGTCGGGGCATCGTCGTAGAACACCATCTTGGTGCCGAGGTCGACATGGGCCGACGCCGTGTCGCCGTCGCCATCGGTGATGGTGGCCGTCAGGGTGATCTTGCCGTCGGGCAGGCGCAGCGGCTCATCCGGGTTGGTCGGATCCGGGTGCTTGAGCGCCAGGCGCTGGTCGAGCATCAGCGCGCCCTGGTCCTCGCTGACCACGAAGGCGATGGCCCCGCTGCCGGCAACCTTGCCGACCACGGTGCCGTTGACGTTGTACAGCAGGATGCTCTCGCCCTGGGTGGTTTTCACGCCACTGTCGGTGCCATCGACGGTGGTCACCTTGTAGGTGATGGTCCCCGGGCCGTCAGCGCCGAAGCTCGGCGTGAACAGCTGGGACACCAGGCTGACTTCGACGCGGGCGTCGTTCGACAGGTTGGACTCGTCCACCTCCAGGCTGATGTCGGCGTCCAGGCAGGGAACGATGCTCGGGCCGTCATCGAGGAAGGTCAGCTTGCTGCCCAGGTCGATCTGGGCGCTGGCGCTGTCGCCGTCCTTGTCGGTGATGGTGGCGGTCAGGGTGATCTGGCCGGGCAGGTTGAGGGCGTCGTCAGGGTTGCTGGCGTCCGGATGCGCGAGGGCGCGCAGCTGCTCCAGGGTGACCTTGCCGTCGCCGTCCACATACACGCGGAAGGCCACGGTGTCGGTGCCCTGCAGGCGGCCTTCGATGCCGTCGGCGGTGTTGTAGAGGTAGACCTTCTGGCCGGTCGCGGTGTCCTTGAGCCCGCTGTCGCTGTTGTCGGCCCCAGCCAGTGTGTAGGTGATGGTTCCGGCGCCGTCCGCGCCGAAGTGGGCGGTGAACAGGTCGGCCACCGACGCGCTGCTGGTGTCCGGCACGCCGAGGTGGGTTTCGTCGACGCTCAGCGCGATGTCGGCGCTGGTGCTGGCCGTGATGCGCGGGCCGTCATCGAGGAAGGTCAGCTTGTCGCCCAGGTCGATGGAGGCGGTGGCGCTGTCGCCATCCTTGTCGGTGATGGTGGCGGTCAGCGCCAGGGTATTCGGGTTGAGGCTGACGCCCTCGTTATCGCTGCCCGGATTCGGGTGCACGATGGCGCGCACCTGGTCCAGGGTGATGGTGCCGTCCTGCCCGAGGGTCACGCGGAAGGCCACGTCGCCGTTGACGCCGCCCACGCGGCCTTCCACGCCGCTGGCGGTGTTGAACAGGAAGATCTGGCTGCCCGTGGCGGTGTCTTTCAGGCCGCTGTCGGTGTTGTCCTGGGTCTCGATCCGGTAGGTGATCGAGCCGGCACCATCGGCGCCGAACTGCGCATTGAACAGGTCAGCCACCGAACCGGTGCTGCTGGCGTCCAGGTTCAGGTTGGTCTCGTCCACCGTCAGGTGCAGGCCCTCGGTGTTGCCGGCGGAAATGCTCGGGCCATCGTCGAGGAAGGTCAGCTTGCTGCCCAGGTCGATGGAGGTGGTGGCGCTGTCGCCGTCCTTGTCGGTGATGGTGGCGCTCAGTGCCAGGGTGTTCGGGTCGAGGCTGACGCCTTCATTGGCATCGGTAGTGGGATGCACGACGGCGCGCACCTGGTCGAGGGTGACCTTGCCGTCCTGGCCCAGGGTCACGCGGAAGGCCACGTCGCCGTTCACGCCGCCCACGCGGCCTTCCACGCCGGTGGCGGTGTTGAACAGGAAGATCTGGCTGCCCGTGGCGGTGTCTTTCAGGCCGCTGTCGGTGTTGTCCTGGGTCTCGATCCGGTAGGTGATCTGCCCCGCCCCGTCGGCGCCGAAGTTCCCGCTGAACAGGTCGGCGACGCTGGCCGTGCTGGTGGCATCCACGGCCAGGTTGCTCTCGTCCACCGTCAGCTGGATATCGTGCTCGCTGCTCGGCGCGATGCTCGGACCATCGTCGAGGAAGCTGAGCTTGCCGCCCAGGTCGATGGAGGTGGTGGCGCTGTCGCCGTCCTTGTCGGTGATGGTCGCGCTGAGGGCGATCTTGCCGGCCAGGCTCAGCGAGTCGTTGGGGTCACTGGTATCGGAGTGCGCCAGCGCGCGCAGCTGTTCCAGGGTGACCTTGCCGTCCTGCCCGATGGTCACGCGGAAGGCGGTTTCGCCGCTGGTCTCCAGGCGCCCTTCCACACCGTTGGCGGTGTTGAAGAGGAACACCCGCTGGCCGCTGGCGGTGTCGGTCAGGCCGCTGTCGGAGTTGTTGGCGGCTTCGAGCTTGTAGGTGATGGAGCCGGCACCGTCGGCGCCGAACTGGCCGCTGAACAGATCGGCCACCGAGCCGCTGCTGGTTGCCGATTGGCCGAGGGTGGTTTCGTCCACGCTCAGCTGCAGCTCGCTGCCGTCGATAGGCGCGATGCGCGGGCCGTCATCGAGGAAGGTGAGCTTGCTGCCCAGGTCGAGGCTGGCGCTCTGATGGTCGCCATCGGCGTCAGTCACGGTGGCACTCAGGCTGATCTTGCCTTCGCCCAGGCTCAGCGGATCGTTGGCATCGGCGCTGTCCGGGTGGACCAACGCACGCACCTGGTCGAGGGTGATCTTGCCGTCCTCGCCCAGCGTCACGCGGAAGGCGACGGCGCCATCGGCGCCGCCGACTCGGCCTTCGACGCCATTGGCAGTGTTGAACAGGAAGATCTTGTCGCCGGTGGCGGTGTCTTTCAGGCCGCTGTCGGTGTTGTCGGTGGTGCTGACCTGGTAGGTGATCGAGCCGGCGCCATCGGCGCCGAACTGGGCGTTGAACAGGTCCGCCACCGAGCCGCTGCTGCTGGCGTCCTGGCTCAGGTCAGACTCGTCCACCGTCAGGTGCAGGCCTTCGGTATTGCCCACGGAGATGCTCGGGCCGTCATCGAGGAAGGTGAGCTTGCTGCCCAGGTCGAGGCTGGCGCTCTGGTGGTCGCCATCGGCGTCGGTCACGGTGGCGCTCAGGCTGATCCTGCCTTCGCCCAGGCTGAGCGGGTCGTTGGCATCGGCACTGTCGGGGTGGACCAGTGCACGCACCTGGTCGAGGGTGATCTTGCCGTCCTCGCCCAGCGTCACGCGGAAGGCGACGGCGCCATCGGCGCCGCCGACTCGGCCTTCGACGCCAGTGGCGGTGTTGAACAGGAAGATCGTGTCGCCGGTGGCGGTATCTTTCAGCCCGCTGTCGGTGTTGTCGGTGGTGCTGACCTGGTAGGTGACCGAGCCGGCGCCGTCGGCGCCGAACTGGGCATTGAACAGGCTGCTGACCGCCACGCTGCTGGTGGCGTCGGTACCCAGGGCGGACTCATCCACGGTCAGTTGCAGGCCTTCGGTGTTGCCCACGGCAATGCTCGGGCCGTCGTCGGTGAAGCTCACCCGGCCGCCCAGGTCCAGCGAGCTGCTGGAGGTGACGCTGTCGCCATCACGGTCGGTGACCGTCAGGTTGCCCTGCAGTTGCACCAGGCCGGAATCGAGCGCAACGGCCTGGCTGGCGTAGCTGCCCTCGCTGCCCGGCAGGGCGTGGTCGATGGCGCTGAACTGGGTCAGGGTGACCACGCCGGTGCTGCCGTTGACCGACAGGCTGAAGACGGTGTTCTCACCCGTGATGCCGGCCGCGCTGGCGGCGGTGGACGCGACGATGACGCCCCCCACGCTGTACAGGAAGATGGCCGCGCCGCCGCTGGTCAGCCCCGAGTCGGCACCGTTGCCGGCCACCAGGTTCAGGCTGTAGCTCAGTTGCGTGCTGCCGGCGCCGTCGCCGCCGTAGTTGGCGGTCACCTGGAAGGCCGAGCTGAAGTCGGTGGTGGCGGTGTCGAAGGCCGCACCGGCGGTGTTGGCGTCGTGGGTCTGCAGCAGCACGTCCACGCCATTGTTGGCGGACAGGCTGCCCTGCGGCGCATCGTCGACGATGCCCACGGTCACGCTGCCGTTGGCCGGCGTGCCGTTGCCATCGGTAATGACGTAGGGAAGGTTGAAGGTCAGGGTGTCTTCGGAGCCCTGTACCGGGTGGTCCACCGGCTGCAGGAGCGTCACTTCGAATGTGCCGGTGTTGATATCGGTGAGGGTGACGGTGAACACCGGCGTGCCATTGGCACTGCCGGTGAGCACGAGGCCGTCAGGGCTGACGCTGTAGGTGATGGCCACGCCGCCGGAGGTCAGGCTGGGCAGCCCCGCGGTGCCCCAGGCGAAGCTGCCGACGCCATCGGGACCGAAGCTGTAGCCCAGGTTGCCGGTGAAGGTTGCCCCCTCACCCGCGCCATTGGGCAGGCCGCCGGGCAGCCCGGCTTCGAACACATTGGCAGCGCCGCCAGAGCCGGCGCTCGGCACGCCATCCGGCGGCACGACGGCCTCGACCTGAGGCTGCGGGTTACCGACGAACTCACGCAGGGGCAAGGGACCGGAGCCGATGGGCCCGGTGGGGAAGCCGATGGTCGGGTCGATATGCCCGCCGATCTCGGTCAGCAACACGAAGGAGTGCCCGCCACCGGGCTTGCCATTGGCGGCAGCGCCCGCGGCGCTCGGGCCGGCGGCGGTGGCCTCGGCGGCCTGGGTCGGGTCGACGCCCGCGGCGATAGCGGCCTGCAGGGCCTTGACATCGGTGACGTCCTGCTGGGTCGGTGTTGCCGGCTGTTGCTGGGCAACCGCCTGGTCACCCTGGTCTGACTGGTGCGCAGCGGCCAGCATCTGCGAGGTCAGCGGCAGCGAGCTGTCGCGCCCCAGGGTGATCTCGCCGCCTCCGGCGACTTTCAGCGCGACCGCGCCATTGGCGCCGGTGACCAGCTGTTCACCGACAAACACCTTGTCTCCCTGTGACAAAGGACGACGCGATCCATCGGCGGCTACCGCAAACACTTCGCCGATTACCTTGCTGACGACACCCATCAAAGTAGCCATGAGTCCTTCCTCCGCTGCACATCCCGCGGCCGGCTCCACCGGCGCACGATTGACCGAAACAGGCCATGGCACGCTTGTATCCGGATGCTGCGAAGAAAGTTGCGAAGGGAGCAAAGAGGACTGCTAGCGCTTTTGCATCAAAAAGCCAGCGACAATTTTTTGTCATGCTGGCCACGCGTTTTTTGTCCTTCTGCGGTGGTCCCCGCCCTTACTGCTACAAACCGTACCTGGCTTCGTTTGCAAGCGCCTCCTCCGGCCCATACCCAGGAAAAACGAGGGCTTGCACGCTCAAACAATGTGCTGGTTTTCACAGGGCTCATAAGATTTTTTCCGAATAACCCTTGTGAAAAATTCTTCTGAGCTTTTCGAAAAGTTGTTCTTAGCTCTGATGTTACAGGCGTGAAACGCTTGATAAGACAAAAAAGCCAATAAATTGGCGATCAAAGAGCATCGAAGTACAGAACACCAGGAGCAAAGCCATGCGCAGTCGTAACGCGGCACTATGGAGCGGTGTATTTTTGGCGGTGTCAGGGGCTCATGGGCAGGCCATGACACTGACCGAAGCTATACAAAGCACGCTGCAATACCACCCGGAAATCAGCCAGAGCGTGAACAGTCGCCTCACTGCAGATGAGGAGCTGAAGTTCGCCAGGGGCGGCTACCTGCCTACCGTCGATCTCGTGGCCGGTTACGGCCGGGAGAACACCGACAGCCCCACGACTCGCGCGCAGGGCAACCACAACGATGAAACCCTGACCCGCGGCGATGCGGAAATCCGTCTGCGGCAGATGCTGTTCGACGGCTTCGGCACGCCCAACGAGGTCAGGCGCAACGAGTCCAACGTCAACGCCAAGGCCTTCCGTATCCTCGGAACCTCGGAAACCGCCGCCCTGCGCACCGTCGAGGTCTACCTCGAAGTGCTCAAGCGCCGCGAGATGGTGGCGCTGGCGAAGAACAACCTGCAGGCCCACGAACGCATCGGTGACCAGATCCGCCTGCGCAGCGAGCGCGGCGTCGGCAGCACCGCCGACAACGACCAGGCAATCGCCCGCCTGGCCCTGGCGCAGAACAACCTCTATACGGAGGAAGTGAATCTGGCCGATGCCGAGGCGAATTTCTACAGCGCCACCGGCCGCATGCCCGACCAGCTGGAAACGCCGGCCACGGTCAAGGCGGAAGTCCCGCCGGACCTGCTGAGCGCCCGCCAGGGCATGCTCAACGACAACCCGCTGCTGAAGTCGGCACAAGCCGACGTCAACGCCGCCGAATCGCAGTACGAAGCGGCCAAGGCGCCCTTCTACCCGCGCTTCGACGCCGAACTGGCCAAGGCCGCCAACAACAACGTCGACGGCGATGAAGGCCACTACAACAGCTGGGAAGCCCAGGTGGTGATGCGCTACAACCTGTTCAACGGGATGCGCGACAAGGCCCACCTGAACGCTACGTCGCACCAGATCGGCGAGGCCCAGGACATCCGCAACAACGCCCTGCGGCTGCTCAACGAAAATCTCTCGCTGGCCTGGGACGCGATGGAAAACTCGCGCAAGCAGACCCAGCCCGCCCGCGAATACGCCGACTACACCCGCAAGGTGCGCGAGGCGTACCAGCAGCAGTTCACCCTCGGCCAGCGCACCCTGCTCGACCTGCTGGACAGCGAGAACGAACTCTTCACCGCCAACCGCCGCTACGTCGACGTGCGCTACACCGAGGAGTACTCGATGTACCGCGTGCTCGGCAGCATGGGCAGCCTGCTGCGCTCCCAGCACGTGGTCGCCCCGCACGAGGCCGTGGCGCTGTCGGATGTGAAGAACGAGGCGCGCCTGCCTGACCTGAAATAAGAAAGTCGCACGCGCCCGTCACCGCCCCGCGCCGCCTGGTGTCGGGGCGACGGCCGTGAGGCGATACGACAGGGCACGGAAGAACCCGCGACCGGCGGGCCCCGGCGAGCAGCTGCAACTGCTCGGCGTGGCCTGCCCGCGCGGGTCGGCGCGGCCCGGGAGGAAGTAGCGTGACCATGATCATCCAGGAGCGCGGCACACCTGCGCCGGGCGATCCGCGCCTGAGCCATGACGATCCCCTGCTCGACGGACTGCTGATCCTGTGCCGCCTGCATGGCTGCGCCGTGAGCCGCAACAGCCTGTCCGCCGGCCTGCCGCTACGCGACCAGCGGCTCTCCGCCGCCCTGCTGCCGCGCGCCGCAGCCCGCGCCGGCCTGCAGGGCCGGCTGCTGCGCCGCGAGCTGAAGAGCATCTCCAACCTCAACCTGCCGGTGCTGCTGCTGCTCAACGATGGCCGCAGCGCCGTGCTGCGCCAATGGCGCGACGACGGCCAGGCGCTGATCCTGCCCTGCGAGACCGACGGCGGCGAACAGGCCGTGGGCGCCGACGAGCTGGCCGCCCAGTACAGCGGCCAGGCGCTCTTCGCCCGCCCGCGCCACGAACTCGAAGCCGCGCGCAAGCCGCTGGTGCCGCGCGTCGAAGCCTGGTTCCGCGACACCCTGCGGCTGTCGCGCTGGCTCTACACCGACGCCCTGGTCGCCAGCCTGCTGATCAACCTGCTGGGCATGCTGGTGCCGCTGTTCGTCATGCAGACCTACGACCGCGTGGTGCCCAACCAGGCGCTGTCGACCCTCTGGGTGCTCGCCGCCGGCCTGCTGATCGGCACGCTGTTCGAACTGCTGCTGCGGGTGCTGCGCTCCAACCTGCTGGACATGGCCGGCAAGAAGACCGACGTGGTGCTCTCCGCCACCCTGTTCGAACGCATCACCGGCATGTCGCTGGTGGCCAAGCCGGAGACCGTCGGCGGCTTCGCCCAGAGCATCCACGACTTCCAGGGCCTGCGCGAATTCCTCACCGCGCTGACCCTGACCAGCCTGATCGACCTGCCCTTCTCACTGCTGATGATCCTGGTCATCGGCCTGCTCGGCGGCTGGCTGGTGGCCGTGCCGCTGCTGGCCTTCCCCATCACCATCGTGTTCGCCCTGATCATCCAGAGCCGCCTGCGCGACACCGTGCAGAAGAGCCTGACCCTGGGCGCCGAACGCCAGGCCCTGCTGATCGAAACCCTCGGCGGGCTGGAAACCCTCAAGGCCTGCGGCGCCGAGAGCGAGCGCCAGTACCGCTGGGAATCCACCCACGGCGCCCTGGCGCGGCTGGACAACCATGCGCGCTTCCTCAGCGCCCTGGCCACCAACGGCACGCTGTTCCTCCAGCAGTTCGCCGGCCTGGCGATGATCTGCGCCGGGGTCTACAGCATCCTCGACGGCAACCTCAGCGTCGGCGCGCTGGTCGCCAGCTACATGCTCAACAGCCGCGTGCTGGCCCCGCTGGGGCAGATCGCCGGGCTGATCACCCGCTACCAGCAGGCACGCCTGACCATGAAGAGCACCGACGCGCTGATGGAGCTGCCGCAGGAGCGCCAGGCCCGCCAGCGCCCGCTGGAACGTACCCAGCTGCACGGCGCGCTGGAAGTGCGCCAGCTCAGCTTCAGCTACCCCGAGCAGACCACCCCGGCGCTGCACCACGTCAGCCTGCGCCTGGCCCCCGGCGAGAAGATCGGCATCATCGGCAAGAGCGGCTCGGGCAAGAGCACCTTCGGCCGCCTGCTCATGGGCTTCTACCACCCCGACGAAGGACAGATCCTGCTGGACGGCCTGGACCTGCGCCAGCTCGACGTCTCCGACCTGCGCCAGCAGATCGGCTACGTGGCCCATGACCTGCCGCTGCTGGCCGGCAGCCTGCGCGACAACCTGACCCTCGGCGCGCGCTACGTCAGCGATGCGCGGATGCTCGAAGTGGCCGAGCTGACCGGCGTCAGCGAGCTGGCCCGGCAGCACCCGGCCGGCTTCGACCGCCCGGTGGGCGAGCGTGGCCAGCTGCTGTCCGGCGGCCAGCGCCAGGCCGTGCTGATGGCCCGCGCGCTGCTGCTCGACCCGCCGATCCTGTTGCTGGACGAGCCCACCAGCGCCATGGACAACAGCAGCGAGGAGATCCTGCGCAAGCGCCTGCACGAAGCCTGCCGCGACAAGACCCTGCTGCTGGTCACCCACCGCACCTCGATGCTCAGCCTGGTCGACCGCCTGCTGGTGCTCGACAGCGGCCGCATCGTCGCCGACGGCCCGAAAGACGCGGTCATCGAAGCATTGCGCAAGGGCCACGTCGGCCCGGCAGCGGGGTAATGGCCATGCACTTCTCCCAATCGATCCGTGGCTACCTGGGCGGCAACGGCGCCCGCGACACCGAATTCATGCCCGAGGTCCAGGGCACCCTGCTGGAGGACTCGCCCAACGCCACGCGCATCACCCTGTGGGCGGCGCTCGGCCTGCTGGTGGCGGCCATCACCTGGGCCTACTTCGCCGATATCGAGGAAGTGACCAAGGGCGAAGGCAAGGCCATTCCCTCCTCCAAGGTGCAGACCATCCAGAACCTGGAGGGCGGCATCGTCTCGGAAATCTTCGTCCGCGAGGGCCAGGTGGTGAACAAGGGCCAGCCGCTGCTGCGCCTGGACGACACGCGCTTCTCCTCCAACAAGGGCGAGACCGAGGCCGACCGCAACTCCCTGGAAGCCCGCGTGGAGCGTCTGAGCGCGGAAGCCGAAGGGCGCGAACCGGTGTTCACCGACGAGCTGAAAAAGGCCGCGCCGCAGGTGGTGGAAGACCAGCTGGCGCTCTACCAGACCCGCATGCAACGGCAGAACAGCGAGCTGAACATCCTCCAGGAACAGTTGCGGCAGAAGGGCCAGGAGCTGCAGGAGTTCCGCGCCAAGACCCAGCAGTACCGCTCGAGCCTCGGGCTGGTGCAGCAGGAGATCAACATGTCCGAGCCGCTGGTGAAGGCTGGCGCCGTCTCCCCGGTGGAACTGCTGCGCCTGCGTCGCAGCGCGGTGGAAATCAGTGGCGACCTCAACGCCACCAACCTCGCCATCCCCCGCGCCGAGGCCGCGGTGAGCGAGATCCAGCGCAAGGTGGAGGAATCGAAACTGGGCTTTCGCAGCGACGCGCTGAAGGAGCTCAACGACGTGCGCACCGACCTCAACAAGCTCACCGCCACCAGCCGCGCCATCGACGACAAGGTCAACCGCACCCTGGTGGTTGCGCCCATGCGCGGCATCGTCAAGCAGCTCAAGGTCAACACCATCGGCGGCGTGGTGCAGCCGGGCAACGACATGGTGGAAATCGTCCCGCTGGAGGACAACCTGCTGGTGGAAGCGCGGGTGCGTCCGCAGGACATCGCCTTCCTCCACCCCGGCCAGACCGCCACGGTGAAGTTCACCGCCTACGACTACACCATCTACGGCGGGCTGAAGGCCAAGCTGGAAGTGATCAGCGCCGACACCATCACCGACGACAAGGGCAACAGCTTCTACCTGATCCAGGTGCGCACCGACAAGAACCACCTGGGCACCGACGCCAAGCCCCTGCTGATCATCCCCGGCATGGTGGCGACCGTGGACATCATCACCGGCGAGAAGAGCGTGCTGGACTACATCTTGAAGCCGGTGCTGAAGGCACGGTGGGAGGCGTTGCGGGAGCGGTGAGTTTCTCGGCGGGCTTCGCAGCGGGGGTTGGCACCCTCTCCCCAGCCCTCTCCCTGAAGGGAGAGGGAGCTCCGGCTGGAAGAATGACGCTGCCTGCATCCAATACGTCCGGCGAACTCAGTTGATGCACGTCACTCGGACCAGTCCCCATACCCTTCGGAGCGGGGCGCGCAGCCAGGGTTAGGGAGCGGGCACTCCCGCAGACTCCGAACGCCTCACTTTCCCTCCCCCCGCCAATGCGCCCCCGGCCCCTCCTCTGCCAGGCAATCCCCCGGATTGCGCAGCGGGCAGGCCTCCATCGACAGGCACCCACAGCCAATACAGCCATCGAGCTGATCGCGCAGCAGCAGCAATTTCTCGATCCGCTCGTTCAGGTCGTCCCGCCAGCGCGCCGACAGCCGCGCCCAGTCCGCTGCCGTCGGGTTGTGCCCGGTGGGCAGCGAGCCCAGCGCCTCGGCGATCTCGCCCAGGGGGATGCCAACCCGTTGCGCCACCTTGATCACCGCCACCCGGCGCAGCGTGTCGCGGGCGTAACGGCGCTGGTTGCCGGCATTGCGCGAGCTGGAAATCAGCCCCTTGGCCTCGTAGAAGTGCAGCGCGGACACGGCCACGCCGGCGCGCCTGGCCAGCTCGCCGACGCTCAGCTCGCGGTGCATCGAACAGGAAGAAGATTCTTTCATGGGCTATTGACCTCAACTTAAGTTGAGGTTTTACCCTCGCCAGGCATTCGTTTCAAGCCAGGGAGCCCAGGAAGATGACGCAAGCCGCCCCGATCACCGCCCATGCCTGCGTGGACACTCCGCACTTCATCCTGCAGATCGAGATCGACGTAACGCCCCAGCAACGTCCGCACATTGCCGCACGCCTGGGCGATTACCTGTCGCACCTGCAGGCACTGTTCTACCGGCGCCCCGGCTACCTCGCCAGCGAACTCCATGTGGAAGCCCCCTCGCAACGCCTGGTCGGCCGCCTGCACTGGCGGCACCGGGAAGACTGGGAAGCCGCCTGGGATTGCCGCCAGACCGCCAGCGACCTGTTCGCCGACAGCCTGCTCAAGCTCGGCGCGCGGAGCATCCGCTTCGGCAGTGGCGAGACGGCGTAGGGCATGCACGGTTATTCCACCGGTGGGGGCCGCTGTCTTTCCCTGCGTGATTCCGTTTTTGCGCTTTGCCCTCACCCCAGCCCTCTCCCTCAGGATAGGGGGCGGATGGTGCCGGCTGACACGGTGGTTTCATCCTGCATCGAACGGTCCCCTCTCCCTCCGGGAGAGGGTTAGGGTGAGGGCGTGGCCGAACGCTGAACTATCACGCAGGAGCGTGCCATGCCCGCAATCGCGACCGTGGCTCGCTCCTACCGATAGGCCATGCCTTATTCAGGGGCCGGAAGGCTCATGTGCAGCAGCGGGAAGGGTCGCCCCTCGCCATCGGTGGGCGAGCGCCCGGTCTGGACGAAGCCGTAGTGCCGATAGAACCCCACCGCCTGCGGGTTCTGCTCGTTGACGTCGACACTCAACGTGCCGCGCAACTCACGCGCGAAATCCAGCAGCGCACGGCCCAGGCCACGCCCCCGGCACTCCGGATCGATGAAGAGCATCTCCACATGGCACTCGTTGAGGCCGATGAAGCCCAGCGGGCGGTCTTCGGCATCCACCGCCACCCAGACCGCGACAGCGGGCAGGTAGAGGTCGCGGACCTGAGGCAACAGGTCGTCGATGTCCGACGCCTGGAGGAAGTGGTGGGTCGCGCGCACGGCGCCCAGCCAGATATCGAGCAGCCGCGGATTGTCCGCAGCGATGCGTTGGCGAATAAGCATGAAATCATCCTGATTCAGCGATTACGAAAGGGATAGCGCGCCACACACGGTGACGGCCGATGGAGCGTCGGCAGCATGAATGCCCGCTTCGCGATTCAACGCCTGGGCGGAGCACGGCAGAGGCAGCCGGGAAGAGAGGAAAGCCGATCCTACCCAGCCCTTCGCCGCGGGTAAAGCTCACCCGGTCGACCAGCGCCAGCCGTCAGCCGTGCATTCCAGCCGCGCCTCCAGCGCCAACCGGTCGAGAAACGCCGCGTCATGGGACACCACCAGCAGCGCGCCGCGGTACTGTCGCAGCAGGTTTTCCAGCGCCTCGCGCGACGGCAGGTCGAGGTGGTTGTCCGGCTCGTCGAGCAGCAGCAGTTGCGCCGGGTGCTCGGCATACAGCTCGCAGGCCAGCGCCGCCTTCACACGCTCGCCGCCGCTTAGCAGCGCGCTGGGCAACTCGACCCGCGCCGCCGGCAACCCCAGCTGCGCCAGGCGGGTGCGAAGGATCGACAGGTCAGCCACGGGATTGCGCTCGCGCAGCAGCTCCAGCACCGATCGTTCGGGCAGCAACGCGGCGAGGTGCTGGTCCAGATAGGCGCAGCGCACCATCGCATCGCACGTGCCAGCCGCCGGGCCGAGCACGCCGGCGATCACCTTGAGCAGGGTCGACTTGCCGCTGCCATTGCCCCCGGTGATCGCCACGCGGCGCGGGCCGCTCAGTTGCCAGTCCAGCGCCGCGGTATTGCCGAACGGCAGTCGCAGGCCTACCAGCCGCAACACCCCGCGGGACTCGGGTAACGCGCAGTCGGGCGCGTTGAGCACCACCGGCGCATCGTCGGGCAATTGGCTGTAAGCCTCGCGCACCTCCCGCGCCAAGCGCTCGCGACGCTCCTCATGCTGCGTGGCCAGACGGGCGATGCTGGTCTGGCTGCGCTCCTTCTGCCGGTCGACGAGGATCTTCGCCTGGTTGGCCTCCTTCGCATCCTTGCGGCCCTTGGCCTGCCGATGCGCCTGGCGCTCGCGCTGCTCCTGCATGGCGTGCTGCTGGCGATCGCGCTCCAGCTTGCGCCGCTGCAACTCGCGCTCGGCGTTGGCCTGCTCCTGCTGGCGCATCTCGCGGTAGACGGCGTAGCCGCCGGAATAACTGCGCAGGCCCGCAGAGGACAGCTCGACGATGCGCTGCATGTCGTCCAGCAGCAGGCGGTCATGGCTGATCAGGATCAGGCCGCCGCGCCAGCGCTTCACCTGCTCGCGCAGGGCCTCGCGGCCGGCACGGTCGAGGTGGTTGCTGGGCTCGTCGAGGATCAGCCAGTCCGCGTCGCTGAGCCAGGCGCCGAGCAGTGCCACCCGCGTGCATTCGCCGCCGCTCAGGCGTGAGGCGGGCGTGTCGGGCGTGAGATGGGCGAGCCCGGCGGCAGCCAGTTCGGCGTCCAGGCGGGCGCGGATATCCCAATGGCCGTCGAGGCGCTCGAAATCCGCGGGATCGACGCCGCCATTCTCGACCCGTGACAGCGCGTCCAGCAGCGGCTGCACGCCGGCCAGCTCGGCCACACTGCGGAATGCCTGCGGTTCGATGCGCTGCGGCAGGTAATGCACCGGCCCGGATGCCAGGCAACGGCCGGCACTGGGCGCCAGCTCGCCGGCCATGATCCGCGCCAGCACGGACTTGCCCACGCCATTGCGCCCGACCAACGCGGTGCGCCGCTCGTCGAAGGTTTCGTGGAGGTCGCTCAGCAGCGGCTCGCCGCTGGGCAATGGATAGGAGACGCCTTGCAGCGCCAGGGTGAACGGGCTCGTCATGCGCACTACCAGATTGATGCCGGAATTCCCCCGGAACGGGCCAGGGAAGGAAACGGGCCGTGAAACCACGGCGGCATCAATTGCGCATCGGACGAACACCTCGCGAAGGGGAATCAGGGGCGCAGTATAACGGCAGCCGCCGCGCCGGTGTGGCCGCCGGGCAGAAATCGGCGCGCGGGCAACCTTTCCAGATGCCCCGCCAGCGGCGACACTGCCCTCCCCGCGCATGCGCGGCAGCCCGAACACCTTACAAGGAAGTCCATCCATGTCAGGCCCCACGTACGTCGCCCAACTGTTCCGCGAAGAGCCTCTGTATTGGGGGCTGCGGGGCGATCCCTACCTGTGGCGGGAGATGGCCGAGCATCTCGCCGACACGCCGTGGCCCGCCAGCGAGGCCGCACTGGCGCAACTGCTTGCGCGGCTTTTCCAGGAGCTTGCCGGCCTCGGCCTGGACCATCCCACCCACGTCCACCTGCCGCGCCATGCCCACGGCGGCATGTCCAGCGGGATGATCAGCACCCAGTTCTGGCGCGAACGGGCCATCCCGCTGCTGCTGGAGCGCTATCGTGCGACCTCCGCATCAACCTGAGCGCAATGCATGGAGTCAGCACAGGAGACTTAAAATCTCCTGGCCCACAATCGGAACAGACAGGATCGCCGGGGCATGTAGGAGCGAGCTTGCTCGCGAACGGGTTCCGGCAGCTTCGGAGCTGGGCGGTTCGCGAGCAAGCTCGCTCCTACGAAAAGCACCGCGTGGCGGATCACGCCTAAGGGTCATCCGCCCTGCTGATTCGGTTCAGATCGTTGGGGGCATGACGTGCCCCACGGTCCGGCCATGCGCCGGCCCCGCTGGCGGATCGCGGGCATGGCCCGCTCCTACACGGGCACCGCGGCGCAGGACTGTAGGAGCGTGCCACGCACGCGACGGCGGACAAGGTCCGCCCCGCAATCGGCGGTGCGCCCTACGGTCCTGCAATCGGAACAAACAGGGTCGCCGGGACGTGTAGGAGCGAGCTTGCTCGCGAACGGGTTCCGGCAGCTTCGGAGCTGGGCGGTTCGCGAGCAAGCTCGCTCCTACGAAAAGCACCGCGTGGCGGATCATGCCCAAGGGGCATCCGGCCTAATGACTGATTCGGTTCAAATCGCGGGGCGCATGACGTGCCCCACGGTCCGGCCGCGCGCCGGCCCAGCTGGCGGATCGCGGGCATGGCCCGCTCCTACACGGGAGTGCGGCGCCGCCAGACTGTAGGAGCGTGCCATGCACGCGACGGCGGACAAGGTCCGCCGCCATCAGCTGGAAGAACGCGGCCCGTGATTGCGCCGGAAGGTCTCCTCCCCCATCGCCGCGATCTGCCCCTCGATCAGCGCATCGAACGGGCGCAACAGGTCAGCGTGGGAGCGCGGCGCATCCAGCGCGTCCAGCGCATGCGCCACCGCCTCGATGGTCGACAGCGCGCCTTCGGCCGGCGCCTTGCGCAGGCGGTAGCGCGAGGTCAGCCCTGCCGGCAGTACCACCCGCGGCAGCGCCGCCAGCCGCGGGTTGAGGTGCAGCAGCTTGCGCGCCTTGCGCCAGGTGCCGTCAGGCACCACCAGCAGGCGCGGTTTATCCACAGGCCGCGCCGCCAGGTCGGCCAGCGCCACGGCGGACTCGCCGGGGAACAACAGCCAGGCATCCCATGCCGACAGGTCGAGATCGCTGAAGTCCTCGCCGACCCTCAGCTGCGCATTGCCCAGGCCAAGCGCCGCCAGCCGCGCGGTGTTCAGCGCATGGCCCACCTCGCTGGGGTGCTGCAGCAAAAGCACCCGGGTGCGGTTGTCCAGGCGCGGAATCAGCGCACACAGGCAATGGTCCAGCGGCCGCTCGCAGCGGGGGCAGCGGGCGCGGCTCATGTCTGGCTCGGCTGGGTGCGCAGCAGGTCGCGGAAGTTCTGGATCAGGGGCTCGCGGGAACGACCACGGCGCAGGATCAGCGAGAACGGCGCCTGGTAGCCGAAGGTCGCCGGCAACAGGGCGCGCAGGCGGCCCTGCTCCACCCAGGGGTGCGCGTAGTGCTCGGGCAGGTAGCCGATGTAGCCGCCGGAGAGGATCAAAATCAGCTGCGCCTCCATACTCTCGACGGTGCCGGCGCTGTGCTTGAAGCCGTGCCGCGCCAGTTCCGCCTGGCTCCAGTAGCCCCGCCCGACCATGCGCTGCTGGGTGATCAGCTCGGCGGGGATGCGCCGGCCGTCGAACAGCGGGTGGCGGTCGCTGCAGTAGAGCCAGTGCTGCTCTCTATAGAGAGGCTGGTAGACCAGGCCGTTCATGCGGCTGAAGAACGAGCCGATGGCCAGGTCCAGGCGGTTGTCCAGCACCGCCAGCTGCAGCTCGTAGGGGCTCTGCACCTGCAGGTGCAGGTGCACCGCCGGGTGCAGGCCGCTGAAGGAGCCGATGACGTCGGCCAGCGGCAACGCCGGGTCGCTCACGGTGGAATCCAGCACGCCCAGGTTCAGGGTGCCGCGCAATTCGCCCTTCAAGGTCGCCGCATAGCGCTCGAAGCCTTCCAGTTCGCCGAGGATGCGCAGGGTTTCCTGGTGGAACAGCTCACCCTTGCTGGTCAGCCCGAAACCACCCCGGCCGCGGTGGCAGAGCACGATGCCCAGCTGGTTCTCCAACTGGCTCATGTAGGTGCTGATCGCCGAGGTCGACAGGTTGAGTTCCTGCTGCGCGGCGGCGAACCCCTGGCTGCGCACCACGCAGGCGAAAATCCGCAGCAGTTTGACGTCGGGCAGTGCGCTCGCGCTCATGATGACTCCGCAAAACCGCGGCTGGGCCGCTCTAGTTCAGTAGTTTCTGCACCTGAAAACGGAGGATAGAAAGCCAGCTATCTATCCAGGAACCGCAGGCCACAAGCCCGGCGAGCCGTCCGCTGCGGCAAGGTGGCGCAGTCTAGCCGCCCTGATTAGTTTAGAAAACTCTGAAGTGATTATTTGTAGCCAGCGATTTTTTCTACTACCCCGCCTGATGAGAATCCGGTCTCAGTATTCAACAAGCCTGTTTCCACGAAGACAGCGATCAGCCTGAGGCCCTTCCCATGGACAAGAAACTTCACCAGCCCCTGGGCGGCAACGAAATGCCGCGTTTCGGCGGCATCGCCACCATGATGCGCCTGCCGCATATCCAGTCCCCCGAAGAGCTCAACGAGCTGGACGCCGCCTTCGTCGGCGTGCCCCTGGACATCGGCACCTCCCTGCGCTCCGGCACCCGCTTCGGCCCGCGCGAGATCCGCGCCGAGTCGGTGATGATCCGTCCGTACAACATGGCCACCGGCGCTGCGCCGTTCGACTCGCTGAACATCGCCGACATCGGTGACGTGGCGATCAACACCTTCAACCTGATGGAAGCGGTGCGCATCATCGAAGAGGCCTACGACAAGATCCTCGACCACGGCATCCTCCCGCTGACCCTGGGCGGCGACCACACCATCACCCTGCCGATCCTGCGTGCCATCCACAAGAAGCACGGCAAGGTCGGCCTGGTGCACATCGACGCCCACGCCGATGTGAACGACCACATGTTCGGCGAGAAGATCGCCCACGGCACCACCTTCCGCCGCGCGGTGGAAGAAGGCCTGCTGGACTGCGACCGCGTGGTGCAGATCGGCCTGCGGGCGCAGGGCTACACCGCCGAAGACTTCAACTGGAGCCGCAAGCAGGGCTTCCGCGTGGTGCAGGCCGAAGAGTGCTGGCACAAGTCGCTGGAACCGCTGATGGCCGAAGTCCGCGAGAAAGTCGGCGGCGGCCCGGTGTACCTGTCCTTCGACATCGACGGTATCGACCCGGCCTGGGCGCCCGGCACCGGCACCCCGGAAATCGGCGGCCTGACCACCATCCAGGCGATGGAAATCGTCCGCGGCTGCCAAGGCCTGGACATCATCGGCTGCGACCTGGTCGAGGTCTCCCCGCCCTACGACACCACCGGCAACACCTCGCTGCTCGGCGCCAACCTGCTGTACGAAATGCTCTGCATCCTCCCGGGCGTGGAGCGCCGCTGAGCGCACGAGCACACCGATGAATAACGACGCCTGCGTAGCACAGGTGCTGGAGGCTGCCCGCGATCTCGTGGCAGCCTTCGCGCGCACCGACACCGAAGCCTACTTCGCCGCCTTCAGCGAAGACGCCACCTTCATCTTCCACACCTGGCCACAGCCGCTGCTCTCGCGCGCGGCGTACCGCGAGGTGTGGGAAGGCTGGCTGCGTGACGATGGTTTCGAGGTCCTTGACTGCCTTTCGAGCAACACCTTTGTGAGCCTGCAGGGCGAGGACGTGGCGGTGTTCTGCCACGACGTCGCCACGCGGCTGCGCATCCAGGGAGAGGAAAGCCTGAACCACGAGCGGGAGACCATCGTCTTCCGCCGTGATCCGAAACTGGGCCGCTGGTTGGCCACACACGAGCACCTGTCACCGTCGCCGACGCCATAAAGACAGGGCTCCCCGGGAGGAAGTCATGGATAACAAGAACAACGCACACGCAATCACCACCATCGAGACATTCGGGGTCGAACAGATCCCGGACAACGAACGCAACGCCACGCCCACCGACCTGTTCCGCATGATCTTCGGCGGCGCCAACACCTTCGCCACCGCCGTGCTGGGCAGCTTCCCGGTGCTGTTCGGGCTGTCGTTCCAGGCCGGCGTCTGGGCCATCGTGCTCGGCGTGCTGGTGGGCTCGATCATCCTCGCGCCCATGGGCCTGTTCGGCCCGCTCAACGGCACCAACAACGCGGTCTCCTCGGGCGCCCACTTCGGCGTGCACGGGCGGATCGTCGGCTCGTTCCTGTCGCTGCTCACCGCCGTCGCCTTCTTCTCCCTCTCCGTGTGGAGCTCGGGCGATGCCCTGATCGGCGGCGCCAAGCGCCTGTTCGACCTGCCGGAAACCGACCTGACCCTGGGCCTGGCCTACGGCCTGTTCGCCGTGCTGGTGCTGATCGTCTGCATCTACGGCTTCCGCTTCATGCTGATGGTCAACAAGATCGCCGTCTGGGCCGCCAGCCTGCTGTTCCTGCTCGGCCTGTTCGCCTTCGCCGGTCCCTTCGACGCCGGCTATGCCGGCACCGTGCAGATGGGCGGCGAAGGCTTCTGGGCCGCCTTCATCGGCGCCGCCCTGCTGGCCATGAGCAACCCGGTGTCGTTCGGCGCCTTCCTCGGTGACTGGGCGCGCTACATCCCGCGCGAGACCTCGCAGAAGCGCATCATGCTGGCGGTGATCCTCGCCCAGCTGGCGACCCTGATCCCGTTCCTGTTCGGCCTGGCCACCGCCACCATCGTCGCGGTCAACGCGCCGGACTACATCGCGCAGAACAACTACGTCGGCGGCCTGCTGGCGGTATCGCCGAGCTGGTTCTTCCTGCCGGTGTGCCTGATCGCGGTGATCGGCGGCATGTCCACCGGTACCACTTCGCTGTACGGCACGGGCCTGGACATGTCCAGCGTGTTCCCGCGCCTGCTCAACCGCGTGCAGGCCACCCTGCTGATCGGCCTGCTGTCCATCGCCTTCATCTTCATCGGTCGCTTCGCCGCGAACCTGGTGCAGAGCGTGTCCACCTTCGCCGTGCTGATCATCACCTGCACCAGCCCGTGGATGGTGATCATGATCCTCGGCCTGATCATCCGCCGTGGCTTCTACCACGCCGACGACCTGCAGGTGTTCACCCGTGGCCAGGAAGGCGGCGCCTACTGGTTCCACAACGGCTGGAACTGGCGCGGCATGGGGGCGTGGATCCCGAGCGCGGCGCTGGGCCTGTGCTTCGTCAACCTGCCGGGCCAGTTCGTCGGCCCGCTGGGCAACCTGGCCGGCGGCATCGACATCAGCCTGCCGGTCACCCTCGGCATGGCCGCCCTGCTCTACCTGGCCCTGCTGCGCTCCTTCCCGGAACCGGCCGGCGTCTATGGCCCCAAGGGCCCGCGCTGGGTGGCCAGCCATGACCGCCCGGTGCGCAGCATCAGCGAACCGACGGCCTGATCCAGGCTTCGCTGCCTGGCGAAGCGCATGACCCGAAAGACCCCATCGGACCGGTTGCCGCCGGTCCGGTGCCCTACCGCACGCCACGAGCGAGCGGCAACAATGACAATGCAAGTGTGAGGAAAGCGACCCATGGCGTTAGATCTGATCGTCGTACTGATATATGCCGCCGGCATGTTGTGGCTGGGCTGGTACGGCATGCGCCGCGCCAAGACCCATGAAGACTACCTCGTCGCCGGCCGCAATCTCGGCCCGTCGTTCTACATGGGCACCATGGCTGCGACCGTCCTGGGCGGCGCTTCCACCGTGGGCACCGTGCGCCTGGGCTACGTCCATGGCATCTCCGGCTTCTGGCTGTGCGCCGCGCTGGGCGCCGGCATCATCGCGCTGAACCTGTTCCTCGCCAAACCGCTGCTCAAGCTGCGCATCTTCACCGTGACGCAAGTTCTGGAGCGCCGCTACAACCCCATGGCCCGCCAGGCCTCGGCGGTGATCATGTTCGCCTACGCGCTGATGATCGGCGTGGTCTCCACCCTGGCCATCGGCACCGTCATGCAGGTCCTGTTCGGCCTGCCGTTCTGGGTGTCCGTGCTGCTGGGCGGCGGCGTCGTGGTGATCTACTCCACCATCGGCGGCATGTGGTCGCTGACCCTGACCGACATCGTGCAGTTCATCATCAAGACCGTCGGCCTGATGTTCATCCTGCTGCCGATCTGCCTGTACCGCGTGGGCGGCTGGGACGAACTGGTGGCCAAGCTGCCGGCGACCGCCTTCAGCTTCCACACCATCGGCTACGACACCATCATCACCTACTTCCTGATCTACTTCTTCGGCATCCTGATCGGCCAGGACATCTGGCAGCGCGTGTTCACCGCCCGCGACGAGAAGGTCACCAAGTACGCCGGCACCGCCGCGGGCGTGTACTGCGTGATCTACGGCCTGGTCGGCGCGCTGATCGGCATGTGCGCCAAGGTCCTGCTGCCTGACCTGGACAACGTCAACAACGCCTTCGCCGCCATCGTCAGCGCCGCCCTGCCGGACGGCATCCGTGGCCTGGTGATCGCCGCCGCGCTGGCCGCGATGATGTCCACCGCCAGCGCCGGCCTGCTCGCCGCGTCCACCACCATCACCGAAGACCTGCTGCCGATCGTCACCGGCCAGCGCTCCACCCGCCTGAGCCTGAACCGCATCTGCACCCTGGTCACCGGTGTCGTGGTCCTGGCCATCGCCCTGGTGGTGAACGACGTGCTCAGCGCCCTGACCCTGGCCTACAACCTGCTGGTGGGCGGCATGCTGATCCCGCTGATCGGTGCCATCTACTGGAAGCGCGCCACCACCGCCGGCGCGATCACCAGCATGGCCCTGGGCTTCGTCACCGCGCTGGTGTTCATGCTCAAGGACGGCTTCGATGCCAACACCCCGATCTACTACAGCCTGGCCATCGGCCTGGTCAGCTTCATCGTCGTCAGCCTGCTGTCGCCGCGCCCGGCGCCGGTAGCCGAAGCGGCCTGATAAGAAACCAAGCTGGGCAAAAGGGCGCGGCGAGCTGATCTCCGCGCCCTTTTGCATGATGATCACGACTTACCTGCGAATCTTTAAGGAACTGCCATGACCACCTGCGGCGAATTCCTCGTCAAGCAACTCGAAGCCTGGGGCGTCGATACCGTCTTCGGCATCCCCGGCGTACACACCGTCGAGCTGTACCGCGGCCTGCCCCACAGCGGCATCCGCCACATCACCCCGCGCCACGAACAGGGCGCCGGCTTCATGGCCGACGGCTACGCGCGCGTCACCGGCAAGCCCGGCACCTGCTTCATCATCACCGGCCCGGGCATGACCAACATCCTCACCGCCATGGGCCAGGCCTACGCCGACTCCATCCCCATGCTGGTGATCTCCAGCGTCAACGAGCGCTCGCGCCTGGCGCACGGCAACGGCTACCTGCACGAGCTGCCCAACCAGCGCGCCATGGTCGCCGGCGTCAGCGCCTTCAGCCACACCCTGATGAGCGTCGAGGAACTGCCGGCCGTGCTGGCCCGCGCCTTCGCCGTGTTCGACAGCGAGCGCCCCCGCCCCGTGCACATCGAGCTGCCGCTGGACATCATCACCGCCCCGGCCGACCACCTGCAGGTGCTGCCGCGCGTACAGCTGGCCCGCCCTGCCCCGGCCCGCTCGCCGCTGCACGAAGCCGCCGCCAAGCTGGCCAAGGCACAGAAGCCGCTGCTGCTGCTCGGTGGCGGCTGCGTCGCCGCCCAGGCCGAAGCCCGCGCGCTGGCCATTGCCCTGGACGCGCCGACCGCGCAGACCATCAACGCCAAGGGCCTGCTGCAGCCGGACCACCCGCTGCTGGTCGGCAGCAACCAGTCGCTGGTTCCGGTCCGTGAACTGGCGCTGGAGGCCGACGTGGTACTGGCCATCGGCACCGAGCTGGGCGAAACCGACTACGACGTGGTGTTCGACGGCAACTTCAAGATCGGCGGCCAGCTGATCCGCATCGACATCGACCCGCAGCAGCTGATGCGTAATTTCGCCCCGAGCATCGCCATCCAGGCCGACGCCCGCACCGCCATGCGTGCCCTGCTGGAGCTGCTGCCGGCCCGCGAGGCCGACGCCGCCAGCCCCGGCGCCCAGCGCGCGGCCAAGGTGCGCGCGCAACTGGCCGAGGACTTCAGCGGCTGGGCGCACTACCGCACCCTGTTCGACACCATCCTCGACGTGCTGCCCGATGCCCGCTTCGTCGGCGACTCGACCCAGACCGTCTACAGCGGCAACCACCTGGTGGAGCTGGACGGCGGCCGCCGCTGGTTCAACGCCTCCACCGGCTACGGCACCCTGGGCTACGGCCTGCCGGCGGCCATCGGCGCCAAGCTCGGCGAGCCGGGCCGCCCGGTGATCAGCCTGATGGGCGATGGCGGCCTGCAGTTCACCATGACCGAACTGGCCAGCGCCGTGGAAGCCAAGGTAGGCATCATCGTCCTGCTGTGGAACAACTACGGCTACGGCGAGATCAAGCGCTACATGGAACGCCGCGACATCACCCCGCTGGGCGTGGACATCTACACCCCGGACTTCCTCGCCATCGCCCGCGGCTTCGGCTGCGCCGCCGAACGCGCCCGCGATTACGCTCACCTGCAGGAGCTGCTGCGCACCGCGCCGAGCGACCGCCCGCTGATCGTGGAAGTGATGGAAGCGGCGCCGTTCGCGCCCTGAGGTAACGGAGCCGGCCCGGGCGCCCTCTCCCCCGCCCTGGCTGCGCGCCCCGCTCTCGCCGGCTGGCTCCGGATTATCCGAACGCTCCGAACGGTCCCCTCTCCCTTCAGGGAGAGGGAGCAAAGCCAACCCCCGCAGCACAGCCATAAACCCGTCAGCCTGTAGGAGCGAGCTTGCTCGCGAACCGCCCAGCTCGGGATTGTTCGCGAGCAAGCTCGCTCCTACGAAGAGCTCCGGTACTCCGGGCTTGGCCCTGGCGCCAATGAATGGCAGGTTGTACCGGGGTACAACCGCGACCAATTGCACACCCTACGTTCAGCATGACAAGGCGCGAATAAATGAAGATCGTCACCCGCGACCGCTGGTTCGAAGTCCGACACTGCTACGACGGCGTCAGCCTGATCCACGAGCCCTACGTCCGCCCCTTCTACCGCTGCAACATGTGGCACATCCAGGGCCGCGAGCGCGACGTGCTGGTGGACAGCGGCTCCGGTCTGGTCAGCCTGCGCGAACAGTTGCCCTGGCTCACCGACCGCCCGCTGCTGGCGGTGGCCAGCCACACCCACTTCGACCACATCGCCGGCCACCACGAGTTCGACGAGCGCCTGGTGCACCCGGCCGAAGCCGACATCCTCGCCCGCCCCGACGGCGAGCGCACCCTGGCCACGGCCTTCGTCGGCGACGAGATGTTCGACGCCCATCCGGACTGCCCGCTGTGCTACGCCGAATACCGCGTCAAGGCCGCGCCGGCGACCCGCACCATCGAGGAAGGCGACGTGCTCGACCTGGGCGACCGCACCCTGCAGGTGCTGCACACCCCCGGCCATTCGCCGGGCGGCATCAGCCTGTGGGAAGAGAAGACGCAGACGCTGTTCTCCGGCGACATCATCTACGACGGCCCGCTGATCGAGGATGCCTACCACTCCAATCTCGACGACTACGCCGCCAGCCTGGCGCGCCTGCGCGCGCTGCCGGTGCGTACCGTCCACGGCGGGCATTTCGCGAGCTTTTCCGGGGAGCGGCTGAAAACCATGATCGACGACTGGTTCAAGGCCCACGAATGACAGGCAAGAAAAAACCCGCCAGCTGGCGGGTTTTCCTTTTGCGGTAACGCGGGCGTCATCAGTAGCGCCGGCGTTGCTCCATCAGGCGACGCTGTTCGTCGCTGCGGATGGGGATGGGTTGCAGACGTGGAGGCTCGATCAGGCCGAGCGCGACACCGAGTTTCCACGCAACGCTTTGCAGCCAGACTTTCATGGAATGCCTCCTCGTTCGAATTCAGGTCGGGCGGCCCGTTACCACCATGGGCCGCCCTAGGAAGAATAGCCCGGCGTCCCACTCTCCGCCCGTGCCACTCACTCCTTGAAACAAAGACTATCGCCTTCCCTCGCCGCAGCGCCTGACCTGAATCAAGAGCGCGGCACATCCGCACTCAGCGGCGAAGCATCCGCCGGATCCACTGTTCGCTGCTCACCAGGGTGATGCCCGCCAGCACCAGCACGGCGCCAGCGACGAAGTTCAGGGTCAGCGGCTCGCCGAGAATCAGCACGCCGAAGGCGATGCCGAACATCGGCGTCATGAAGGAAAACACCGCGAGGTTCGACGCCAGGTAGCGGCGCAGCAGCCAAAACCAGGTGAAGTAGCTGAAGAACGACACCACCAGCCCCTGGAACAGCACGCTGCCCACGCCGATGGCGGTGAAGCTCACGTCGCCAGTCTTGCCCAGCGCCAGGGCGGCGAAGGGCAACAGCAGCGCGGCGATCAGCAGCTGGTAGAACAGCGTCAGGATCGGTTTCGCCTCGGACAGCCGGGTGGTGCGCACCGCCACCGTGGTCATGCCCCAGGAGAAGCCGGCCAGCACGCCGAAGGCATCGCCCAGCAACATGCGGCTGTCCATGCTGGCGAGGTCGAAGCCACCGCCGAAGCACAGGGCGATCCCCGCGAAGCACACGCCGATGCCCAGCCACTGCAGCGGCCGCAGGCGCTCGCTGGGCAGCAGGAAGTGCAACGCCAGCGCGGAGAAGATCGGCGCCGTGTAGATGAACACGGCCATGTGCGAGGCCGAGGTGTAGACCAGCCCCTGGGCGATGAAGAAGAACTCGGCGGCGAACAGCACGCCCGCCAGCAGCCCGCCCTTGAGCGTGCCCTGGCGCAGGAAGCCTTCCCAGCCGCCGCGCCAGCACATCAGCAGCCCCACCACCACCGCGGCCACCAGGTTGCGACCGAAGGCCTGCATGATCGGCGCGATGTCCGGCGCGGCCAGCTTCACCACCACTTGCTGGATGCCCCAGATGACGCACAGGCCGGTCATGACCTGGATGGCGAAGGCGTCGGCGCCCTTGCGCTCGACGATGTTGCTGTGGGAGTTCATGGCAAGGCTCGGCAGTTGAAAAAAAAAGCGGGAAGCCGAAAGGACAATCGGCGGACTTCCTCGAAGAAAGTCCGCCGATCATGCCAGTTCACGCCAGCCGGCCGCCAACGGAAATCCGCTGCTCAGCCAGTTGCCAGCGACATCACTTCCCGGACTTCACCTGGGTCCAGGTGCGGGTGCGGATGCGCTCCAATTTCGGCGGCAGCATCTCCACCGAGTACAGCTTGGCCTGCACGTCCGCCGGCGGGTAGACGTTGGGGTTGTCGTGCAGGTCCTTGGAGATCAGCCCGTCCGCCGCCTGGTTGGGGTTGGCGTAGGCGACGTAGTCGGAGATCGGCGCGACCACTTCCGGGCGCAGCAGGTAGTTGAGGAAGGCGTGGGCCTGCTCGACGTTCTTCGAGTCCTTCGGAATCGCCAGCACGTCGAACCAGGCGGCGGCGCCTTCCTTGGGAATGCGGTATTCGATGTGGATGCCGTTGCCCGCTTCCTTGGCGCGGTTGGCCGCCTGCATCGCGCCGCCGGACCAGGCCAGGGCCACGCAGACGTCGCCATTGGCCAGGTCGGTGACGAACTTCGAGGAGCTGAAGTAGGTGATGTTCGGGCGCAGCTTGGCCAGCAGTTCCTCGGCCTTCTTGTAGTCGTCCGGGTTGCGGCTGTTGGGCGACAGGCCCAGGTAATGCAAGACCTGCGGGATCACCTCGGTGGGCGAGTCGAGGAAGGCCACGCCACAGGATTTGAGCTTGGCGAGGTTCTCCGGCTTGAACACCAGGTCCCAGGAGTCCACCGGCGCGTTGTCGCCAAGTACCGCCTTGACCTTGTCGACGTTGTAGGCGATGCCGTTGGTGCCCCACATGTAGGGCATCACGTACTGGTTGCCGGGGTCCTTGCTCTCCAGCACCTTGAGCAGCGCCGGGTTGAGGTTCTTCCAGTTCGGCAGCTTGCTCTTGTCCAGGGGCTGGAACACGCCGGCCTTGAGGTAGTTGGGGAGGAAGCTGTCGCTGGGCACGACCACGTCATAGCCCGAATGGCCGGACAGCAGCTTGGCTTCCAGCACTTCGTTGCTGTCGTAGACGTCGTATTGCGGCTTGATGCCGGTCTCGCCCTGGAAGCCCTTGAGGGTGTCCGGGCCGATGTAGTCGAACCAGTTGTAGATGCGCACTTGCGGCTCGGCGCTGGCAACGCTGGCCGTGACGAGGGTGGCGGCGGCGAGCAGGCCGCGCAGCGCGGTTTTCTTGTTCATGTCCTTCCCCAGCTGGATGCGCTCGCGCAAAAGGTTGCGAGCAATGAAAAGCAAACGGGCGGATTCTCATCCGCCCGATTCGTCTTATCAGCGTGCAGCGCCTTCGTAGCCCTGCAGCACGTTCACCGCGTTGACACCGATGGCCTCCACCGCGTAACCGCCCTCCATGATGAACAGGGTCGGAATGCCCATGGCGGCGATGCGCGCGCCCATCTTCAGGTAGTCCGGGCTGTCCAGCTTGAACTGCGAAATCGGGTCGTCCTTATACGTATCCACGCCCAGGGAGACAACCACCGCGTCCGGCGCGTAGGCGGAAATCTTCCGGCAGGCATCTTCCAGCGCGGCGGACCAGCCATCCCAGCCGGTGCCGTGGGCCAGCGGGTAGTTGTGGTTGTAGCCTTCGCCGGCGCCTTCGCCGTGTTCGTCGGCGTGGCCGAGGAAGTACGGGTACTCCACCAGCGGGTCGCCGTGGATCGAGGCGAACAGCACGTCGTTGCGGCGGTAGAAGATATCCTGGGTGCCGTTGCCGTGGTGGTAGTCCACGTCGAGGATGGCCACGCGCTTGGCGCCCTGGTCGAGGAAGGCCTGGCTGACGATGGCGGCGTTGTTCAGGAAGCAGTAGCCGCCCATGAAGTCGCTGCCGGCGTGGTGGCCCGGCGGACGGCACAGGCCGAAGGCCATGTTGGCGCCCTGGCGCATGTGGTCCTGGGCGGTCAGCGCGACCTGGGCCGAGCTGTACACGGCCTGCCAGGTGCCGGCGGTGATCGGCGCCTCGGTGTCGAAGCTGTAATGGCCCAGCTCCCCCATCAGGGCGGTCGGGATGGGGCCGTCACGGCGCAGGCGGCGGCCCGGGAACGTGGTGGAAACCAGGTCGCCGGTGTGGCCTTCGGCCGCCCAGCGGGCCCAGGCGCCCTTGAGGAATTCGACGTAGCGGGTGTTGTGCGTGCGCAGGATCGGATCGAGGCCGAAGTCCTTCGGGGCGATGATCTCGCCCAGGTTCTGCGACTTCACGCGGGCCAGCACGGTGTCCGCGCGGCTGGGCATTTCGAAGCAGGGCTGGAGTTTGCCGTCGACCAGTTCGGACTGGCCGAAATGCAGGCGGTGATCATCGCTGTACACGGTAAGCATGGGAGTACCCTCTGAAGGATTCTTGTTGTCCGGTGACGGAATTCTGCCCAGCGAACACGCGCGGCAAAACAGCGGAAGCGGCCAAAAGGGGATCGATATGGCCAGAATTTGTGACCCTTAACCATCTGCATGCTGTGATTGGCCGCACGGCGTCACCAGGGCCGAACGACGCGGCGCTATGCTCCAGGGAATTGTCCCGGCCAACGGCCGGTCGAACACCGACACGCGTTTTGACCACAGGATGGGGGAACATGCGGGAAACCTTCGTACGCGCCTGCAGCCGCGTGCTGCTGATGCTGACCTTGTCGCTGGCCGGCGCCGGCGCCGGCGCCGTGCTGGCGGACGAGCCGACCGACGTCCAGGCCGGCGATACCATCCAGCTCCCGGAGCTGCCCGAGGACGCCGGCGTCGACCAACTCAGCGCCCGCCTGGAGCTGATCCGCCAGCGCGTCTCCTCCGACAGCGACGATGGCCTGCTCTCCAACCTGCGGCAGTCGGCGCTGGCCGTGCAGGCCCGCGCGGAGCAGAACGCCACCGACATCGGCGCGGCGCTGTCGCGCACCGAGGACCAGCTCAAGGTGCTCGGCCCAGCGACGCCCAACGAGGCACAGAGCCTGAGCAAGCAGCGCAGCGACCTGACGGATGCGCAAAAGGATCTGCAGAAACAGTTGGCGCGCGCCAACCAGCTGGACAAGGACGCCCAGGACCTCGCCGCACAGATCGTCAACCTGCGCCGCAGCCAGTTCAACTCGCAGATCGCCACGCGCTACCCGCCGCCGCTGAGCCCGCGCTTCTGGTCGACCCTGATCCGCCCCACCGACGATGACCTGACGCGCCTGCAATCCATGCGCGCGCAGATCGGCAACGCCTTCGCCACCACCTGGCAACCGGAGCACCGCTGGCCCTTCGTCGCCAGCCTGCTGGTCGCGGTGATGCTGTGGATACCCGGCCGGCGCCTGCTCGAACAACTGCTGACCAAGGCGATGATCCGCTGGATTCCGGTCGGACGCCTGCGCCGCAGCGCCCTGGCGGTGGCGGTCAGCCTGGCCACCATCCTCACCCTCGGCGGCGGCGCCACGGTGATCCACGAGGGCATGAACTGGCACGAGCAGCTCAGCGGCAACATGGCCAACCTGGGCGACCAGATGCTCTCGCTGGTGATCTTCTGCACCTTCACCGCCGGCCTTGGTCGCGCACTGCTCGCCGTACAGCGCCCGTCCTGGCGCCTGCCCGACCTGCCCGACCCGGTGGCCACCGCCCTCTCCCCCTTCCCCTGGCTGATGGCCTGGCTGCTGCTGGTGCTGGGCACCCTCGACCGCATCAACAGCGCCAGCGGCGCCAGCCTCGCGCTGACCGTGGCGGTCAACGGCATCACCGCCCTGGCGACCGCCGTGCTGTACGGCATCGCGCTATATCGCTACCGCCGCGCCCGCCGTGAAGCCGAAGGGCACGAGACGTCCGCGCTGGCGGGCATCCTCGTGCTGGCGATGCTGGTGACCGTGCTGCTGATCGTCCTGGCGCTGGTCACCGGCTACCTGTCGCTGGCCTACTTCTTTGCCGGCAAGCTGCTCTGGGCCAGCGTGGTGTGCGCCACCGGCTACCTGCTGACGACACTGTTCGTCGACCTCTGCGAAGTGCTGCTGTCGCCGCGCCAACCCATCGGCGAACGGCTGGCGCAGAACCTCGGCGTCGACCCGCGCCACCAGGCACAGTTCGCCACCCTGCTGACCGGCGCCGGGCGCACGTTGCTGGTGTTGTCGACCCTGCTGATCGCCTTCTCCACTTCCGGCACCAGCCCCGGCGAGTTGCTCCAGGGGCTGGTGCAACTGGTGGAGAGCGGCCAATCCCTGGGCCGCCTGAACATCGTCCCGCAGGACATCCTGCTGGCCCTGGGCACCCTCGCCGCCGGCCTGTTCGGCCTGCGTCTGCTCAAGCGCTGGCTGGCCGACGAGCTGCTGCCGGAAACCAATATGGACGCCGGCATGCGCGCCTCGCTGGTGACCCTGGTGGGTTACATCGGCATGGTCATCCTGGTGCTGCTGGTGCTCTCGGCGCTGCGCATCAACCTCACCAGCCTGACCTGGGTGGTCAGCGCCCTGTCGGTGGGCATCGGTTTCGGCCTGCAGGCCATCGTGCAGAACTTCATCTCCGGCCTGATCCTGCTCACCGAGCGCCCGGTGAAGGTCGGCGACTGGGTCAGCCTGACCGGCGGCGTGGAGGGCGACATCCGGCGGATCAACGTGCGCGCCACGGAAATCCAGATGTCCGACCAGTCCACGGTGATCGTGCCGAACTCTCAGTTCATCTCGCAGAACGTACGCAACGTGACCATGGGCAGCGCCCTGGGCGTGGTGGGCATCAACCTCACGCTGCCGCTGGACACCGACGTGCAGAAGGTCCGCGAGCTGATGCTCAAGGCCTATACCGAACACGAGAACATCGTAGAGACGCCCGCCCCGTCGGTGACCTTCAAGGACCTGAGCGCCACCGGGCTGACCCTGGCGGCTTCGGGCAACGTCAGCAGCCCGCGCGCAGTGTATTCGACCAAGAGCGACCTGCTGTTCACCATCTTCAGCGGCCTGCGCGAGGCCGGCATCAGCCTGAGCACGCCGCAGAACCTCATCCTGCAGCGGCCGCAGGTGGCGCGCGCCGAGGACACGGCAGCACCGCAAGTCGGCGATGACACCGGGTCGAATCCAGCGCCGTAGAATGAAAAGGTTACGCCGGCAGCCCCACCTGCCGGCCTTCGCGCAACAGTCCCGCATGGGAGCCGCCGTTGCGCCTGCAGCGTCCTGTGCCCGCCGTTGGCCGGCGCCCGTCGCGGCAGCCGGCATTGCCGCCTGTCGCCTTCCTTCCTCGATTGCCGCGGGGCTCGCCTGCGGCTGCGTACGGGAGTTCGCGCGATGGACGAAGCCAGACTCAACGAATTCATGGGCAAGCTGGTCACCGACATGGGTGGCGCGGCAATGCTCGCCAACATCATCCTGGGCGAGGAACTGGGCCTCTACAAAGCCATGGCCGACGGCCACTGGCTCAGCCCGGCGCAACTGGCCGAGCGCAGCGGCTGCAACGCCCGCCTGCTGCGCGAATGGCTCAGCGCCCACGCCGCCTCCGGCTACATGGAGCACCAGGACGGCACCTTCCGCCTGCCCGAAGAACAGGCCATGGCGCTGGCCATCGAGGACTCGCCGGTCTACGTCGCCGGCGGCGCCTCGGTCGTCGCCGCGCTCTACCACGACAAGGACAAGCTGGTCGCCGCCATGCGTGGCGACGGCGGCCTGGCCTGGGGCGACCACCACCCCTGCATGTTCTCCGGCACCGAGAAATTCTTCCGCCCCGGCTACCGTGCCCACCTGGTGGCCGAGTGGCTGCCGGCGCTGGACGGGGTGGTCGGCAAGCTCGAACGCGGCGCCCAGGTGGCGGACGTCGGGTGCGGCCACGGCGCCTCCACCATCGTCATGGCGCAGTCCTTCCCGGCCTCGAATTTCGTCGGCTTCGACTACCACCAACCGTCCATCGATGTGGCCAACCAGCGCGCCGACCAGGCCGAGGTCGCCACGCGCGCCCGCTTCCAGCGTGCCAGCGCCAAGGACTACCCCGGCAACGCGTACGACCTGATCTGCTTCTTCGACTGCCTGCACGACATGGGCGACCCGGTAGGCGCCGCGCAACACGCGCGCCAGGCGCTGAAACCGGACGGCACGGTGCTGCTGGTGGAACCCTTCGCCAACGACCACCTGGACGACAACCAGAACCCGGTCGGCCGGCTGTTCTACGCCGCCTCCACCTTCATCTGCACGCCCAACTCGCTGTCCCAGGAAGTGGGCCTGGGGCTCGGCGCGCAGGCCGGCGAGGCCCGCCTGCGCCAGGTCTTCGAGGAGGCCGGTTTCAGCCGCTTCCGCCGCGCGGCGCAAACGCCGTTCAACCTGATCCTCGAAGCCCGCCCCTGAATCCTCCGAGGATCGTTCGCAGCGCCCGCGCTCCGGGCGCTGCGGTGGCGAAACAATTCGTCATTTGCCCGTCATCAATCCGTTATCTGGCCCGGTGAAACTCGCAGGCTTTCAACCCAGGGAAGCCCCCGCGATGTTCAATAAAAAGACTGCCCACAAAGCTGCATCCCTCGCCCTGCTGGTCGCCGCCCTCGCCGGCTGCGCCGTCCAGGCTCCGGTCGCCAGCAAGGAAGCCACGCCCAACAACGACGACTGGTACCTGGTGCGTACCGACGACACCCTCTACCTGTTCGACGACGCCACCGTCTACCGGGACTACCTGGTGACCGGCAAGACCACCTACACCAAGGAGGTCGGCGAGAAGGACAAGTTCGGCCAGAACGTCGTGCTGGTCGTGCGCGCCGAGGACCAGGGCAAGGATGCGAAGAAGATCGCCGCCTACCAGTTCTACAAGCAGAGCCTGCCCCCGGCCGCCGGCTTCTACGGCGAAATCCGCCAGGGCGGCGTGATCTACGTGGCCCAGCGCTACGGCGACATGGTCGACATGAACGGCCTGGGCGAGCCGATCTTCCGCCACACCGAAATCGCCAGCGGCCCCAACGGCGAGCGCGTGGTGTACCTGATGCAGAAGGAAGAGAAGAAACCGGACGCCCTGATCGCCCGCTTCCAGAAGATCTACGGCATCACTCCAGCCAAGGGCTGATGACGAAAAAAGCGCGCACTCCGGGGAGGGAGTGCGCGCTTTTTTTCATGCCCGGCGCCGCAACGGCGCGGGTGTGCCTCAGCTGGACGGCTCCAGCTGCACGGCAGCAATCGTACTGGGTGGCTCGATGCCCCAGTCACCAAACTGGTACCAGTCATCCCCGAGCATCTCGGCCGGGTGCATGGTGCGGTCCGCGCCGTTGCCACACGCCAGGTTGGTCGCCGGGCAGTAGCGGTCGCAGCCCCAGCAGATACGCTCGGGGTGCGGCGGATTGAGGGGGAATTTCTTGGCCATGGTGAGGCCCTCGGGGTTCCTTGTGGGATTGCACAAGGCTATGCCCGGCGACTCCATGGGCTAGTTGATCCACGGCAAGGCCGACAGAAATTTCAGGCGCGGCTCTCTATGCCCGAAAGTGGCTCGGCGGCTGGCCGCTCCAGCGCTGGAAGGCGTGGCGCAGGCTGGCGGTTTCGCTGAAGCCCAGTTCCTCGGCGATGCGGTAGATGGGCATGTCGCCGTCCTGCAGCAATTCCTTGGCGCGGGCGAAGCGCAGTTCGTCGAGCAGTTGCTGGTAGCTGGTCTGCTGTTGCTGCAGGTGGCGGCGCAGGCTGCGCGAGGAGCAGTTCAGGCGCCGCGCCAGCTCCTCCAGGCCCGGTGGTTCCTGCAGGCGTTCGCCGAGGATGGCGCGGACCTTGTCGAGCCAGGCACGGCGCGCGGCCAGGTCGATGTTCTGGCGGCGGCACTGTTCGAGCATCTCGCGGTGGGTCACGGCGTCGGCCAGCGGCAGGCGCATGTCCAGCCAACTGGCGGGGAAGCCGATGGCGCTGCGCGGACAATCGAAGCTCAGCTGGCAGCCGAACAGCGTGGCGTAGGCGGCGTGGCGTTCCGCCGGGCCTTCGTAGTCGAATTCGGCACGCACCAGCGGCAGCGGCTGGCCGAGCAGGTCGGCGCAGGCCACCTTCAGCGAGCCCAGGCACAACTCGGTGTTGAACGGGCGCATGGCCTCCTCCTCGCCGTAGCCGGTGGCGACCAGCCAGGCCATGTCGCCGTCCACTTCCAGCGAGAGGTGGAAGTAGGTGCCCAGCAACACCGGGTAGCTCAGGCCGATGCGCAGCGCCTCGCCCAGCGTCGGCGCGGAGATCAGCGCGTAGCCCAGCAGCCCGTAGGCGGTGATCCGTGTGCGCACGCCCAGGCGCAGGCCGAGGGCGGGTTCGCCAGCGAGGTTCTGCACGTTGGCGAAGACCTGCTGCTCTTGCCAGGGGCTGACCAGCCGGCGCAGGTCGAGCAGGTCGTCGCCGGTGATGCCGCTGCCTTCGAGGATGGCCTCGCGGCTGTGCCCTTCCGATTCCATCAGCGCGACGGTCAGGGAGGTCATGTGCAGGGAGTTGAGCCAGGTGGAGCGGGAGAAGGTCAGTGGATTCATGTCGTGCCCATCGTAGACGCTACGGCGCGCCGGCGGGTGTGTTACCGGCTCAAGCGCAGCTCAGGGGCAGGCAAGTTGCGTGCCGGCCACCCAGCGTGGCCGGATCGATCCCCATGGGACGGGGCCTGGAACGCGCCGCGGGCCTTCATCGGCCCGCGCGCGGGGTTACCTTTGTGGACACCGGACGGTGCAGATGCACTGTCCTGGGGCCCGCAAGCGGTCAACCGCGGGAGAGGAAGCGCATGCCTTCTTCCAGGCCGCTCAAGGTCAGCGGGTACATCTGCTCCTTCACCAGCTCGCGCACGAGGCCCGTGGAAGCGGTGTAGTTCCAGGTGTCCTTGGGGTACGGGTTGATCCAGATGAGCTTCTTGTACTTCTCCATGAAGCGCTGCATCCACACGTAGCCGGCTTCCTCGTTCCAGTGCTCGACGCTGCCGCCGGCCTGGGTGATCTCGTAGGGCGCCATGGCGGCGTCGCCGACGAACACCACCTTGTAGTCCGGTCCGTACTTGTGCAGCAGGTCGAAGGTGGCCGTGCGCTCGCTGGAGCGGCGCAGGTTGTTCTTCCACACCGACTCGTAGATGAAGTTGTGGAAGTAGAAATACTCCAGGTGCTTGAACTCGGTCTTGCAGGCCGAGAACAGTTCCTCGCAAACCTTCACGTGGGCGTCCATGGAGCCACCGATATCCAGCAGCAGCAGGAGCTTCACGGTGTTGCGGCGTTCGGGGCGCATCTGGATGTTGAGCAGGCCGGCATCCTTGGCGGTGTGGTCGATGGTGCCGTCGATGTCCAGCTCTTCCGCCGCGCCTTCGCGGGCGAACTTGCGCAGGCGGCGCAGGGCGATCTTGATGTTGCGCGTGCCCAGCTCGACCTGGTCGTCGAGGTTCTTGTACTCGCGCTGGTCCCACACCTTGGCGGCCTTGCCCTGGCGCTTGCCGGCGTCGCCGACGCGGATGCCCTCGGGGTTGAAGCCGCCGGAACCGAACGGGCTGGTGCCGCCGGTGCCGATCCACTTGTTGCCGCCGGCGTGGCGTTCCTTCTGCTCTTCCAGGCGTTTCTTGAACTCCTCGATGAGCTTGTCCAGGCCGCCCAGGGACTGGATCTGCGCGCGCTCCTCGTCGGTCAGCAGGCGCTCGAATTCCTTGCGCAGCCACTCTTCGGGGATCAGCGCCTTGAGGTGGTCGTCGAGCTTTTCCAGGCCCTTGAAGTAGGCGCCGAAGGCCCGGTCGAACTTATCGAAATGGCGCTCGTCCTTCACCATGATGGTGCGGGCGAGGTAGTAGAACTCGTCCATGTCGGCGAACACGACGCGGTGCTTGAGCGCATCGATCAGGTCGAGCAGCTCGCGCACCGACACCGGCACCTTGGCCGCGCGCATTTCGTTGAACAGGTTGAGCAGCATGGATATGCCCTCGGAAATCGCAGGTAACGGTTCCCTCTCCCTTCGGAGCGGGGCGCGTAGCCAGGGTTAGAGAGAGGGCAAGCACGGCACGGGACCATCTCCCTCTCCCCCGCCCTCTCCCTGAAGGGAGAGGGAGCAAAAGCATCAGCGGCTGGCGCGGCGGCTCATGAACGCCAGGCGTTCGAGCAGTTGCACGTCCTGCTCGTTCTTCACCAGCGCACCGGCCAGCGGCGGGATGGCCTTGGTGGGGTCGCGCTCGCGCAGCACGGCTTCGCCGATGTTGTCGGCCATCAGCAGCTTCAGCCAGTCCACCAGCTCGGAGGTGGAAGGCTTCTTCTTCAGGCCCGGCACCTTGCGCACGTCGAAGAAGATGTCCAGCGCCTCGCTGACCAGCGTGCCGCTGATCTTGGGGTAGTGCACGTCGACGATCTTCTGCAGGGTCTCGCGGTCGGGGAAGGCGATGTAGTGGAAGAAGCAGCGGCGCAGGAAGGCGTCCGGCAGCTCCTTCTCGTTGTTGGAGGTGATGATGATGATCGGGCGCTGCTTGGCCTTGATGGTCTCGTTGGTCTCGTAAACGAAGAACTCCATCTTGTCGAGTTCCTGCAACAGGTCATTGGGGAACTCGATGTCGGCCTTGTCGATCTCGTCGATCAGCAGGATCACGCGCTCCTCGGCCTCGAAGGCCTCCCAGAGCTTGCCCTTCTTGATGTAGTTGCGCACGTCGTGGACCTTGTCCACGCCCAGCTGCGAGTCCCGCAGGCGGCTGACCGCGTCGTACTCGTAGAGGCCCTGGTGGGCCTTGGTGGTGGACTTGATGTGCCAGGTGATCAGCTTGGCGCCGAAGGACTCCGCCAGCTGCTCGGCCAGCATGGTCTTGCCGGTGCCCGGCTCGCCTTTCACCAGCAGCGGCCGCTGCAGGGTGATGGCGGCGTTGACCGCCAGCTTGAGGTCGTCGGTGGCGACGTAGGACTGGGTGCCTTCGAACTTCATCGGTGAATCCTCGAACGGTAGCGGCCGGGGGTAGGCCCGGGCGGAAATGTGCGTGTGGGGGACTGCGACTATAACGCGCATGGCACTCGACTGTGAACGCAGGACGGGCATTCAGTCACTGAATGCCCGGTCGCGCCCGGCCTAGCCACGCGTGATATCCGGCGGCGCTTTGCGGTTTCCAGTGAAGCCCGGCGCCTGCGAGGCCGCGCCCATCTTTGCGCCGGTTCTGCGTCTGGACTGGAGGGCGGGCTGGGCATAGGCTTTCGGATCACCTTCGAGCGACAAGGACTCTCATCATGAGCCGCATTTACGCAGACAACGCGCAGTCCATCGGCAACACGCCGCTGGTACAGATCAACCGCATCGCCCCGCGCGGCGTCACCATCCTGGCCAAGATCGAAGGGCGCAACCCGGGCTACTCGGTGAAGTGCCGGATCGGCGCCAACATGATCTGGGATGCCGAGTCCAACGGCCGCCTGAAGCCGGGCATGACCCTGGTCGAGCCGACCTCGGGCAACACCGGCATCGGCCTGGCCTTCGTCGCCGCCGCCCGCGGCTACAAGCTGATCCTCACCATGCCCTCCTCCATGAGCCTGGAGCGGCGCAAGGTGCTCAAGGCCCTGGGCGCCGAACTGGTGCTGACCGAGCCGGCCAAGGGCATGAAGGGCGCCATCGCCAAGGCCGAGGAAATCCTCGCCAGCGACCCGGCGAAGTACTTCATGCCGGCACAGTTCGACAACCCGGCCAACCCGGCGATCCACGAGAAGACCACCGGCCCGGAAATCTGGAACGACACCGATGGCGCGGTGGACGTGCTGGTGGCGGGCGTTGGCACCGGCGGCACCATCACCGGGGTGTCGCGCTTCATCAAGAACACCAAGGGCAAGCCGATCCTGTCGGTGGCCGTGGAGCCGGTCGGCTCGCCGGTGATCAGCCAGACCCTGGCCGGCGAAGAGGTCAAGCCCAGCCCGCACAAGATCCAGGGCATCGGCGCCGGCTTCGTGCCGAAGAACCTCGACCTGTCGCTGGTCGACCGCGTCGCCACCATCGCCGACGAGGATGCCAAGAACATGGCCCTGCGCCTGATGCAGGAAGAAGGCATCCTCTGCGGCATCTCCAGCGGCGCCGCCATGGCCGCCGCGGTGAAGCTCGCCGAAGAGCCGACCATGCAGGGCAAGACCATCGTCGTGGTGCTGCCGGATTCGGGCGAGCGCTACCTCTCCACCATGCTCTTCGACGGCCTGTTCGAGGATCAGGAACTGGTCCAGTAAGCTCTATTCCGCCCCTTTGCGGGGCGGATTCCCACCTGCCGTTCCGAATCGGTGCGATTGCAGTCACGTGCGCTGTCTGCGGACCCGCAGGCAGCCATGGCCCCTCGCCATGTTCCGACAAAATGGTTAATTCTTGCCCAGCCCGCGACGCAGCGTCGCTCATCTTTCGCAGATGGCCTGGGCATTCCGCACCGTTGTCAGGAACACAAGAATGAAAATTTCCGCCCCGTTGCTCTCCACCCTTGCACTCTCGCTCACGATGGCCGCCGGCGCCGCCCAGGCCGACAGCGTGAAGATCTACAACTGGTCCGACTACATCGCCCCGGACACCGTGCCGACCTTCACCAAGGAAACCGGCATCCAGGCGACCTATGACGTCTACGACAGCAACGAGACCCTCGATGGCAAGCTGATGACCGGCAAATCCGGTTACGACATCGTGGTGCCGTCGAACCACTTCATGGCCAAGCAGATCCAGGCCGGCGCGCTGAAGAAGCTGGACAAGAGCCAGCTGCCGAACTGGAAGAATCTCAACCCGGTGCTGATGAAGGCGCTGGAAGTGAACGATCCGGGCAACGAGCACGGCTTCCCCTATCTGTGGGGCACCACCGGCGTCGGCTACAACCCGGCGAAGGTCAAGGAAGTGCTGGGCGACAACGCGCCGATCGACTCCTGGGACCTCTTCTTCAAGCCCGAGAACATGGAGAAGCTGGCCAAGTGCGGCGTGGCGGTGCTTGACAACGGCCCGGAGCTGCTGCCGATCACCCTGAACTACCTGGGCCTGCCGCATCACAGCCAGAAGCTGGATGACTACAAGAAGGCCGAGGAAGCGCTGCTCAAGGTGCGTCCGTACATCCGCTACTTCCACTCCTCCAAGTACGTCAGCGACCTGGCCAACGGCGAGATCTGCGTAGCCGTCGGCTTCTCCGGCGACATCCTGCAGGCCGCCACCCGCGCCAAGGAAGCCAAGAACGGTGTGGAAATCCAGTACTCCACCCCGAAGGAAGGCTCGCCGCTGTGGTTCGACATGGTCGCCATGCCCAACGACGCACCGGACGAGAAGGCCGCCTACGCCTTCATGAACTACCTGCTGCGCCCGGACGTGATGGCCGGCGTGAGCAACTACGTGCACTACGCCAACGGCAACCTGGCCGCCGACCCGCTGGTGGACAAGGCGATCAAGGCTGACCCGGCGATCTACCCGCCGCAGGACAAGATGGCCAAGCTGTTCGCCCTCGAATCCATGCCGATGAAGATCGACCGCGTGCGCACCCGCACCTGGAACACCATCAAGACCGGCAAGTAAGCGTCACCCTTGCCTGACAACGCGCGGCCCTGGCCGCGCGTTGTCGTTTCTGTCGATGGCACCGGGCCGGATTTCGCGGAACCTCCCTGCAGGAGCGAGCTGGCTCGCGAACGAAGCCCGCGACGAATATCGGTTCGCGAGCAAGCTCGCTCCTCCGAAAGGCATCAGCACTGGAGCATTCTGCCTGCGCGGTCGTTTCTGTCGCAGAAGTCGCGAATTGCCGCGCGACTCGCACACCGCTCGCGGCGGGCCCGCTGCGCCGTTATAGTCAGCCCACGCAGCACGCTGGCTGCGCCACTGCACAGGTCTGCCCGCCATGTCCCGATACCCATTGCCCGATCCGGCAAACACCGCTGCAGCCTCCCCGGCCCGCGGCGCGGGTATGGGCAGCACCTGCCCTCCTCCTGTCGTCGCTGTTGCGCCGCCTCTGCCACCCGGCGTGAGTCGCTGACGCCCCACGCGTTTTCCACTGCCCGGTCCTGCGCGCCAACGGACGCGGCTCCCGGCCTGTGGCCGGCCAACGACGGCCGGTCGTGATCTGCCTGACGACAGGTGCAATGCCATGATTTCGCTCAACCGCTCGACACTGGCCGGCCTGGCCAGTACCTCCCTGTTCGTGCTGCTGTGGAGCAGCGCCGCCATCATCAGCAAATGGGGCCTGGCCCAGGCCTCGCCGATGGCCTTCCTCGTCGCCCGCTTCGGGACGGCCCTGGCGGCGCTGCTGATCCTCTCGCCGCTGCTCGGCCTGCGCTGGCCGCGCGGACGCAAGGCGGTGCGCCAGGCCGTGCTCACCGGCCTGGTCATGCTGGGCATCTACCCGATCTTCTACCTGATGGCGCTGGACCTGCACGTTACCCCCGGCGTCATCGCCACGGTGCTGGGCGTGCAGCCGATGCTGACCAGCTTCCTGCTCGAACGCCGGCATTCGCCAGCGCGGCTGGGCGGTCTCGCGCTGGGGCTGATCGGGCTGGTGATGGTGGTCTACCAGAGCATCGGACTGGCCGGGCTGAGCTTCGCCGGGTTGGCGTGCAGCCTGCTCGCACTGCTGTCGATCACCGGCGGTTCGATCCTGCAGAAGAACATCCGCGAGAACCCCTTGGGCACCCTGCCCCTGCAGTACATCGCCGGGCTCCTGTTGTGCCTCGCCGTCGCGCCGTTCCAGCCGCTGCACGTGGAGTGGAATGCGGCGTTCATCCTCAGCGCGCTATGGATGGGGCTGATGGTCTCGGTGCTGGCCACCGTGCTGCTCTATCGGATGATCGCGGCGGGCAACCTGGTCAATGTCACCAGCCTGTTCTACCTGGTGCCGGCGGTCACGGCGCTGATGGATTACGCGGTGTTCGGCAATCGGCTGTCCGCCCTCGGCCTGCTGGGCATGGGGCTGATCGTGGTGGGGTTGATGCTGGTGTTTCGCCAGGCGGCTCCGGTGAGGGTTACCGGGGCGGTGCGGGTTGTGGATAACTGATAGCGCTGAGGGGGCTTGCCCTCTCCCTAACCCTCTCCCTGAAGGGAGAGGGGACTGTCCGGCACAGCCTGGAAGTTTCGAAGCTCCTTGTTCTCACCGGGAGAACACAGATCTCGAATCTCGCCGAGGAAGGCTCCCTCTCCCTTCAGGGAGAGGGCTGGGGAGAGGGCGCCCCTTAGGTAAGCGCTATCAGAGAACGCCTGTTGAGCCTCACCCCGCCGCCTCCACCTTCGGCAATGGCGCCGGGCGCAGCACCAGCCACAGCGCCAGGGCGATCAGCACGCCGCCCTGCAGGTGCGCCCAGGACAGCGACTCGTCCAGCAGCAGCACGCCCCAGAACACGCCGAACGGCGGGATCAGGAAGGTCACCGTCATGGTCTTCAGCGGGCCGATGCTGGCCAGCAGGCGGAAGTACAGGACGTAGGCGAACGAGGTGCAGGGCAAGCCCAACCCCGCCAGCGCCAGCAGGACCTTCGGCTCGGCCAGCGGCGCCAGCGGCATGTCCAGGCTGGTGCCGAGGAAGAACGGCAGCAGGCACAGGGTCGCGCCGGTCTGGCTGCCCAGGGCCGAGACGGCGAAATCCAGCCCGCCCTGGTCATTGATCCAGCGCTTGGTGATGAAGCCGGCGAAGCCGTAGCAGGTGGTTGCCACCAGGCACGCGGCAGCGCCCCAGAGCAGCCCGGCGTCAAACGGCACGGGGCCGGCGCGGGTGAGCACCGCAACGCCCGCCAGCCCCAGCAGCACGCCGCCGGCCTTGGCGCCGGTGAGCGCCTCGCCGAAGAACAGCGAGCCGATCAGCACGCCCATCAGCGGCGTGGTGGCGTTGAAGATCGCCGAGTAACCCGCCGGCAGCGTCTGCGCCGCCAGACTGTACATCAGCACCGGGATGCCCGAACTGATCACGCCGATGAGCAGGATGCGCCACAGCTTGCCGCGAAAGTCCCAGCGGGTACGCATCGCCAACAGGATGACCACCAGGCCGATAGCCGACAGGAAGACCCGGAAGAACGCCGTCGGCATCACGCCGATCGCCGGCACCAACTGGCGCATGAAGAGGAAGCTGGCGCCCCAGATGGCGGCCAGGGCGAGCAGGTTGAACAAGGCAGCGATGTTCATCGCGGAAGACTCCAGAGCGGGCAGACCACCAGCCTACGCCAGTGGTGAAGACCATCCATCCACAGCTGACTTTCAAAGTCCACTCTCAGGCGCGGCGCAGCCGCGCCATGCTCAGCACGTCGGCATATACACCGTCGCGCAGGGCGAATTCGCGCAGCGTGCCTTCGACCTCGAAGCCGAACTTGCGGTACAGCGCAATGGCCGGCGCGTTGTCGGTGTAGACGGTCAGCTCGACGCGGCGCAGGCCCATCCAGTTGTCGGCCACCTCCATCAGCTCGGTCAGCAGCCGCGTGCCCAGCCCGCGGCCCTGCCAGGCGACAGCCACTCCCATGCCGATGCTGCCGCAGTGGCTGCGGCGCACGCGGGGAAACTGCTCCAGGCTGGCGCTGCCGATCACCTGGTCCTGCTGCTTCGCCATCAGCGTCACCCGGCGCTCGTCGTCCAGCACCAGTCGCTTGCGCCACAGCTCCGGGGCCTGGTACGGCATCTGCAGCACCTGGCGGGCCACGGCCGGGTCGTTGTAGAGGGCCGCAAGGCCCGGGATGTGCTGCTCGGTGCAGCGTTCGGTGCGGATGTCGTCCATTACGCGGCGGCTCCTTGCCGGGGTTTTCCAGGAGGAAGGCTGACCAGCATACGCGCGAAACTTGCCGGAAAGTTGCACCAGAACCTGGCGAATCCACCCTTTCCCTCACCGCCCCCCGTGGCTAAGCTCGCTGCACAAGAACCCAGCAGAGGCGCTCCCATGGCTCAGCACTGGCCGGCGACCGAGATCGCGACCCTGATCCTCGAAGGCTTCGACGACTACCGTGCGAAGTTCCACCAGATCACCGCCGGAGCGCCCGCGCGTTTCGAGCAGGCACAATGGCAGGAGGCCCAGCGCGCCTCTGCCGAGCGCATCGAGCTGTACGAGGAAATGGTCGCCGAGACCGTCGGCCGCCTCACCCGCGCCATGGCCGGCATCGACCTGGTGGACGTCGAGCGCTGGCCCATCGTCAAGAGCGCCTACATCACCCTCATCGACCCGCGGCTGGACGACGAACTGGCCGAGACCTGGTTCAACTCGATCTTCTGCGGCCTGTTCAGCCACGACAACATCAGCGACGGCACGATGTTCGTGCACACCACCCGGCCCTCGCTGCGCGCCCACTCGCGCGACCCGCACACGCGCATCTACCGCCCCGGCGGCCAGCTGCGCCAAGCGCTGGAGCGCATCTTCGACGACTACCGCTTCGCCGTGGACTACGACGATCGCGAGCGCGACCTGCAGCGCATGGACAGCCTGCTGCACGCCAACCTGCCGGACTGGGTGTGCAAGGATCCGACCCTGACCATCGAGCTGATCGGCTCGGTGTTCTACCGCAACAAGGGCGCCTATGTCGTGGGCCGCCTGTTCACCCCGGACGAGCAGTGGCCGCTGGTGTTCCCGCTGGTCCACCACGAGGGGCGCGGCATCCAGTTCGACACGGTGATCACCGACGAGGCGGAAGTCTCGATCATCTTCTCCTTCACCCGCTCCTACTTCATGGTCGACGCGCCGGTGCCGGCGGAGATGGTCGCCTTCCTCAAGCGCCTGCTGCCGGGCAAGCACATCGCAGAGCTGTACACCTCCATCGGCTTCTACAAGCAGGGCAAGAGCGAGTTCTACCGCGCGCTGATCAACCACCTGGCCACCACCGACGACCGCTTCGTCATGGCCCCCGGCGTGCGCGGCATGGTGATGAGCGTGTTCACCCTGCCGGGCTTCAACACGGTGTTCAAGATCATCAAGGACAACTTCAACCCGGCCAAGACCGTGGACCATGCCACGGTGATCCAGAAGTACCAGCTGGTGAAGAACCACGACCGCGTCGGGCGCCTGGCCGACACCCAGCAGTTCGCCGACTTCCGCTTCCCGGTGCGCAAGTTCGACCCGGACTGCCTCGCCGAACTGCTGGAGGTCGCGCCCTCCACCGTGGTGCTGGAGGGCGACGTGGTGCTGATCCGCCACTGCTGGACCGAGCGCCGCATGACCCCGCTGAACATCTACCTGGAACACGCCACGCCCGCGCAGGTGGAAGAGGCGCTGAAGGACTACGGCCTGGCGATCAAGCAACTGGCGGCGGCGAACATCTTCCCCGGCGACATGCTGCTGAAGAATTTCGGCGTCACCCGCCATGGCCGCGTGGTGTTCTACGACTACGACGAGATCAGCTACCTCACCGAGGTGAACTTCCGCCACATCCCGCCGGCCCGCTACGAGGAAGACGAGATGTCATCCGAGCCCTGGTACTCGGTGGGGCCGATGGACGTGTTCCCCGAGGAATTCCCGCGCTTCCTGTTCGTCGACCTGAAGCTGCGCCGGCAGTTTGCCAAGCTGCACGGCAACCTGTTCGACGCCGACTACTGGAAGAGCCTGCAGGAGCAGATTCGCGCGGGGAAGGTGATCGACGTGTTTCCCTACCGCCGGCATGAGTCGCCGGAGCAAGCGCTGGCGCGGTGAAGCAGGCCGGGCACGACCTGCTGGAGTGAGCTGGCTCATGAATTCTGGCGCGTCGCCTGAGACCATTTCGTCCGGTAGACGGAGGTTCGCGAGCAAGCTCGCTCCTACGAAGAGCTGCCGAGGCGCGGCAACGGTGAAATGCTCTCGTAGGAGCGGACTCCGTCCGCGATTGGCCCCCATCGCGCCGAATGTCATCGCGGACAAGTCCGCTCCTACGCTGGCGGGTGTAACGGAGTTCGACCTGCAGAAACCTCAGCGATCAGTTCCAATGCCGCCGCGACGCCCGGCGGTTATCCCCCAGCCCCACCAGCGCGGCGACCGAGGCCATCAGCACTTCGGCGATCCACGCCAGCAGCAGGCCGCCGGCCAGCGCCCAGCCGATGGCCTCGGGCTCCAGTACCACCTGGTAACGGTAGTTGGCGTAGGTCTCCTGCAGCAGCTCGTGATTCGGCGCGGTCACCATGTGCAGGGCGCGCTGGTACCAGTTGCCCTGCAGCGCCTGCCATTCATTCTCGAACAACTGGGCGCGGCGGATCAGCCGCTCGATGTTGTCGGCGTCGCGCTGAAACACCGGGTCGGCGCTGCCACGGTAATGCGCCACCAGGGCATTCAGATCGCCCTTGAAGAACTGCCCGGACGTATCCTTGAACCCCTGCAATGCCTGGGTCGCCTCGATGCGGTGGGCATCGACGCGTTGCGCGTAATCCTTGATGAAGCCCGGAATCTGGACCGCGACCATCAACCCCAGTGCGAACAGCACCAGGCGTACGTAGCTGCGCAGCATTGTTTCCCCCTTTCGTTCTTATGATGTGCAAGGCGCCCCGGCATTCTCCCGATTGCCGCCCCGGCGCACCGGGAATGCTTCACGTCCCGCTCAGATACGCCCCTGGGTGACGATCTCGCCCCGCCACCAGAGCATCCACTCGCCGCCCTGCATCAGGGTCCAGTTTTCATTGTCGGTCAGCGGCTCGGTGGCGATCACCGTGACCACGTCGTTGGGCGTGGTTTCCGACTGGAAGTCCACCGTCAGGTCGGCATCGCGCAGGCGTGCCGGGCCGAACGGCGCACGGCGGGTGATCCAGGCCAGCTTGGTGCTGCAGAAGGTGAACAACCAGTCGCCATCGCTGAGCAGGCAGTTGAACACGCCCTTCTCGCGGTAGGAGGCGCACGCGGTGACCAGCGTTGGCAGCAGCACTTCCACCGGCACCGGCTCGGGGAAGGCGCGGCGCACGCGGTTGAGCAGGTCGCAGAAGGCCGCCTCGCTGTCGGTGTCGCCCACCGCGCGGTACAGGCCGGGCTCGGGGTGGAAGTCGGCGAGCTGGCCGTTGTGGGCGAAGGTCCAGTAGCGCCCGCCCATCTCGCGCACGAACGGGTGCGTGTTGGACAGGCAGACCTTGCCGACATTGGCCTGGCGAATGTGGCCGATCACCGCCTCGCTCTTGATCGGATAGCGCTGCACGAGCCGCGCGACTTCCGAGTCGACGCTCGCCGAGGGGTCCTGGAACAGCCGCACGCCGCGCCCCTCATAGAAGGCGATGCCCCAGCCATCGCGGTGCGGGCCGGTGCCGCCGCCGCGTTGCATCAGCCCAGTGAAACTGAAGACGATGTCCGTCGGGACGTTGGCGCTCATGCCGAGCAACTCGCACATGAATCAGTTCTCCTCCATCAGTGCTTCGCGCAGCTGATGCAGCTCGCGATCCAGGCGATTGTGCATCCTTTTGCGCCCCAGCGGCAGGAACCGCGTGACCGCGCGCAGCAGCAAGGCGGGCAGGTCGCTCAGCTCGCGGGGGATGAGGTGCAGGTGAAAATGGGCGACGTGCTGGTTGGCCGCAGGGCCATCATTGACCAGCAGGTTGATGCCGACCCGGCCGTAGCCGGCACGCCGCAGCACGCGCTGCATGCGTTCGGCCAGCGGGATCAGCCCCTGTTGCGCGTCCGGCGAAAGCTGGTGCAGGAAGGTCGCATGCTCGCGTGCCACCAGCAGCAGGTGCGCGGGGCGCAGCGGGTAGATGTCCAGCAGCACGATGAAATGATCGTCTTCGTAGAGGATACGGGCCGGCACGCGGCCGGCCGCGATGGCGCAGAACACGCAGTCCATGGGAACTCCTCGAGAGGCCGTTCAGTTCATGCTGGACGCGTGAGGAGCAGGACGCAAGGCCGGCGTCAGAGGCGCGGCTCGATCCGGGCGCGATTGTCGCGCCGCTCGCTGGGATGGGCATCCACGCCTTCCACCAGCTCCGGCTGCATCAGCTGGCGCAGGGTGGGTTCGTCTTCCGCTGCCTTGTCCTGGCGGCGCTTCTTCAACGAACGCTCCAGCGGCCAGCGCACCGCCACGAACAATAGGTACAGGCCGAACGCCGCCAGCAGCACCAGGGCCAGGTCGGAAACGGCGCGCCAGGCGTTGTTGCCCACCTTGAACACCACGTCCAGCGCGGTGATGGCGATGGCCGGGGCGTACAGGTTGTTCGCCGGGTCCACCGGGGTCGGGGTGAACAGCAGGACGATGACGATCACCCGCAGCGGCTCGCGCAGCCAGCGCCACATCCAGCCGGTCATCAGGAACCAGACCAGGGTCAGGCCAAGGCCGGCGGCGACATAGGCGCCCCAGGCAAACAGGTAATCGTGTTCGTTCATGCGCGTGCGTACGTGCGGTGTCGACAGAGGGGTGCGTATGATAGCTGCTTTTCCCCATGGGTGCGCAGCCAGGCGTCATCCATGCCGCCACCAGGAGCCGCCATGACCGACCGTCAGCCCCCCATCGCCCGCCGCGAAGCGGCCGCCGATCCGTATGCCTGGCTGGAAAACCGCGATTCAGAGGACGTCCTTGACTACCTGAAAGCAGAAAATGCCTACCTGGAAGATCGGCTTCTTCCTCAGACAGCGCTGCGCGAAACGCTCTTCCAGGAAATCAAGGGGCGTATCCGCGAGACCGACCTGTCGTTGCCCACGCCCTGGGGCCCCTGGCTCTACTACCAGCGCACCACCGCCGGCGACGAATACCCGCGCCACTACCGCAGCCCGCGGCCCGCCGATGGCTCGCTGACCGTCGAGGAAAGCGCCGAACAGCTGCTGCTGGACCCGAACGAACTGGCGGGCGACGGCTTTCTGTCAGTTGGCGCCTTCAGCATCAGCCCCGATCATTCGAAGCTGGCCTACAGCCTGGATACCAGCGGCGACGAGATCTACACCCTCTATGTGAAGGAGCTGGCTGACGGCAGCGTCACCACCCTGCCCTTCGAGGACTGCGACGGCAGCCTGACCTGGGCCAACGACAACCGTACGTTGTTCTTCGGCGAACTGGACGACACCCACCGCCCGCACAAGCTGTATCGCTACCGCCTGGGCGACAGTGATGCCCAACTGATCTTCGAGGAGCCGGACGGCCGTTTCTTCCTCAACTGCTACCGCGCCAGCTCCGAGCGCCAACTGGTGCTGCTGCTCAATAGCAAGACCACCAGCGAGGCCTGGGTGCTGGACGCCAACACGCCCGAGGGCGAATTCGTCTGCCTGGCGCCGCGCGAGGAAGGCCATGAGTACTACCCGGACCACGGCCGTCTGAACGGCGACTGGGCCTGGCTGATCCGCAGCAACCAGACCGGCATCAACTTCGCGCTCTATCACGCCAGCGAAACGCAGCCGACCCGCGAGCACTGGCACGAGCTGGTGGCGCACCGCGACGAGGTAATGCTCGAAGGCCTGACCCTGAGCGCCAGTGCCCTGACCCTGAGCCTGCGCGAAGGCGGCCTGCCGATCGTCGAGGTGCACCCGCACGGCCAACCGGCGCACCGCGTGGATTTGCCCGATGCTGCCTACAACCTCTACGTGCAGGACAGCCTGGAGTTCGACAGCCCGGTCATCCGCCTGCGCTACGAGGCACTCAACCGACCGGCGCAGATTCGCCAGCTGGACCTCGCCAGCGGTGAGCAGAAGGTGCTCAAGCAGACGCCGGTGGAAGGCCCGTTCGACGCCGACGCCTACGAAAGCCGCCGCCTCTGGGCCGACGCTGCCGATGGCGTGCAAGTGCCGATCAGCCTGGTTGGCCGCCGCGACGTGCTCGAAGGCGTCGCCCGCGGCACGCCGGCACCGCTCTATCTCTACGGCTATGGCGCGTACGGCGAGAGCCTCGACCCGTGGTTCTCCCACGCCCGCCTGAGCCTGCTGGAGCGCGGTTTCGTCTTCGCCATCGCCCACGTGCGCGGCGGCGGCGAGCTGGGCGAAGCCTGGTACCGCGCCGGCAAGCTGGAACACAAGCAGAACACCTTCAGCGACTTCATCGCCTGCGCCGAGCACCTGCTCAAGCATGGCTACAGCACCCCGGCGCAGTTGGCCATCAGCGGCGGCAGCGCCGGCGGCCTGCTGATCGGCGCGGTACTCAACCAGCGCCCGCAGCTGTTCGCCGCGGCCATCGCCGAGGTGCCCTTCGTCGACGTGCTCAACAGCATGCTCAACCCCGACCTGCCGCTCACCGTCACCGAGTACGACGAGTGGGGCAACCCGCAGGAGCCGGAGGTCTACGAGCGCATCCGCGCCTACGCGCCCTACGAGAACGTCAGCGCCCAGGACTACCCCGCCCTGCTGGTGGTCGCCGGGTACAACGACAGCCGCGTGCAGTACTGGGAAGCGGCCAAGTGGGTGGCCAAGCTGCGGGTGAGCAAGACCGACAGCAACCTGTTGCTGCTCAAGACCGACCTGGGCGCCGGCCACGGCGGCATGAGCGGCCGCTACCAGGGCCTGAAGGACGTGGCGCTGGAGTACGCCTTCCTGCTCAAGGTACTGGGCATCGACGGCAACGCCTGATGCTCTATACCTGCCCCTGCTGCGGCTACTTCAGCTTCGGCGACCCTCCGGGGTCGTACGAAACCTGTGAAATATGCTTCTGGGAAGACGACCACCTGCAGCTCTGCTTCCCCGACGCGCGCGGCGGCGCCAACGCCGTGAGCCTGATCGAGGCGCAGGTCAACTTCGTGCAATGGGGCGCGTGCGAGCGACGCTTCCGCGCCCAGGTGCGCCCGGCGACCATCGATGACGAGAAGGACGAGCGCTGGTTCCCGCTGTGGGAAAAGCGCGTGGCGCTGCCGGACGCGGAGAAACCACTGTCCGGCGAAGAGGCCTGCTACTGGCTGCGCGACTGACGATTTCCGCCGGCAGGATCAGCCGGCGCGGAAGATCAGGTGCTCTTCCCAGTCGTCCTCGGGCACCGAGCCCTCGGCGAGCATGCGTCCGGACTGGGAAATCCGCTCGTGGTGCACCGCGTCCGGATCACCGCAGACCAGGTGGTGCCACAGCGGCAGGTCCTTGCCTTCGGACACCAGACGGTAGCCGCAGGTCGGCGGCAGCCAGCGGAACTCGTCGGCCTGCGCCGGGGTGAGCTGGATGCAATCGGGCACGCTGGCGCGGCGGTTGGCGTAGTCGGTGCAACGGCAGGTCTTCAGGTCCAGCAGCTTGCAGGCGATGCGCGTGTAGTAGACGGTGCCGTCGTCCTCGTCTTCCAACTTCTGCAGGCAGCACAGGCCGCAGCCGTCGCACAGCGACTCCCACTCGTCCTGATCGAGCTGGTCGAGGGTCTTGCGTTTCCAGAAGGGTTCGACTTTGGCGGCCATTTTTGCGTCAGGGGCGATTTCACGGGGCGCAAAGTCTAAGCCCGCCGCGCGCCCAGGCCAAGCGCAGGCGACCATTGACCGTGCCGCGCTTGCCAGAGCGAGCGGCGCTGGGTAGTTTGATCGGCCCACGGGTGCGGTCCGCCTGCCTTCTCCACAGTGCCGCGCGACCCGCCTTGCGCCCGATCCCACCGCGATGCCCGGCCGACCACGGCACCATCGGCAGATTTCCCCTTCAAGGAGCCACCATGAGCGCCAATCCTCGCGTTTCCGAGCACCCGATCGACCCGCAGTTCATCAATCGCTGGTCGCCCCGCGCCTTCAACGGCGAAGCCATTCCCCAAGAGACCCTGCTGAGCTTCATCGAGGCCGCGCGCTGGGCGCCGTCTTCGTTCAACTCGCAGCCCTGGCGCTTCCTCTTCGCCCTGCGCGACACGCCGAACTGGCAGCGTTACCTGAACCTGCTCGGCGAATTCAACCGCAGCTGGGCGCAGCATGCGTCGGCGCTGGTCGTCGTGCTGTCGAAGACCACCTTCGCCCCGCCCGGCTCCAGCGAAGAGAAGCCCGCCCTGTGGCACAGCTTCGACACCGGTTCCGCCTGGGGCTTCCTCGCCCTGCAGGCGAGCCTGGCCGGCTGGCACACCCACGGCATGGCCGGCTTCGACCGCGAACTGGCGCGCACCGAGCTGAAGGTCCCGGCGGACCATGAAATCCACGCGGTGATCGCCATCGGCAAGCTGGGCGACAAGGCGATCCTCTCGGAGAGCCTGCAGGCCCGCGAAATCCCCAACACGCGCCGCCCGCTGGCAGAGATCGTCGCCGAGGGCGATTTCTCGCTCTGACTGAACACGGCTCCCTGTAGGAGCGGGCCATGCCCGCGATCGCGCGCATGGCGCGATCCTGCACAGCTCGGGTGCGGCCGGCGTATAGGAGCGAGATTGCCCGCGAACCGCTTGGCACCGTGCCAGGCAGGTTCGCGAGCAAGCTCGCTCCTACGAAAAGCGCTCCAACGAAAAAGGCCCCTTGCGGGGCCTTTTTCACGTCGGCGAGCGGTCAGTAGCCGCGGGCGAAATCCACTTCGCCGCGCATGGCCTGCCCCGCCCAGAAGCGCGTGAGGTTGTCGCGGAACAGGTCGATCAGCAGGCTCGGCAGCGTCGGCGCGGCGGTGTGCCCGGTGAGCAGTAGGCGCGGCGTATGCCAGAACGGGTGCGAAGCCGGCAGCGGCTCCTGGCGGCAGACGTCGATCACCGCGCCGGCCAGTTGGTTGGCTTCCAGCGCGGCAACCAGGTCCTCATCCACCACCGATGTGCCGCGCCCGGCGTTGAGGAACAGCGCGGTGGGCTTCATCCGCTGGAACAGCGCGAGGTTGTAGATATCGGCGGTTTCCGGCGTGTCGGGCAGCAGGTTGATCACGTAGTCGGCCGTCTCGGCCAGGCGCGGCAGGTCATCCAGCCCACCCATGCGGCCGAAGGGCACCAGGGTGCGCGGACTCTTCGCCACGCCGACGAGCTCCACGCCAAAGGGCGCCAGCATGTGCGCCACGGCCTGACCGATCTCGCCGGTGCCGACGATGAGGACATGCCGGCCACTCAGGCTGCCCGGTGCGCGGTCATCCCACTGCACGCCGACCTGGCTGGCGAGCCGGCCGAGGAACTGCCGCTCGTGGGCAAGCATGTAGGTGAGCAGGTATTCGGTCATGACCTGGCCGAAGATGCCGACGGCGCGGGTCAGGGCGTAGTCCTTGGGCAGGTCGTCCGCCAGCAGCGGGGTGATGCCGGCCCAGCTGGACTGGATCCACACCGGGTGCACGCCCTGGCGCAGCAGCTGCGCGGCCAGGGTCGGCTCGCCGAGCCACACGGGGCACTCCGCCGCCGCCTCCAGCAGCTTGTCCGGATCGCTGCCGGAGATCACCGTCAGACGGGGTTCGGCCGCCATCAGCAGGGCGGCATACAGGGAATGTTCACGATCGAGTACGAGCAGGCGCATGGTCAGGCCTTTCGCTTCGAACGGTGGTGGGTATCCGGCTGGCGCATCTGGACTCGCTTCAAGGGAGCTTCCCTGGGGAAATCGTCATCAGTTCTAGGGAAGTCAGGCGGCTATAGACACAGCCAGAGACCAAGCGTTCCGCTCCGTTGAACCCTTTTTACCCCTGCATAATGCGCTCAGGCCGCGTATTTGCACAGTGCAAGCACTGAGCGATACACGGCCTGAGGGGAATGACCAGGCAGTCCCGGTCAGACCGGATCGTTACGCCGCAGCAATTCCTCGGGCAGGTGCTGGATGTACTCCTCTTCCGCCGGCGGCATCTGCAGGTGGAAACCCTGCTTCTCGATGTTCTCCAGCACCACGTTGATGTCTTCGCGGGCCAGCTGGCGTTCCGGGCTCAGCACCAGGTCGAAGGTGTGTTGCGGTGCGCCGAACGCGGCGAGCAGCGCCTCGGGCACGCGGCTCAGGGCTTCGCGCTTGTCGACGTACAGGTACATCTCGTTCTTGCGCGGACTTTTGTAGATGGAGCAGATGCGTTTCATGGTCTGATTTTTCCGCGTTATTCGGCAGTGGGGGCAGCCAGGCTGTCCAGCAGGGCCTGCCCCATCAGCTCGCGGCGCCAGCCTTGCAGCGAATCGGGCAGGTGGTAGGGGCCGTTGGGCCAGCCGGTCTTGAGCAGGGCTTCGAGAATCTTCTTGCGCAACATCAGTTCGGGCGCCATTTCCAGGCGCTCGGCCTGCTTCTGGCCGACTTCGCGCAGCTTCTTCAGCACCGGCGTGACTTCGCGCGGCAGCGGCTCGGGCAGGGTCTGCGGCCAGGCGGACTCGGGCAGTTTCGCCGCGTGGGCGATCAGCGCGATCAGGGTATCGCCGTCCTGGCGCACGGTGCGCGGGTGCATGTCATCGATGCGGGCCAGGGCGACCTTGTCGCTGGGCTGGAAGCGCGCCAGCGGCCACAGGGTGTGCTCGCGCAGAATGTGGTTGCGCGGCTTGTTGCGCAGGCGCGCCTGTTCCTCGCGCCAGATGCACAACTCCCGCAGCACGGCCAGTTGCTGGCGGTCCAGCTTCCACGCCAGCTTGACGTCGAGGTAGGCCTCCTGCGGGTCGCTGACGCGGCTCTGGTTAAGGGTCAGGTCGGTACCATCGGCCAGCAGCCACTGCAGCTTCTCGTCGCTCAGGCGCGGCGCGAGCTTCACGTAGACCTCGGCCAGGTGCTGCACGTCCTCGGCGGCGTAGCGCACCTGCATGTCGGTCAGCGGGCGCTGCAGCCAGTCGGAGCGGGTTTCGTCCTTGGGCAGGTCGAGGCCGAGGATTTCCAGCACCAGCCGGGAGTAACCCATGGAATGCGGCATGCCCAGGTAGGCGGCGGCCAGCTGGGTGTCGAACAGCGGCTGCGGCAGGCTGCCGGTCAGGCGCTGGAAGACTTCCAGGTCCTCGCCGCAGGCGTGGAACACCTTCACCACCAGCGGCGATTCCAGCACCGCGGCGAACGGCGACCAGTCGCGGATCAGCAGCGGGTCGATCAGCCACACGCCACTGCCGTCGCCCACCTGCACCAGCCCGGCGGCCGGGTAGAAGGTATCGACACGCATGAACTCGGTATCGAGCGCGAGGTACGGCAGTTCTTTCCAATCCTGGCACTTGCGCTCCAGGGTGGCATCGTCGCGAATCCACTGTATGTCGAGGACGGTCACGAACATCTCCTTCGTTTCGGTGCGCGCATTATATAGAGATGCTGGATGTGCGAGCATTCCACTCGGCCATCGGTCTGTGATGACTGCATGGCAACTTCTACGCTTTGCCCCGCCCACAACGACAAGAAGGCAGCTTGCGCATGAAAAAACTCCTCGGACTGGTCGTCCTGCTGGTCGTAGCCCTCGCGGTCTACCTGGCACTCACGCCCAGCCCCATCGACCCGCTGGCCTGGACGCCGCCCAAGGCGCCGGCGATGACCGGCGTACTGGAACCCAACGACACCCTGATGAAGGCCGAACTGCTCGCCCAGGGCCAGATCGTCGGCCCCGAAGACACCGCCGTGGACAGCCAGGGCCGCGTGTTCGCCGGGCTGGATGACGGGCGCATCGTGCGCATCGGCGCCGACGGCAAGGCCGAAACCTTCGCCCAGACCGGCGGCCGCCCGCTGGGGCTGGCGTTCGACAAGAGCGGTAATCTCATCGTCGCCGACGCCTGGAAGGGGCTGCTGGAGATCAACCCGCAAGGCAAGATTCGCGTGCTGACCGATTCGGCTGACGGAATCCCCTTCGCCTTCACCGATGACCTGGACATTGCCAGCGACGGCCGCATCTATTTCAGCGACGCTTCCAGCCGTTTCCACCAGCCGGACTACATCCTCGATCTGCTCGAGGCCCGTCCCCATGGCCGCCTGCTGCGTTACGACCCGGCCACCGGCAAGACCGAGACGCTGCTCAAGGACCTGTACTTCGCCAATGGCGTGGCGCTGTCGCAGCACGAGGACTTCGTGCTGGTCAACGAGACCTACCGCTACCGCATCACCCGCTACTGGCTCACCGGCGACAAGGCCGGGCAACACGACGTGTTCATCGACAACCTGCCGGGCCTGCCGGATAACCTCGCCAGTGATCGCAGCGGTACCTTCTGGGTCGCCCTGCCCTCACCGCGCAAGGCGGATGCCGACGTGATCCAGCAGATGCCCTGGCTGAAACGTCAGCTCACCAAGCTGCCGCGCGCCGTGCTGCCCAAGCCGGTGCCCTACGGGCTGGTGATCCAGGTGAACGAGCACGGCGAGATCGTGCGCAGCCTGCACGACACCAGCGGCCAGCACCTGCGCATGGTGACGTCGGCCAAGCCGGTGAACGGCGTGCTGTACCTGGGCAGCCTGGAGAACGACCGCATCGGCCGGCTCCCCATCCGCTGAAGGCTCCCACTGCACTGACGCTCAGGCCGGCGCCTGCTCCTTCAGGGCAGGTGCCGGCTCAGGCGCGGCGGAGGGCTCCAGCAGTTCCTGCATGCGCTGACGTACCTCGCTCATCAGCGCATCGATGCCCCGCTCGGTGAATGCGGTGGAGTCGATCGGCGCGCCGACGTGCACTTCCACCGGCGTGCCGATGTTCAGCTTCAGGCCCCCGGCCGGCAGCAACTGCTGGATGCCGCGGATCGCCACCGGCACGATGATCGCGTCGGTCTGCTGGGCCAGGCGGAAGCAGCCCTTCTTGAACGGCTGCAGCTTGCCATCCCGCGAGCGCGTGCCCTCGGGCGCCGCCCACAGCACGATGCCGCTTTCCATCATCTCGCGCGCCTTGGCCAGGTCGGCCATGGCCTGGTGGCGGTTGTGCCGGTCGATGGAGGGGAACTCCGCCGCGCGCATCGCCGCGCCCCACACCGGCACGGCGAACAGCTCGCGCTTGGCCAGCATGCGGATCGAACCGGGCAGGGTCACGAAGATCGCCGGGATGTCGTAGAAGCTCGAATGGGTGCACAGGATCATGTAGCGGCGGCCATCGCCGAAGTCGGGCACTTCGCCATGACGGCTCAGGCGCGCGCCGGTCAGGCGCAGCAGGCTGCCGGACCAGTCGCGGGTAAAGCCATCGACCTTGCTGCGGCGCAGTCGGCCGACAGCGCCCAGCGCGAGGACCCGCACGCTGTAGCCCAGGGTGATCAGAACGGTCGCCAGGCCCACCAGGGCGACGCGCAGCGGGCCGGCCTTGCGCGGCACCGATTGCTGGTTGTGCATGTTCGCCAACTCCCCACCAACTTTTCATCGTACAAGCCTTATGATGCGCCAAAGCCTTGTCACGACACAGGAACGCGCCCATGACCCACGCCCGCCTGCTCACCCCCGAGCAACTGGCCGCCCGCCTCGATGACCCGAACCTGGTTCTGCTCGACTGCCGCTTCGCCCTCGAAGATCCGGGCTATGGCGCGCGCAGTTACCAGGAAAACCATATCCCCGGCGCGCATTTCGCCGACCTCAACCGCGACCTTTCCTCGCCCGTCATCCCCGGCGTCACCGGCCGCCACCCGCTGCCCGATCCGCAGCATCTGCAGGAACACCTGCGCGCCTGGGGGCTCAACGCCGACAGCGAAGTGGTGCTGTACGACGACGGCCCCGGCGCCTTCGCCGCCCGCGCCTGGTGGCTGCTGCTGTGGCTGGGCAAGCGCGAGGGCGTCTACCTGCTCGATGGCGGCCTGACCGCCTGGCGCAATGCCGGCCTGCGCCTGACCACCGCCGAATCGCCACTGCGCCCCGGCGATTTCACCGGCGAGCCGGACAACACCCTGCTGATCAGCGCCAGCGAACTGGCCGCGAAACTGGGCGACACCGGGCTGCCGCTGATCGACGCCCGCGGTCTGCCGCGCTTTCGTGGCGAGATCGAACCCATCGACCCGGTCGCCGGGCACATCCCTGGCGCCCAGTGCGCAGCCTTCACCGACAACCTCGGCAGCGACGGCCGCTTCCTGCGCCCGGAACACCTGCACCAGCGCTTTGCCGCCCTGCTGCGCGGCCGCCCCGCCGAGGACCTGGTGGCCTACTGCGGCTCCGGTGTCACCGCCTGCCACAACCTGTTCGCCCTGAGCCTGGCCGGTTACCCGCTGGGCCGCCTGTATGCCGGCTCCTGGAGCGAATGGATCACCGACGCCCGGCGTCCGGTGGCCAAGGGCGACTGATCGCCGCCTCGTACGACAAAACGCAAGGCGCTTCACACCGGCGCCTTGCGTTCCTATGGATAGGTGTCCGGGCATCGGTCAGACTCATGCCCACTTTTCAAAGGAGTGATCCCATGCCCTCGCGCATCCGCCAAACCCTGCTCGCCAGCCTGCTGCTGGGCCTGTGCAGCACCCTCACCGCCCACGCGACCGAACTGGAAGCGACCCCCTGCGCCATCCAGGACGAGTGGTCCGACCTCTATGGCGAAGACCTGGTGAAGGCCGCCAAGGCCGGCCACGCCAGCGCCCAGTACACGCTCGGCCTGGAATACGACTCGGGCAGCGACGAGTACGACCAGGACTACGAGAAAGCCGCGTACTGGTACGAGAAGGCCGCCCAGCAGGGCCACGCCTGCGCCCAGTACAACCTCGGCAATGCCTACGACAACGGCGACGGCGTCGAGCAGGACTCGGCCAAGGCGGTGTACTGGTACCAGAAGGCAGTCGACCAGGGCGACAAGGACGCACAGTTCAACCTGGCGATCATGTACGAGAACGGCACCGGCGTGACCCGCAGCTACAAGAAGGCCTTCGCCCTGTACCTGCTATCGGCCCAGCAGGGCGACGTGGACGCCGAGTTCGAAGTCGCCGAGAGCTACGCCAAGGGCCGCGGCGTGGCGAAGAACCCGGCGCAAGCCCGGGCGTGGTACCAGAAGGCCGCTGACCAGGGCCACGAGGAAGCCGCGGAAAAGCTCGCTGCGATGCCGGAGTTAGCCCCGAGCATCTAATCGCCAGAAGGAATATGAAGGGTTTCTGCGCCGACGAAACAATTTAAAAACAGTCCTTTACATCATCTTCATCGCACTACACTTCAAATCGAGCGGCTAAGTCCGCTTCCGGCGGGGCCGAGGATAATCATCAGAAGCTGCCAAGACGCCCAGCCCCGCCGGTCATTGATGACGAGGGATGTCATGGGAATCGCCGCGAATGATCTCTGCCAGTATGTGATCCGCCCCACCCTGCATTACCTGGGGCGTCACAGCATCGCGGCCGAATCGCTGCTGCTGGGGGCAGCGGCCTGTCAGTCGGCGCTGGGGAGCGCCCTCGATGACAGCCATGGCCACGGGCTGTATCGCATTGGCGAACAACGCCACCAGATGCTCTGGGATGGATTCCTGGCGCTGGACCCGGAGCTGGCCAGCCGAGTGCGTGGGCTGGCCAGCCAGCATGCGTTCCTCGATGCGCCGCACCTGGAGCTGACCGTCAACCTGCGCTACAGCACCGCCATCGCCTGGATGCTGGTGGAGGCGGAGCGCCTTCCCCTGCCCCTGGCCGACGATCCCATGGAGCTGGCCCGCGTCTGGCGCCAGGTCTTCCATCCCCATGGCCGGCTTCACGATTTCGTCGATGCCTGGCACAGCTACGTCGGAAATTTCAGTCGAGTCGCGTAGGACTTTTTAACGTGACCAGTCGGTCAGAAATTATTTACATACAGCGACGAACGGCCATCATTCAGATGGAACGCTTGTTTGAACCCGAAAGCCCAAGGTAGAGCGCCTGCCCACCACTACCCAAGACCCGGGAATCTTGGTAGCTTGCGCGCCGATAAACACAGGAGTTGCTCTTACAATGAAAACAACATGGCTCAAGACTACCCTCGCACTGACCATCAGCGCTGCCTCCGCTCAGGTGCTTGCCAACGGCATCGCCATCAACGAGCAGAGCGCCAGCGGCGCCGGTACCGCCTACGCGGGCCGCGCTTCCTCGGCATTGGACGCCAGCACCATCTACGGCAACCCTGCCGGCATTTCCAAGCTCAAGCGAACTGAAGTCAGCGGCGGTCTGGCCGTGGTCTCCGCCAAGGATGACATCAGCGACGCCCACAGCACTGCCACGGGCTCCAACAAGGGCGACTCCGTCCCGGTAGCCGCCGTTCCGTTCGGCTACTTCGCCACCCCGCTGGACGACAAGGTCAGCGTCGGCCTGGGCGTGTACGTGCCCTACGGCATCATCAACGACTACGAAAGTGGCTTCCAGGGCCGTTCCCACGGTTCCTACAGCAAGGTCCAGGTGATCACCGTCCAGCCGACCATCAGCTACAAGTTCAACGACGTGGTGGCTGTCGGCTTCGGCCCGACCATCAACCGCATCGACGGCAAGCTGGAGAACTACCTGGCCACCGGCGCGCTGAACGGCGCCCTGGGCGGCAACGGCGACGACACCAAGATCAGCATCAAGGGCGACGACACTGCCGCCGGCTTCAACGTCGGCGTGCTGGTCACCCCGACCGAGAGCACCTCCATCGGCGCCACCTACCACTCCAAGGTGAAGTACGAACTCAAGGGCCACACCACCGTGTCCAACTCGCCGGCCGGCCTGTTCGACTCGCGCATGGATGCCAGCCTGGACATCACCCTGCCGGAGTCGCTGGACCTCTCCATCACCCAGAAGCTGGATGACCGCTGGACCGTCTACGGTGGCACCACCTGGACGCGCTGGAGCCGTTTGAAGAGCATCGAGGTGCAGAACACCGGCGCCCCGCTGGCCGCCTTCGACACCATCGGCGAAGACCTGAGCTGGCACGACACCTGGTCCGCCGCCATCGGTACTTCCTACCAGCTGGACCAGCAGTGGGTCCTGCGTACCGGCTTCGCCTACGATCCGTCGCCGACCACCAACGAGCACCGCAACGTGCGCATCCCGGTGGGCGATCGGAAGATCTTCACCCTGGGCGCCGGCTACTCGCCCAACGCCGACATGACCTTCGACTTCGCCTACGCCTACCTGTGGGAGTCCACTGCCGGCGTCAACCAGCCTGACGGCGAGCGTCTGGCCGGTGTCAACCTGCAGCCGGCCTACAGCGCCAAGTACGACAACAGCGCCCATGGCCTGACCGCGCAGATGACCTATCGCTTCTGATAGCGTCTGCGTCACGAAAAAGCCGGGCTGACGCCCGGCTTTTTCTTGCCCGCGATTCGGGGCAAAAGCCCTGTAGGAGCGAGCTTGCTCGCGAACCGCTTGGCGATGACATCGCCGGCGAACGCCGTTCGCGCGCAAGCTCGCTCCTACACTGCCGTCAGGTCACCGGCTCCGGCTCGGCATGCTCACGGCAGATCAGCTCACCGTCGCTGCTTTCCAGGCGCTCGCCGGTCAACCTGCAAAGCGCCCCGTCGTCCAGTTGCTGGTGAAACCGACAGGTCCGGCACAAGCCAAAGCCCGGCACGTTCTCCTGGCGCTGCACCGTCGCCAGCAACTCCCGCAACAGATCGACCAACGCCGCGCTGCGCTCCCCCAATGCCTCCTCGGCCTTGCGCAGGAAGGCCGGCGGCACCAGGGCATCGATCAGCCCCCTGCCCTCCTCGGTCAGCTCCAAATGCACGCTGCGGCGGTCCTGGACGTCCGGGCGCTTCTCGATCAACCCCTTGGCCTCCAGCGCCTTGAGCGACTGCGACACCGTGCCCTTGGTCAGCCCGAGGAAATCCGTTACCCCCAGCGGCGTATTCGAATAGCGGTTGCAGCGTGCCAGGTAGTTCAGCGCGCTCAGCTGGATCGGCTGCAGATCGGCCATCAGCGGCTGCTCGCGCGCCCAGGCGCGCATCAGGCTGGCGATGCGTTCGAGATAGTCGTACAGGGTCGTATCGGTCATGGGCTGATCCCTCCGATAGATAGTATCGATCAAAAACCAGTTTGACAGAAGGCCGATTTCGCTCGCAGACTGAAATGGTATCGATTCGATATCTATTCAATCAGGAGAAGCAACATGAGCAACGCCATTTACTACCATGCCGGCTGCCCCGTCTGTGTCGAAGCCGAGCGCGCCCTGCTGCCACTGTTGAACCGAGAAGTGGAGGTGGTGCACCTGGGCGAGCAGGCGCCGCGCGTCGCCGAAGCCGAGGCGGCGGGTGTGAAATCGGTACCCGCCCTGGTGATCGACGGGCAGGTGCTACACCTGAACTTCGGCGCCGCCCTGGCGGACCTGAAATAGGTGTGGGCATGAACGATTACCAGCCGCTGCACTGCGATCTGCACGACTACCTGGAGATCGCCTGTCTGCACCGCTACTGGCTGCGTATCGAGTTGCGTGACGGCCTGGCGTTCGACGCCCAGGCCTTCACCACCCACACGCGACGACGCCCGGATGGCGCGCTGGAGGAAACGCTGGAGGTGCGGGTCGACGACGCCAGCCGGGAGCTCCGGCTGGACCGTCTGCACGCCATCACGCCACTGTCGGCGCCGGCGCTGTTCGGCAGGGTGGTACTGAATGCGGCCGGCTGAGCGGCCGCGGCGACCTCACCACATGAGGTCGTCGGGCACCACGTAATCCTTGTACGGATCGTCCTCGTCCGGCTCGCCGCTGGGCTCGCTGAGCAGCACGATGCGGCGCTCGTCACGCTCCTGGATGCGCAGCGCGGCATCGCGCGGAACGATCTCGTAGCGGCCGTCGTAGCTGACGATGGCCAGGCTGCCGCGACTGAGCTTGTCGCGGATCAGGTCGTTGACCGCGATGCGCTTGACCTTCTTGTTGTCGACGAAGTTGTAGTAATCGTCCGACTCCAGCTTCGGCAGGCGCGTGCCTTCGATCAGTTGCTTGATCTGCGCGGCCTTGGCCTTCTTCTCGGCCTTCTCCTGCTGCTGGCGGTTCAGATCGGCGTCGCGGGCCTGCTTCTCGGCCTGGGCCTGCAGGGCCGCCTGGCGCTGGCTGTCATCCTTGGCCACCTGGTTCTTGTGCTCCAGGCGCTGCTGTTTCTGCTTCTGCTTGCCGGCCTGCTTGGCCTGCTTCTCGTTGACCAGCCCGGCTTTCAGCAACTGATCACGCAATGACATGCTCATGAATCGAGGCTCTCCAACAGCCCATATTGATGCAGGACAACTCCCAGACCAACGCATAGGTGCGGCGGGAGCATCCTCAGGGGGTATAATCCTCGGGCCTGTGCCGGCGCAGTGCAAGTGCCTGGCTCGAAATCACTCATCTGGAGCGGACTCGTAACCTCCATGCTGAAGCTCATCGTTCTCGCGATACTGGCCATCTTCCTCGTCGCCATCCTCTACGTGCACCTGCGCGGCAAGGTGCGGCTCCCCTTCCTGCGGCAGGTGGTGAACCACTCCGCCTGGTTCGCGCCCTACAACTCCCTCATGTACCTAAACTCCAGCGTGCCGTCCAAGCCCTACCTGGACCGCGAGCGCTTCCCTGAACTCGACACGCTGCGCGACAACTGGCAGACGATCCGCGAGGAAGCCGAGAAGCTGTTCGACGAGGGCTACATCCGCGACGCCCTGAACAACAACGAGGCCGGTTTCGGCTCGTTCTTCAAGAAGGGCTGGACGCGCTTCTACCTCACCTGGTACGACGGCCCCCTGCCCTCCGCGCAGCAGCTGTGCCCCAAGACCGTGGAACTGGTCAGCAGCATCCCCAACGTCAAGGGCGCGATGTTCACCCGCCTGCCCCCGCGCAGCCACCTGAACAAGCACCGCGACCCCTACGGCGGCTCGCTGCGCTATCACCTGGGCCTGGCGACGCCGAACTCCGACGAATGCCGCATCTTCGTCGACGGCCAGCCCTACGCCTGGCGCGATGGCGAGGACGTGATGTTCGACGAGACCTTCGTTCACTGGGTGAAGAACGAGACAGACGAGTCGCGCCTGATTCTCTTCTGCGACATCGAACGCCCACTCAAGTCGCCGCTGCTGACCCGCATCAACCGCCGCGTCAGCGCCTTCCTCGGGCGTGCCACCGCGCCGCAGAACGTCGAAGGCGAGCGCGTGGGCGGGATCAACCAGGCCTATTCGGTGTTGATCCGCTTCGGCAATGCCATCGGCAGCAAGGTGAAGGTGTTCAAGCGCGCCTATCCCAAGGCCTACCGCATCGGCCGGCCGATCCTCGCGGTGGCGCTGCTGGTGGTGATCCTGCGCTGGTTGTTCGGCTGAGCTCCGGCAACTGTGGGAGCGCGCCATGCGCGCGATCGCGGGCATGGCCCGCTCCTGCAAATCAGCTCCGGCGCAGGGCTCGCTCCTACTAAAAAGCCAACAAAAAAGCCCCGCAATTGCGGGGCTTTTTCATGGGTGCCGTTCAGGCACGACAGCACTTATCCACAGCTGAGCGGGTTCTTCTCGTCGCGTTTGGCAGCGGCCCACAGTTCGTCCATCTCTTCCAGGTTGCTGTCTTCCAGGGTGCGCCCCTGGTCGCGCAAGGCCGTTTCGATGTAGCGGAAGCGCCGTTCGAACTTGGCGTTGGCGGCGCGCAGGGCGGTTTCCGGGTCGACCTTGAGCTTGCGCGCCAGGTTGACCACCACGAACAGCAGGTCGCCCACCTCCTCGGCCTGGGCCTCGGTGTCGCCGCCAGCCATGGCTTCGAGCACTTCGTCCAGTTCCTCACGCACCTTGTCCACCACCGGCAGCGCGTCGGCCCAGTCGAAGCCGACCTGGGACGCACGCTTCTGCAGCTTGGCGGCGCGGCTCAGGGCCGGCAGGGCGTTGGGTACGTCGTCCAGCAGGGACAGCTGCACCGGCTCGGCGGCCTTGGCGGCGCGCTCCTCGGCCTTCAGCTCTTCCCAGCGCTGCTTGACCGCCGCTTCCGCCAGCTTCGCCGGGTCCGACTCGCCGTACAGGTCGCCGTCGGGGAATACATGCGGATGGCGGCGAATCAGCTTGCTGGTGATGCCGTCGACCACCGCATCGAACTCGAAGCGCCCCTCTTCCCGCGCCAGCTGCGCGTAGTAGACGACCTGGAAGAGCAGGTCGCCCAGCTCCTCGCGCAGGTGGTCGAAGTCGCCGCGCTCGATGGCGTCGGCCACCTCGTAGGCTTCCTCGAGAGTGTACGGGACGATGGTTGCGTAGCTCTGCTTCAGGTCCCACGGGCAACCGTGCTGCGGGTCGCGCAGCCGGGCCATGAGGTAAAGCAGGTCGTCGAGCTTATGCATCCTTGGCACCCGCGCGGTCACGCCGCGCCTCGATGATGTTGGGCAGCTGCGAGATGCGCGCCAACAGGCGGCCCAGCGAATCGAGACCGGGGATCTCGATGGTCAGGCGCATGATCGCGGTGTTGTCTTCCTTGTCCGAGCGGGTGTTCACCGCCAGCACGTTGATGCGCTCGTTGAGCAGCATCTGCGAGACGTCGCGCAGCAGGCCGGAACGGTCGTAGGCGCGGATGACGATGTCCACCGGATAAGTGCTGACCGGTACCGGGCCCCAGCTGACCTGGATGATCCGCTCCGGCTCGCGCCCGGCCAGTTGCAGCGCGGTGGCGCAGTCCTGGCGGTGAATGGTCACGCCGCGGCCGAGGGTGATGTAGCCGACGATCGGATCGCCCGGCAGCGGCTGGCAGCAGCCGGCCATCTGCGTGAGCAGGTTGCCGACGCCCTGGATCTGGATGTCGCCGCGCTTGCCGTGGCCGATCTTGCTCGGCTTGCGCGGGATGAGTTCGAGCTGTTCGCTGCCGCGCTCGGGCTCCACCAGCTGCTGCGCGTAGTTGACCACGTGGGCCAGGCGCAGGTCGCCGGCGCCCAGGGCGGCGAAGAGGTCTTCGCCGGTCTTGTAGTTGGCCTTCTCGGCGAGCTTCTCGAAGTCCACCGGCGGCAGCGCCAGGCGGCTCAGCTCGCGCTCGAGCATGGCCTTGCCGGCGGCGACGTTCTGGTCGCGCGCCTGCAGCTTGAACCAGTGGACGATCTTCGCCCGGGCCCGCGAGGTGGTGACGTAGCCCAGGTTCTGGTTCAGCCAGTCACGGCTCGGCCCGCTCTGCTTGCCGGTGATGATTTCCACCTGCTCGCCGGTCTGCAGGCTGTAGTTCAGCGGCACGATGCGGCCGTTGATCTTGGCGCCACGGCAGTTGTGGCCGACCTCGGTGTGGACGCGGTAGGCGAAGTCCAGCGGCGTCGAACCCTTGGGCAGGTCGATGGCGTGCCCGTCGGGGGTGAAGACGTAGACCCGGTCAGGCTCGATATCCACCCGCAGTTGCTCGGCCAGGCCGCCGATGTCGCCCAGTTCCTCGTGCCACTCGAGCACCTGGCGCAGCCAGGAAATCTTCTCTTCGTAGTGGTTGGAGCTGGCCTTGACGTCGGTGCCCTTGTAGCGCCAGTGCGCGCAGACGCCCAGTTCGGCCTCCTCGTGCATGGCGTGGGTGCGGATCTGCACCTCCAGCACCTTGCCCTCGGGACCGATCACCGCGGTGTGCAGCGAGCGGTAGCCGTTTTCCTTGGGGTTGGCGATGTAGTCGTCGAATTCCTTGGGAATGTGCCGCCAGAGGGTGTGCACGATGCCCAGCGCGGTGTAGCAGTCGCGCATTTCCGGCACCAGCACGCGCACGGCGCGCACGTCGTAGATCTGGCTGAAGTCCAGGCCCTTGCGCTGCATCTTCCGCCAGATGGAATAGATGTGCTTGGCGCGGCCGGACAGGTCCGCCTTGATGCCGGTGGCGGCCAGCGCGTCCTTGAGCTGCCCCATGACGGTGGCGATGTACTGCTCGCGGTCCAGCCGGCGCTCGTGCAGCAGCTTGGCGATCTGCTTGTACTGGTCGGGTTCGAGGTAGCGGAAGGACAGGTCCTCCAGCTCCCATTTGATGTGGCCGATGCCCAGGCGGTGGGCCAGCGGCGCGTAGATGTCGAACACCTCGCGGGCGACGCGCATGCGCTTTTCTTCGTCGGCATTCTTTACCGCGCGGATCGCGCAGGTGCGCTCGGCCAGCTTGATCAGGGCGACGCGGACGTCGTCGACCATGGCCACCAGCATCTTGCGCAGGTTCTCGATCTGCGCCTGGGTGCCGAGCACCAGGGATTGCCGCGGGTTGAGGCTGGTGCTGATCGCCGCCATGCGCAGCACGCCCTCGATCAGCTTGGCGACCACCGGGCCGAAGCGCTGTGCCACGTCCTCCAGCTTGACCTTGCCCTCGCGCACGCCACGGTAGATCACCGCGGCGACCAGCGACTCCTGGTCGAGCTTGAGGTCCGCCAGGATCTCGGCGATCTCCAGGCCCGTCTGGAAGCTGGAGGTGCCGTCCGCCCAGGAGTTGTCAGCCGTGCTGACAGCCCTGTCTTCCACCTCGCGAGCGAACTCGCAGGCTTCCAGCAGGACCTTGCGATCCAGTACCGGGACCAGGGTCTGGACATGGTCCAGCCAGGCCTCGAGGTTGATGCTGCCGTCGGTATTGACCGGCTGGTGCGCTCTCACCTGTACCATCGTGTCTACCCTTCCCCACGGTGCGCCACAACACACCGCTCACTGCGCCGGCCTTTCTTGCGTGAGCCGGTCGGATTGCGCGAGCCACTAGGGTCTGCTGCCGTTTCGGCGTAAGCCGCGTTGCCGCGACAAATCACGCCAGGCTAGGCGCGGGACGCAGGCAATGGTCGCTCCCTTGACAAGTCCCGCAACAACGCATGGCGTGATTTGCCGCGCAACCCGAAGGGACGGGCCGCATTTTGCGCAGTGCTGCGTTACTCGTCGGTCATTTGGGGTGACCAAACCTCTCTCCTCGCGCCTTGCCCTGCGCAAAATGCGGCTCCGTCGCGGCTACGACGAAACGGCAGCAGACCCTCCGCTCGCCTCGAACAAAGCCATGGCCTCGACATGGGCCGTCTGCGGGAACATGTCGAGGATGCCGGCGCGCTTGCAGCGATAGCCCTGTCGGGCCAGTTCGCCAGCGTCGCGCGCCAGGGTCGCCGGGTTGCAGGACACATAGAGTACCCGCTGGGCGCCCAATGAACGCATCTGCCGCGCCGGTTCGAAGGCTCCGTCACGCGGAGGATCGAGCAGCACGGCGGTGAAATCCTCCGCCGCCCAGGGGGCGTCGGCAAGCGGTTTCGTCAGGTCTGCCTGATGGAACCGGGTATTCGCCAAGCCATTGGCGCGGGCATTGGCGGCGGCGCGCTCGACCATGGTCTGCACACCTTCCACGCCGACGACCTCGCGCACCTGGCGCGCCAGCGGCAGGGCAAAGTTGCCCAGGCCGCAGAACAGGTCCAGCACGCGCTCGTCGCGGGCCGGCTGCAGCCAGTCCAGCGCCTGGGCGACCATCGCCTGGTTCACCGGCTCGTTGACCTGGACGAAATCACCGGGCCGGTAGGCCAGGGTCAGATTCCAGGCTTCGAGCCGGAAGCCAAGCTCGCGGTTCCCGTTGTTTTGCGTGCCGTCGGTGCAGAGCGTCGGTTCGCCGTCACCCTGCAACCACAGCTGCACATCCCGTGCCGAACAGAATTCCAGCAGTCGCGCACGATCGCTATCGGACAAAGGTTCGATATGCCGCAGCAGCAGCGCGCTGGACGTGCCGTGGAACAGCTCGACATGGCCCAGCGCCTGCGGCTTGGCGAAGCCGCGCAGCACGTCCGGCAGCTCGCGGGCCAGCCCCTGCAACTCGGGCACCAGCACCAGGCAGTCGTCGAAGGCGACGATGGCCTGGCTGGCGGCGGCGCGGAAACCGACGTCCAGGCGCTTGGCCTTCACGTCCCAGCGCACGGCCAGGCGGGCGCGGCGGCGATAACCGAATTCCGGCCCGACCAGCGGCGCGGCCCATTCCTCCGGGACCAGGCCGGAGAATCGCTCCAGCTGCTCGGCCAGGGTGCGCTGCTTGAGTGCCAGCTGATCGGCGTGGGACAGGTGCTGCAGGCTGCAGCCGCCACAGGTGCCGGCCACCGGGCACGGCTCGCTGCGGCGGTTGGCGGCGGTGGTGAAGAGGCGTTCGCTGCGCGCGTCGACGATCTGCGCGCGCGCCGAAAGCACGCGGGCTTCCACCAACTCGCCGGGCAGGGCGTTGGCGACGAACCAGGTGCGGCCGTCGAGGCGGGCGATGCCACGGCCGTCATGGGCCAGGCGCTCGATGTTCAGGCGCTGCTTCTTGCCCACCGGTACCGCAGGGCTGCGCGCTCCGCCACTGGGCTGGAAGCGCAGACCGGATCTCTGCTTGGCCATGTCAGTGGGCGTCGAACACGCCCGACGACAGGTAACGGTCGCCACGGTCGCAGATGATCGCCACCAGGGTCGCGTTTTCCAGCTCGCGCGACAGGCGCAGCATGGCCGCCACCGCACCGCCGGAGGAGACGCCGCAGAAGATGCCTTCTTCGCGGGCCAGACGACGCATCACGTCCTCGGCCTCGCTCTGCTGCATGTCGACGACGCGGTCGACGCGGGTGGCGTCGAAGATCTTCGGCAGGTATTCCTGCGGCCAGCGACGGATGCCGGGGATGGCCGAGCCTTCCATCGGCTGCAGGCCGACGATCTGCACGTTGGGGTTCTGCTCCTTGAGGTAGCGCGACACGCCCATGATGGTGCCGGTGGTGCCCATGGAACTGACGAAATGGGTGATCTCACCGCCGGTCTGCTGCCAGATTTCCGGGCCGGTGGAATGGTAGTGGGCAATCGGGTTGTCGCCGTTGGCGAACTGGTCCAGCACCTTGCCCTGGCCTTCACGGGCCATCTGGTCGGCGAGGTCGCGGGCGCCTTCCATGCCCTGCTCCTTGCTCACCAGGATCAGCTCGGCGCCGTAGGCGGTCATGGCGGCCTTGCGCTCGGCAGTGGAGTTGTCGGGCATGATCAGGATCATGCGGTAGCCCTTGATCGCCGCCGCCATCGCCAGGGCGATACCGGTGTTGCCGGAGGTGGCTTCGATCAGCGTGTCACCGGGCTTGATGTCGCCGCGCAGTTCGGCACGGGTGATCATCGACAGCGCCGGACGATCCTTCACCGAACCCGCGGGGTTGTTGCCCTCGAGCTTCACCAGCAGGGTGTTGGAGGTTTCCCCGGCCAGGCGCTGCAAGCGCACCAGCGGGGTATTGCCGACGCAATCGGCGATAGTCGGGTACTGCACGGTCATGGAGGCACTCGGTTCCGAATCGCGAGAGGGGATGACTCCCTATGATACCGGCAAAAGCCGCCCCGCCATACGAAACTTCCTAACAAGCCATGTTCAGGCGCCGGCGGCCAACTCAGGCGGCCGCTGCATCCGGCAGGCGCAGGTGCACGCGCAGGCCCGCCCCGGCGCAGTCCGCCCAGAGCTCGCCGCCCTGCATGCGCAGGGAGCTGCGGGCGATGCTCAGGCCCAGGCCGAAGCCTTCGCCGGTGCGCGCATCGGAGAGCCGGGTGAAGGGCAGGAAGATGCGTTCCAGATCAGTTTCTGGCACACCGGGGCCGTCGTCCTCCAGCCACAGGTGCCAGCCCCCGGCCTCGCGTCGGCCGCTCAGGCGGATGCGGCCGTTTTCCGGGGAATGACGGATGGCGTTGCGCAGCAGGTTTTCCAGGGCCTGGGCCAGGCCGTTGAGATGGCCGCGCACGCGGCAATCCGCCGGCACCTGGTAAAGGAAGCGCTCGATGGCCCAGCCCGCCTCGAAGCGCGCATCGTCCACCAGCAGGTCCCACAGCGAGCGCAGGTCGATCTCCTCCAGCTCCACGCGCGGGCGTTCGGTGTCCAGCCAGGCCAGTTCCAGGGTGTCGGCGACCAGGCGCTGCATCACCTCCACCTCGCGCTCCACACGCTGGCGCAGGGCCGCTTCGCTGATGGGGCTGTCGCCCGCCACGCGCAGGCGGCTGAGTGGCGTGCGCAATTCATGGGACAGGTCGCGCAGCAACTGGCGCTGCAGGCCGACCTGGCCGCGCAGGCGTTCGGCCATGTGGTCCAGCGCGCGGCCCAGTTCGCCGAGTTCGTCGCGGCGGGCGATCAGCTGCGGCCCGGCGACCGAGCCCAGGTTATCCGCCTGCAGGGCATTGGCGTGTTCGCGCAGGCGCTTGAGCGGGCGCACCAGGCGGCGATAGATCAACCCGCAGAGCAGCAGCGCGAGGATAGCCGGCACCAATGCATGGCTGATGGATTGGCGCAGGAAGCTCAGGCCGCCCGGGAGGAAGCGTGGCGGCAGTTGCAACACCAGCCGGCCGGCGCCCGGCTCGTCGGGAAAGGGAATGCCGATGTACGGCAAGGTCACCGAGCGCGAGCTCACCGGCCAGTCCAGCCCGCGCTGGAAGGTCAGGTGCGCCACGTCGTCCAACGGCAGCGGCTGGCTGCCCAGGGACTGTAGCCGGCCATCCACCACCGCCATCCATACCGGCTCGCGCTGCCGCATCTGCGCCAGCCACGTATCGACGCCTGCCGCACCGCCATGGCGCCACGCCTGCTGGGCCTCGTCCGCGTACCCTGCCAGCACCTGCCGCGCGGCATCGGAGAGGAAGTAGCTGTCGCGTTCCATCTGCTTGCCCCAGTTCCAGGACAGCCAGATCACCGACAGGCACAGCACCACGAGGGCAACGGCGAGCTTCCAGAACAGCGAGTGGCGGCCGGGCATGTCAGTCCTCGGCCTCGGCGAAGACGTACCCCTTGCCCCACACGGTGTGCAACTGGTGGCGCAGGTAGCCGATGGCCTGCAACTTGCGGCGCAGGTGGCTGACGTGCATGTCCAGGCTGCGGTCGTGGGCGGTGAAGGGGCGATGCAGCACATGCTGATAAAGGAAGGGTTTGCTCAGGGTCTCGCCCTGGCTGCCGAGAAAGGTCTCCAGCAGGCGGTACTCGGTGCCGGTCAGCCCGGCCCACTGGCCGTCGAGGCCGACGTCGTCCTTCTGCGGGTCCATCTGCAGCTCGGTGGGCGTGCTGCCCAGCGTCTGGCTGCCGCGCTCCAGCGACACCCGGCGCAGCACCGCCTCCACCCGCACGCTCAGCTCGGCGAGGCTGAACGGCTTGGGCAGGTAGTCGTCGGCGCCCTGGGAGAAACCGGCGATGCGGTCCTGCTCGGCGCCCAGGGCGGACATCAGGATCACCGGCACCGCCCGCTCGCGGCGCAGGCTGCGGAGGATCTCCAGGCCGCCGATGCCGGGCAGCATGATGTCCATCAGCACCAGGTCGTAGTCGCCGCCGCGCGCCTGGGCCAGGCCCTCGCCGCCGTCCTGGCACCAGGTGACGTCGAAGCCGCGCTCGCTCAGATGGGACGACAGATGGGCGCCCAGGGTCGGGTCGTCCTCGATGGTCAGCAGGCGCAGCCCGGACGAAGCAATGGCATTCATATCAAATAAGAGTGATTAGCAATTGCGTGAAGTATTCACGATTCCGCGCACTCCCGGCAAGGCAAAGGGCTTCCGAGCGGGGGCCGAACCGCTACACTGCCGGGGATAAACGCATCGGAGGAAGCGCGTGTTCAAGGATCTCGGCATCAAGGGACGGGTACTGCTGCTCACCCTGCTGCCCACCAGCCTGCTGGCGCTGGTGCTGGGCGGTTATTTCACCTGGGTGCAGCTGTCGGACATGCACGCCCAGCTGATCGAGCGCGGGCAACTGATCGCCGAACAGCTGGCGCCGCTGTCCGCCCCGGCCATGGCCAACCACAACAACGAGCTGCTCGAGCGCATCGCCAACGAAGCGCTGGACCAGCCCGACGTGCGCGCCGTGACCTTCCTCAACCCGGACCGGGAAAAACTCGTCCACGCCGGCCCCAGCATCCTCACTCCCATGCCCGCCGGCGACGGTTCGCGCCTGAGCATGGCGAGCAGCCTCGATACCACGCACTTCCTGCTGCCGGTACTGGGCAAGCACCGCAGCCTGTCCGGCGACCCGGACGAGGACGCCGAGAAGCTGCTCGGCTGGGTCGAGCTGGAGCTCTCGCACCACGGCACCCTGCTGCGCGGCTACCGCAGCCTGTTCACCAGCCTGCTGCTGATCGGCGCGGGCCTGGCGGTCACCGCCCTCCTCGCGCTGCGCATGAGCCGCGCGATCAACGCGCCGCTGGGGCAGATCGCCCAGGGCGTCGCCCAGCTCAAGGAGGGCCGCCTGGAAACCCGCCTGCCGGCCCTGGGCAGCCACGAGCTGGACGAGCTGGCCGGCGGCATCAACCGCATGGCCGAGGCGCTGCAGAGCGCCCAGGAAGAGATGCAGCACAACATCGACCAGGCCACCGAGGACGTGCGGCAGAACCTGGAGACCATCGAGATCCAGAACATCGAGCTGGACCTGGCGCGCAAGGAGGCCCTGGAGGCGAGCCGGATCAAGTCCGAGTTCCTCGCCAACATGAGCCACGAGATCCGCACCCCGCTCAACGGCATCCTCGGCTTCACCAACCTGCTGCAGAAGAGCGAGATGACCAGCCGCCAGCAGGACTACCTCTCCACCATCCACAAATCCGCCGAAAGCCTGCTGGGAATCATCAACGAGATCCTCGACTTCTCGAAGATCGAGGCCGGCAAGCTGGTGCTGGAGAACATCCCGTTCAACCTGCGCGAGCTGATCCAGGACACCCTGACCATCCTCGCCCCCGCTGCCCACGAGAAGCACCTGGAGCTGGTCAGCCTGATCTACCGCGACACCCCGCTGCAGCTGGTGGGCGACCCGCAACGCCTGAAGCAGGTGCTGACCAACCTGGTGAGCAACGCCATCAAGTTCACCCACGACGGCAGCATCGCCGTGCGCGCCATGCTCGAAGACGAGAGCGACGACCGCGCGCAACTGCGCATCAGCGTGCAGGACACCGGCGTCGGGCTGACCGACGCCGACCTGCGCGCGCTGTTCCAGGCCTTCAGCCAGGCCGACAATTCGCTCTCCCGCCAGGCCGGCGGCACCGGCCTGGGGCTGGTGATCTCCAAGCGCCTGATCGAGCAGATGGGCGGCGAGATCGGCGTGGAAAGCAGCGCCGGTGACGGCTCGGAATTCTGGATCAGCCTCAACCTGCCCAAGGCCCGCGACGACGGCGACGACCTGCCGCCCGCCCTCGCCGGCGGCCTGCGCGTGGCGCTCTACGAGCCCCACGAACTGACTCGCACCGCCCTGCACCACCAACTGGAAGACTGCGGCCTGGAAGTCACCGAGTTCCCCGACCTCGCCACGCTGGAAAAGACCCTGCTGGCCGGGCCCTCGGACCAGCCGCCGATCACCCTCGCGCTGCTGGGCGTGACCGCCGCGCAGCATCCGCCCGAGGCGCTGCGCCAGTCCATCCGCGAACTCGAGCAGCACGGCTGCAAGAGCCTGGTGCTGTGCCCGACCATCGAGCAGGCGCATTACAACGACGTGCTGCCCGACGCCCAGGTGCAGAGCAAGCCGGCCTGCACCCGCAAGCTGCAGCAGGCGATGAACGAACTGCTGCACCTGCGCCCCGCGCGCAAGGACAAATCCGCCAACGGCAAGCTGGAACGCACGCCGCGCCTGCTCTGCGTCGACGACAACCCGGCCAACCTGCTGCTGGTGAAGACCCTGCTCAGCGACATGGGCGCCGAAGTCGTCGCCGTGGACAGCGGCCTGGCCGCCGTCGAAGCGGTGCAGCGCGAGCGCTTCGACCTGGTCTTCATGGACGTGCAGATGCCGATCATGGACGGCCGCCAGGCCACCGAGGCGATCCGCCACTGGGAAGCCGACCGCGAGGTCAGCCCGGTGCCGATCATCGCCCTCACCGCCCATGCCCTCGCCAATGAGAAGCGCGCCCTGCTGCAGGGCGGCATGGACGACTACCTGACCAAGCCGATCGACGAACGCCAACTGGTCCAGGTAATCCTCAAGTGGACCGGCCTGGCCCTGGGCGAGCCGCGCGATGAACGCCCGCGTCACCCCGAACACACCCTCGACGGCCTCGCCGTGCTGGACCCGGAAGAAGGCCTGCGCCTGGCCGCCGGCAAGCCGGAACTGGCGGCGGACATGCTCGGCATGCTGCTGGCGTCCCTGTCCGCCGACCGCCAGGTGATCCGCCAGGCCCGCGAGCGCAACGACCGCAACACCCTGCTCGAACGCATCCACCGGCTGCATGGCGCCACCCGCTACTGCGGCGTGCCGATGCTGCGCGCCGCCTGCCAGCGCGCCGAGACGCTGCTCAAGCAGAACGACCCGGACGCCCCCGCCGCGCTGGATGAACTGGACAAGGCCATGGCTGAACTGGCGCAGGCCACCGAAGGCCGCGTGGAAGCCGAAGCCGGCCAGCCGCACTGAAGACGGAAATCACCCGATGCGCATCATCCTGTTCAGCAACCAGACCTACGACCGTGACAGCTTCCTTGCCGCCAACCACGGCCACGGCTTCGAGCTGCATTTCCAGCAGACCCAGCTGCGCCTGGACACCGTGGCCCTGGCCATGGGTTTCGAAGTGGTCTGCCCGTTCGTCAACGACGACCTCTCGCGCCCGGTGCTAGAGCATCTGGCGGCCGGCGGCACGAAGCTGATCGCCCTGCGCTCGGCCGGCTACAACCACGTCGACCTGGCTGCCGCCCACGCATTGGGGCTGGCGGTGGTGCGGGTACCGGCCTATTCGCCCCACGCCGTAGCTGAACATGGCGTAGGACTAGTCCTGGCGCTCTGTCGGCATCTGCACCGCGCCTACAACCGCACCCGCGAAGGCGACTTCTCCCTGCACGGGCTGACCGGCTTCGACCTGCACGGGCGCACCGTCGGCGTGATCGGCAGCGGGCAGATTGGCGAAGTCTTCGCCCGCATCATGAGCGGCTTCGGCTGCCACATCCTGGCCTACGACCCCTACCCCAATCGCGCCATCGAGGCGCTGGGCGGGCGCTTCGTCGAACTGGACGAGCTGCTCGCGCAGTCCGACATCATCAGCCTGCACTGCCCGCTCAACGAGGCCACCAGACACCTGATCAACGCCCAGAGCCTGGCGCGCATGAAGCGCGGCGCCATGCTGATCAACACCGGGCGCGGCGCACTGGTGGACACCCCGGCACTGATCGAGGCGCTGAAAAGCGGCCAGCTCGGCTACCTCGGCCTGGACGTCTATGAAGAAGAAGCCGACATCTTCTTCGCCGACCGCTCCGACCAGCCGCTGCAGGACGATGTGCTGGCGCGCCTGCTGACCTTCCCCAACGTGATCATCACCGCGCACCAGGCCTTCCTCACTCGCGAGGCGCTGGCCGGGATCGCCCAGACCACCCTCGCCAACATCGCCGCCTGGCAGGGCGGCAACCCGGTCAACCTCGTCGAGGGCTGAGCGGATGGCGCTCGCATCCGCGCGCCGCGCGCCCTAGAATGCCGCGCTTTCCCGGAGGATCCATGGCTCAGCACGATTTCCGCTACACCCTGCTCAACCCGCAATTCACCCTCAACGAGTGCCGCGCGCTGACTCCGGGCCGCTACCAGGTCACCGGCATCGGCGGCTCGATCAAGGCCGGCGACACCCTGCTGGTCAGCCTCAAGGGCAGCAAAAGCCTGAGCATGACGCTGGACGTGGAAAAGGTGCGCCACCTGATCAATCCGCCGGGGCAATGGATGGCCGTGGCCAAGGGCCCGGTATTCCGTGAACTGGCTATCCACGAGTGGAAGGTCAATTGCGACGGCTGCGCGGCTACACTGGATTTCGAATTCGCCGTCGACGCCACCCTCGGCAAGGCTGCCCAGCAGCCGGCCGCGGAGGCGCGCATCGGCGAACTCGGATGGGCGAAGGTTGGCAATCGCCACCTCTGCCCGGATTGCCAGAGCAAGGAGACCGCATGAAAACCCTGATCGCCAGCGCCTGCGCCGCGCTGGCCCTGGCCGGCTGCGCGAGCAAGCCGGTACCCGAAGTCGAGCAGACCTACAGCGTCAGCTGGATCGGCGTCCACCCGCTGATCGACTACACGCACATCAGCCTGACCCTGGACGGCAACGGCCGTGCCTACGGCAGCGCCGGCTGCAACCACTGGTTCGCCAGCTACAAGCTCGAAGGCGACCAGCTGACCTTCGGCCAGCCCGGCGCCACCCGCAAGCTCTGCGCGGACCTGGTGATGGAGCAGGAACAGCAGTTCCTCAAGATGCTCGGCGACGTGCAACGCTGGGACATCACCGAGGACGGCGAACTGCGCCTGTGGCCCGCCAGCGGCCGCGCCATGCGCATGAAGCCGGAAAGCTGATCGGCGTTTGCCCGCTAGAACAGACTGAGCTGCTCGTGGGCGCCGCGCAGGTCCACCAGGCGCACGCCCACGCCGATCAGCCGCACCGCCTTGTTGCCGCGCGCAAAGGCCTGCCCCAGCAGCAGCCGATAGCTCTCCAGATCCCGCGCGGCGCCCGCCTGCTCCAGGGTGGTCTGGGTGAAGTCATGGAACTTCAGCTTGATGAACGGCTTGCCCGGCCGGTAGCTGGCATCCAGGCGCGTCATGCGCCGCTCCAGCTCGCCCAGCAGTGAGGGCAACTCCTCCTGGCAGGCGGCCAGGTCCGGTAGGTCCTGGTCGAAGGTGTTTTCCACGCTGATCGACTGGCGGCGGCTGTCCACCTGCACCGGACGCTCGTCGATCCCTCGCGACAACCCCCAGAGCCGCTCGCCGAAACTGCCGAATTCCTTGGCCAGCTGGATGCGCGACCAGTCGCGCAGGTCGGCACAGGTGCGAATCCCCAGGCGCGCCAGCTTTTCGGCGGTCACCTTGCCCACACCGTGCAGCTTCTTCACCGGCAGTTCGGCGACGAAGCCGTCCACTTCGTCCGGGGTCACCACGAACAGGCCGTTGGGCTTGCGCCAGTCACTGGCGATCTTGGCGATGAACTTGTTCGGCGCCACCCCGGCGGACACGGTGATATGCAGGGTCTCCCAGACGCGCTGGCGAATTTCGCGCGCGATGCGCGTGGCGCTGCCGCCGCATCGCTCGCTGCCCGTCACGTCGAGATAGGCCTCGTCCAGGGACAGCGGTTCGATCTGGTCGGTGTAGTCGCGGAAGATCGCGTGGATTTCCCGTGACGTCTCGCGATAGACGTCCATGCGGGGGCGCACGATGGTGAGGTCCGGGCACAGCTTCACCGCGGTGCGCATGGCCATGGCCGAGTGCAGGCCATAGGCGCGGGCCTCGTAGTTGCAGGTCGCGACCACGCCACGCTTGTCCGGCGAGCCACCCACGGCCAGCGGCTTGCCGGCGAGGCTGGGGTCGTCGCGCGTCTCGATGGCGGCATAGAAGCAGTCGCAATCGATGTGGATGATCTTTCTCTGCAACGTCACGAAGAAGGCGCCTGCATCACCATCGGTAGCCGCCCAACGAGGCGGCGGGAAACCCGTCCATGATAATGCAAGCAGACGTCGTTTCGGTTATCCACAGGCATGAAATCCCGCCGAGGAAGCGATCCCTCTTCCCCGCCTTCACATGCTAAATAGTTGATAGAAAATCACTTTTTTCCGATTTCCGTTGACAGGAAGCCCCGCGGGCGTAGAATGGCTGCCGCGGGATGGAGCAGTCTGGTAGCTCGTCGGGCTCATAACCCGAAGGTCGTAGGTTCAAATCCTGCTCCCGCAACCAGACAC
>NZ_JBLUQC010000019.1:0-102495 GCF_048068435.1 Pseudomonas sp. NY15437
ATCACGCAGGCGCCGCGCCGGCTGCAGCGCCGGGAAGGACGCCAGCTGGGCGCGGATGTCCGGGGAGGCGTTGCAGAGAATCCAGTTCGCGCCGTCGTCGGACAGCGCGATCGACGACTGGGTGCGTGGCTGCGCGATCACGCTGCCGTCGCGCACGCCCCGGCAGTTGCGGCAATTGCAGTTCCACTGGGGAAAGCCGCCACCGGCGGCCGACCCGAGAATTCGGATGTGCATGTTGGGAGCCCTGCGCTAGCCATGAGAAAAAAAGGCCCTGAAAATCAGGGCCGAAACGGCGCTAGTGGAGGCGTGGAAAAGCGCCGCATGGAGAATCAGCGGTTAGCGAAGTACAGGGTCACTTCGAAACCAAGACGCAAGTCGATGAAGCTGGGTTTAGTCCACATAGTGCTGTCCTCTCTCTTGTTCTTTCGCTGAGTGAATTTAAGAAATCTTCTGCGGCGCTGATTTGGTAACGCCTCGGAAGGTCAACCCCGTTTAATCTGACCAGGCCCAGCTACGGGGAGGCTTTCACCGCAGTCGGTTGTTGCTCCTTGGTGTAGTCCACATATTCGCGGCTCATGACATAAAGCTTGATCTTCTCCACGTCTTCTGCAGACAAGGAATCACCAAAGGAGGGCATGCCCAGGGGGCGCAGTACGCCTTCACGAACGATTTGCTGGAACATGCTGCGGCGTGAGTCGTCGGTCTTGCGCAAGTCAGGCACCAGACCTCCACTCATCGCCCCAACGCCGTGGCACACGGAGCAGTAACTGCCGTACAACTGCTGACCGGTTGCCAAGTCGGCGGCACTCGCGACGACGGGTTTCGGAGTGCGGGGAGTTGTAGCAACCGCCTTCTCCGGCAAAGGCGGGAGCGTGGCTTTTCCGTCCAGCTTGAACACCAGCAGGCGGCTGACGTTGCCGACCCCCGGCGCCTTCGCCGCATCGCCACCAATCAGAGGGGCAACACCGCCCCAGCCGGCCATGATCGCAACATACTGTTCACGCTTGTAGCTGTAGGTAATAGGGGCCGCGACGATTCCGGTCTGGGCCGAAAATGACCAGAGTTTCTCACCTTTGTCAGCCGAGTAAGCCATCAGGTTGCCGGCTGCAGTACCTTGAAATACCAAGTTGCCGGCCGTGCTCAGGGTGCCTCCATTCCAGTAGTGGGGATAGGGTACGCGCCAGGCTTCCTTCTGCTTCACCGGGTCCCAGGCAAGCAGAGCGCCGGATACCGCCTCGCGGGGGATTTCGGTGGTATCAGAGAAGGCGGCACCGGTGTTGAAACCCTTGCGACGTTGGAAGTCTTTGCCCTCATTGCGATAGACACCCGGGAGTTCCTGGTAGGGGATGTAGACTAGCCCTGTCTGTGGGTTATATGACATCGAGTGCCAATTGTGGGCGCCGAAGGGACTGGGCCACATTACGATGGGCTTTTTCTCGTAACGCACGCCAGGTGCTTCTACCGGGCGGCCCGTGGCTAAGTCGATGCGCTCGGCCCAGGTCACCTTGCCAAATTTCTCGGCAGACAGAAGCTTGCCCGTCTCACGGTCAAGTACGTAGAAGAATCCGTTCTTCGGCGCCTGCATGATGACCTTGCGTGACCTGCCATCGATTTCCAAGCTGGCCAGAGTAAGCTGCTGAGTCGCAGTGAAGTCCCAGGAATCGCCAGGAGTGACTTGGTAGTGCCACGCCAGTTTTCCGCTATCCGGGTGAACAGCGAGGATCGACGAAAGATAAAGGTTATCGCCGCCGCCAGGGCTGCGCAGCTCGCGGTTCCAAGGTGAGCCGTTGCCAGTACCGACATAGAGCAGGTCCAACTCTGGATCGTAAGCCATGCTGCCCCATGCGGTGCCACCAGCACCGCCTTTCCAGTACTGGTCGCCCTTCCATGTCTTGGCTGCCTCGGCCAGCTCAGGGTTCTCAAAGGGCTTGGCTGGGTCTCCTGGTACCGTATAGAAACGCCATACCAGTTTGCCGGACTCAGCGTCGTAAGCGGAGAAGTAACCGCGCACGCCGTATTCGGCTCCACCATTGCCGATAATGACCTTGCCCTTCACGACGCGCGGGGCGCCGGTGATGGTGTAGGGCTTGCTATTGTCGGTGGTCTGCTGGCTCCAGACTTGCTTGCCGGTCTTGGCATCAATAGCGATCAAGCGGCCATCCAGTGTGCCGATGTAGACTTTTCCGTTCCATAAAGCGACACCACGATTCACTGCATCACAGCAGGCATCGCGCGCCTTCCCCCGGTCTATCTGAGGGTCGAAGGTCCAAAGGACCTTTCCCGTCGATACATCGACGGCAAAAGCGCGGCTCCAAGACAGCGAAGCGTAGAGCACACCATCAGAGAACAAAGGAGTCGATTCCAGTCCACGGTGGTTGTCGAGATCGATGTACCAAGCTAGACCGAGCTTACCAACGTTGTAGCTAGTGATCTGCTTTAGCGGGCTGAAGCGCTGTTCGTCATAGGTACGGCCGTGACTGAGCCATTCGCTACCATCTTGTTCGCTGGCAATAATGGCGGCCTGGTCGACGGGGGCGGCGTAAGATATAGGCGCCAATAGGGCAATGAGCAGGGCGGTAGCAAGGCGGGTACGGCAACGGGATACGGGCTGCGTCTTGGTCATTTACGCAGGTCTCCTTGGTTTGCTTGTTATAGGCGGAGTATTTCGCTCACCCAACGTGAATCAGGTGACCGGACGGCGAGGGTCAGAAGATCTGCATGAGTCGCAGGTTGACACGGTTGTCTTCCTTGAAACCGTTCTCCACGGACAAATCCCGCCCGTAATTAACCATTAGCTGGGTGCCGTCAGTAACGAAATAGGAGGCGCCGACGGTGAATTTGCTGGTCTCGGGCTCATCATTAAGGTGGACACCGGCAACCTCACTTTCCCCGCCCCATAGTTTCGAGTAGCCGGCGCGAACGTCGAAGCGTTCGGTGAAGTTGTAGCGCAGGAAAACTTGTCCTTGGTACAGCTCGGACTGCTTTTGAGTCTGGCTCGCAGGGCCGAAATCATTGTTGTGCCCAAAGAAGGTCACATCTCCAACCAAATCCAGGGTGAGCTTGTCGGTTAGGCCGGTGATATAGCCGGCTTGGAGAGCTAACTTCCACCGATTCTCACCAAGGTTCACAGCCCGATCTTTGTCGTAACTACCGGTGGGCACATAGAGGAAAGGCGTGATGCCGAAGAAACGGCGATTGGCCGGATCGTTCAGCAGCCAGATTGTGGCGGCGAGGATCAAATCACCGGTGCCACTATCGCTGCCCAGGTCCTTGGTATCATCCTTTGCCTGAAGATGACCGAAGGGTAAGAGGAACTGTGGATCGACAATGTAATCGCCGAGCTTCATGAAGTGGACGCCCCGCAAAATGCCGACGTCCGAGTCCAGGCGGGCGTTGATTGGCACCTTGTGGCCATCGGAGTAGACCGTGTTGCGCTCAGCGTGCTGGTAGTAAAGCAGACCAAGGTTGGTGCCTTCAGGCAGCGCAGTGTAGTCGCCAGCATCAACATCGACTGCCTTAGCCATGGGGGAGAGGCTCACCGACAGCCCCAGCATGATTGCAAGGGAAAGTGTATTTACTAGTTCGGTCTTGTACGGTTTTGGGGAGTTGGTAATGCAATTTTTACCGCTGTTTGTCATGTAATCACCTGTATTGTTTTTATTAACATTGGTGCTGTTTCTGCCCTCGAGTTCAGGGGAGATCCGAATGCATTGCGGTATTGCACTGGTCGTGCCATGTTTTTTGTTTTTTCCTGTTTTCCTTTTACATTAATAAGTTATTGTCTAGATGCTGGGGATGTTGGGGCGTTTCGCGAAGTCGCGAAGTCTCGCTGTCTCACTCTGAGCAGCAGATCCGTATCGCACTGAGACAGATGGCTTTATTGCAACATTGGGTGCTTGTGTCCGGCCTTATGCGTATTAAGTGTTAAAGGCTGATTGGATCGTCCCCAAGTTAAAAACTGGAATGATGCGTCGACGGGTGTTTGTCCTATCGCTGACGGTTCATGAGGCTGGCCTATGCAAGCTGAGTTCGTGTCGATCTCCAGCGGCAGATTTGGTGCGCATGGCCTTATGATTGCCTGCCAGCCCATCGTTTTCCTGGCCCAGACGCATCTCTACGAGGCGAAATCGCCGCTGCTCTTCCGCCAACACCAACAGATTGAGCTTGCCCTTGCTGACTACCGCCTTACTGGGGATCTGCGACACATTGCGCTGGCCGATCAGCCGCTCTGGTGTGTCTCGTTAGATTCCCGGCATTGGCACGAATCCAGGCAACTGCTTGATCCTGTCGATCCAATGCACAATGTGTGGGTAGGGCTCAAGGTCGATACCCCCTTCTGGCGCCAGCGCAACATAGGGAAACACCGCGCAATCGGCGATGGTCGGGCGGGAAAGCGCCAGCCAGTCGTGTTTCGCCAGGTGCGCCTCCAGCAGTGGCAGGATGCGTTCAGCCCGGGCGAGGGCATCGCTCTTGTCGATACGGTAGCCGAACTTGTCTATGAGCCGTGCAGCGCATGGACCGTTCTGGATCTCGTTGGCCGCCGTCGAAAGCCATTGCATGATTTCCGCTTGTCGCTGGGGTTCTACCGGCCACCATGCCGCACCACCATAGGTGCCAGCTAGATACAACAGGATTGCCTGTGAATCGCGTAGCACCTGCTGGCCATCTACCAAGATAGGCAACTCACCCCAGGGGTTGAGGTCGATTAGCGGTGCTCGCTTGTGCTCACCCCCTAGAAAGTCCACTGAGATGATTTCCAGTTCCAAGTTCGCCAAGTGTGCGAACAGGCGGACCTTATAGCAATTACCGGAAAGTTCCAGGTCATAGAGCTTCATGGCGTTTCCTTGTTATAGGCAAATGGCTGTGGAATTCTAAGACGTTGCCGTCGGGTGCATGTATGAACGACACAACGCGACGTGACCCGATCCGCTTTGGCCGTCCGATGGTGGTGATGCCTTTTTGCGACGCACAGCGCTACAGTGACTCAAGGTTTTCCACAACGCAGGCCGACTCGGCGATACCGGGAAGTTTGATGGGCGCATCCAGCAGCACATTGTGGGCGCTGACCCAACGGCACAGTTGAAGTTCGGGTTTATAAGTGCGTCGCTGGGGATAAGCTGCTCATTCGCTTCGTAGTTGCTGAACCGCATGCTTTCGACGAACCACTGCGACTCGTACATCGCAACGGCTCGGCTGCGGTTACCGACGCGAATATTGATGTGATCACACGCTAGGATAGGTGTCGGGTTGCGGGCGCTGGTTGAAACATCGAAATTCATGGCGGTAGACCACACACACTTTGGATGCGCCCAGTGTGTCCATTGACCGCTGTTTTACCAATGCCTGTAAGCTGACAACACTATTGCAGTTGCTGCACAGACGAGGCCTGACGTTGGACCGATTGAAAGCTATGGCAACTTTGGTGCGGATTGTGGACAGCGGTAGCCTCAGTGCTGCGGCGAACATCTCCGGACAGTCCACGGCCTCAGTGGTCCGGACACTTGCGGCGCTGGAAAAACACCTTGGTGCGCGGTTACTCAATCGTAATACCCGGCGACTGGCCTTGACCGACGAAGGGGCTGAATTCGTCGCCTGGAGCCGAAGGATATTGGCGGAATTCGATGAGGTCGAACATGGCTTTGATGCTCGGCGCAAGAGCCCGGGGGGACTGTTGCGCATCACTGCACCAGTGGAGTTCGGGCGCCGGTACGTTGCGCCACTGGTCAACGAATTCCTGGCTTTGCACCCCTCTATCCAGGTGGAGCTAATCTTGCTCGATCGCTTGGTCGACTTGCTGGAGGAGGGCATAGAGCTGGCGATTCGCATCGGGCAGTTGCCGGACTCTTCTCTGGTAATGACGTCGTTGGGGTATACCCGCTATGTACATTGCGCAAGCCCGGAATACTTGTGTGCCAATGGCACGCCCCAGCAGCCGACGGACCTGCTGGATCATGCCTGCATTGCCCTTGCCCCCATAGGCAAGCAGTGGCAATTCCTGGAGCATGGCAATGTTGTGCCTCGGGCTGTTCCTGCGCGCATGACCACTAATCAGGTTCAGGTCGCCAGTTTGGCCTGCCAGCAAGGTGTCGGTATCAGCCGGTTGCTGCATTACCAAGTCGCCGACGAGTTGGCCAACGGCCGGCTGGTGCGGTTGCTTCAGACATTTGAGCTTCCTGATATTCCTATTCAGATGGTGTATCCACACGCTCGGTTGTTGTCGGCGAGGGTGCGGCAGTTCATTGATTGGGCCTCTCCGCGGTTGGGATCATCGATTCCTAAACCTGCATTATTCGGGGGATAGAGTCTCACAACGAGAGAGCGCATCCTGCTATGCCATCGCGAGTTTGAGGCCGCTACCGACCCAAAGCAGTCGTTGCCATGTTTATCCTGTATGCGGGGAGAGGCTGACCGGACTAAGAATGTGAACTTAGGCGCGGCAGCGCTTTCCACCGGTACACGTACAGGAGAACTGGCATGGAAACGCTCCGAGGTCCGCCCGCTAACTGTGCCTCGTTCGTACTGATCCTTGACGATGATCCAACCTTGGCCAGAGTTCTTGGCTTGGCGATGGAAAATTACGGCATTCCCGCAGTCGTTCTTGGAAACGCCGACAATGGTCTCGATTGGATCAATGCTAACCCTGGTCAACTGGCCCTTTTGCTCACTGACGTCTTAATGCCTGGTGAGATCGACGGTCTGGATTTAGCGCGTAAGGTTGCAGATCGCTCCCCAGACATCCCCATCATCATCATGTCTGGCGGCTCCTGGAGTCGGGATTTCCCGGCCTACCTCATTCTCGACAAGCCATTTGATCTCACGGCGCTCATGACTGTTGTTAGAGACGCCCTAGCGCTCCCCCACTGAGTAAATAGGACGCATGGTTAATGCAACACTGATATTGCAGTCCCCTTCTGGCCGATTTGGGTCATCCGCGAATGGCTGCAATTGGCCGGTAGCTGCCCTAGCGAGACGCTGCAACCGAATGGCGGACTTAAATGTTCAGGTCGTAGGCACGATCCTCAGCGTTGCGCGAAGCCCGCCGGTAGAGAGATTGCTCAACTGCACACTGCCTCCAAGTCGCTCCATGATCATCGCCACAATGGACAGGCCCAGTCCGGCGCCGTTTTGGGAACCTTTGCTGAAGAAGCGTTCGAAGACACGCTCCAGGTCTTCTTGGTCGATGCCAGGCCCCTGGTCTTCTACGTTGAGTACAATCCCATTACCTTCACGGCGCAGCGTGACATTGACTCGACCACCAGTTGGCGAGTGATTTACTGCGTTCGCGACCAGGTTCTGCAGGGCAATCCCCAAAGCGCTCGCGTCGCTTTGCAGCCAGTAGCTGCCCTCGGCGATGTCCAGCGAGGGCTCCAGGCCCTGGTCGAGGATCCAGGGCGTCATTTCCGCCAGGGTTTGCGTGGCGACCGCGGCCAGATCGACCGCCTGCCAATGGCGCTGCCCGAGGCGCGGCTCGATGCGCGCCATGGTCAGCAACTGGTTGACGACCCGGCTCAGGCGGTCGACGCCGCCCACCAGGAACCCCAGGGCCTTGTCGCGCTCGGCGGCGCTCTTTGCTTCCAGGGCGTTCTGCGCATGCAGGCGGAGGATCGCCAGGGGCGTGCGCATCTCGTGGGCGGCGTCGGCGATGAAGCGGTGCTCCCGGCGCAGCAGTTCGTCGATCTGTCCCAGCAGGCGGTTGAGCGCTGCCTGCATGGGTTCCAGCTCCCGAGGCAGCGGTACCAGTTGCAGCGGCTCCAGCGACTCGGCATGCCGCGCGCGGATGACCCGCGTCATGTTCTGCAGCGGTTGCAGCCCCCAGCCGATGGCCAGCCACACCAGTAACGCCAGCGCAAGGCTGCCGATCAGGAAGGGAAACAGGGTGTGGCGAACGATACGGCCGATGAGGTCGTCGCGCACGTCGTTGCGCTCACCGACCCAGATCACCAGCTGCCGCTCCGGCACCGGAAGCACGAAGCTGCGCCATTGCTGCTCGCCAACCTGGATATTGGAGAAGCCCGGCTCGCTGATCGGGCGGGTGAAGCTCGGGGCGCTGGCCGTGTGCACCAGCACTTCGCCGTTGATGCGCCAGACCTGGAAGGCGAGTTTGCTCTCGTAGGGGTGGCCGCCCCGATCCTTGCCCGCCTGGTTCAGCGCGTCGTTGAACGCGAGATACAGTGCATGGCGATCCCTGTCGTCCAGCGGCATGCTCATCACGCCCTGCAGGAGCCGGGCGTTCTGCGCCAGGTGCGCGTCGTAGATCTCGTCGATCTCGTGGCTGCTGTCGTGGTAGTTGTAGAGCGCGAGCAGGCTGGTGCCGACCAGCAACAGCAGCATGACCCGCCAGAGCGTGCGCTGGCGCAGCGAACTCATGCCTTGCCTTCCACCAGGTAGCCGATGCCGCGGACGGTGCGGATCAGGTCGTTGAAGAGCTTCTTGCGCAGGTGGTAGACGTTCACTTCCAGCGTGTTGCTCTCGGGTTCTTCATCCCACCCGTAGAGAAGCTGGGTCAGGCGCTCGCGCGTGAAGACCTTGCCGGGCTGGGAGAGCAGTTCATGGAGCAGGCGATACTCTTTGGGCGTCAGGATGACGGGATGCCCCTGGTAGCTGACCTGCCGGGTAGTCGGGTCGAGGGTCACCCCGGCGTGTTCGATCACCACCTTGGCGCGCCCGGCGCTGCGGCGCAGCAGGGCCCGCAGGCGAGCCTTCAGTTCGTTGAGGTCGAACGGCTTGACCAGGTAATCGTCGGCGCCGGCATCCAGGCCGGCGATGCGGTCATCGGTGGCATCCCGCGCGGTGAGAATCAGAACGGGCACCGCATCGCCCGCCGCGCGCAGCCGCCGCAGCACCTCGATGCCGTCCAGGCGGGGAAGCCCAAGGTCCAGTACGACCAGATCGAAGGTCTCCTGCTGCAAGGCGTGCCATGCGCTTGCGCCATCCTGCAGCCAGTCGATGGTGTAGCCCTCCTGGCGCAATCCGGTGCAGATACCTTCTCCCAGAGCGGGATCGTCTTCGACCACCAGCAGCCGCATGCTCAGTCCTGCTTGTCCTTGATGGTCTTGAGTAAAGCATCGATTTCGCCGCGGCGACCCTGATCGGCCATTTCGCGCCCGGGCCGTGGCGGTGCCTGGAGCGCCTTCTGCAAGGCAGCGCGCGCCTCGGCGTAATGCCCCTGGCGATAGAGGTGGTCCCCCCAGAAGTAATTGCTGTCGATACCGTCGGGGTTCAATTGCAGCGCCTTGCGCAGCAGGCCGTCGGCCTTGTCCGAATCGCCGAACCCGATCGGCCAGCCCGGTACCCGGTCATACAGTGCCCCGAGGCTGGTATAGGCCGAGCCCTGAAGTGCGCTCGGATCGAGCGCCAGGGCCTTCTCCAGGCTTGCGCGGGCGGCCTTCACCTTGCCCAGCGCACCCAGCCCACCGGTGGCGCCGGCCCAACTGCTGGTGACGATGCCGCTCCAGATCCAGGCTTCCGCGGCCTGGGGCTGCTCGCGTGTGAAGGCCTCCGCGTCGCTCGCCAGCTTTTCGAAGGCGGCCGCGCGCTGTGCCTCGGGCAACCGGTACTGGATCTGCGCCCAGCGCTGCTGGATCGCGCCGAGGTGCTGGCTGCCGGCCTGATCGAGTGCCCAGGTAAGCGGAGAGAAGGCAATGAGGCTGGCGAGTATCAGGCGTTTCATTTGCTGTGCTCCTTGGCGTTGGCATCGCTGTAACGGCGGATCAATGGGAGCTGCTTGCGCAACGCGCGGTCGACCAGGCCGGGCAGCATGCCGTTGAGGCGCACGAAGAGTTTTTCCGGCCAGCCCAGGTACAACTCGCTGCGCTGGCTCTGCACGGCCGCGAGCACGGCCCGCGCGACGTCGACCGGGTCATCCATGCCCACCTTCAGCGCCTGGTTGAGCGCGTTGGCGGCGGAGGTGTTCATCGCGGTGCGGGTGGCGCGCGGGGCGGCGTAGAGCACGTCGACCGTGGTGTCGGCCAATTCCCGCCGAAGCGCTTCGGAGAATCCGCGCAGGGCGAACTTGCTGGCGCTGTAGGTGGCGTACCCCGGATAGCCGATGGAGCCGTAGATGGAGCCGACGTTCACCACCAGCGCATGGGGCTGCTCGCGTAGCAACGGCAGCAACAGGCGAGTCAGTTGCAGCGGGGCCTTGATGTTGAGATCCAGCAGGTCGTCCAGGGTGTCCTCGTCGATCTGCTCCAGCAGGGCGAAGCGGTTCACGCCTGCGGCGTTGATCAGCACGTTCACACCACCCATGGCCCCGGCGGCGGTGACCACGTCCTGCCGCCCACTGCGGGTCCGGAGGTCGGCACACTGCCAGCGAAGCTGTTCGGGGTAGCGCTTCATGAGTGCCGCCAGGCCACCTATCTGCCTGCTGACCGCCAGCACCCGCGCGCCGCCTGCGCAGAACTGGCTGGCCAGCTCCAGGCCGATGCCGCCGCTGGCGCCGGTCAACACCACAAATGACTCAGGCAAGCGCATGCTGCACCTCGGCCTGGTGGGCTCGCGGCAGGCCGCGGAACATCTCGGTATAGAGTTGGTAGACGACCTTGGCGGAATGAATCACCGCCTCCTGGTCTTCCGGGCGATCCAGACGGTTCATCAACCCGCGATAGGTCGCCATGTGGTCCTGGTCCAGCGCGCCATGGGAGCTCAGGTAGCTGAACGCGTTCGGCGGCAGGCGCAGCCCCTGCTGGATGCTGCCGGCGGCCTGCGTGGCGAGGGCGATGCTGGTGCCCTCGAGGACATTGACCATGCCGAACAGCCCGACGGGATTGTCCCGGGCGATCAGGTCGTAGAGGAACGCCACCATCAGCTCGATCGGCAGGCTGGGACGGCTGTTGCGCACCTGCTCCAGGTCGCCGCCGCAGGCTGCGATGTCGCTGAGGATCCACTGCTCGTGGCCGTATTCCTCCTCGATGTACTCGCAGACCGCGCCGCGCAGCCATTCAAGCCGGCTGGGCAGACGAGCACCGCACGCCATCATCAGCGGCACGGTATGGCGAACGTGGTGATAGGCCTGGGTGAGGAAGGCGATGTAACCCTCCAGGCTGACAACGCCACCCAGGGCGTCGCGAATGACAGGGACGCTGAACAGCGCCTGGCGCTCCTGATTAGTGGCTGATTGGAGAGAGTCGAAGAAGTTCATGGCAGGCCTCAGGGTTGCGAGAGTTCAGTGATGAGGGGCTGGTGGCGACGGAGGATTTCCTCGCGGCGCGGCCGGCCGTTACTGGTAAGGGTTCCGTCAGCACTGCTAAAGGGGCTGGGTAGGCGTCTCCAGGCATGAACCCGTGCGTAATCGGGTAATCCGGCGTTGCATTGCTGCACGGCCTGCTCGATGACTTCGTCGCTGATGCTTGGGTCGATGGGCCAGAGCAATGCGAAGTTGCGCGGCAGCCCCTCGCCGTGAACGAAGGCCTGGAGGATTACACCTGTCTGGGAAAGCTCGGCCTCGATCCACTCGGGATTCACGTTGCGACCGAAACTGGTGATGAACTGGTTCTTCTTGCGGCCCGCCAGGTAGAGGAATCCAGCAGCGTCGAAATGGCCGAGATCGCCGGTTGGCCACCATTCCCCGTCGAAAGAAGGTTCGCCCAAGTAGCCCAGCAGAGTAGAACCGCGAACCAGCACTTCCCCGTCATCAGCGATACGCACCTGGACGTGCGGCAGAGGGCGGCCCACGCTGCCTGGATGCTGATTACCAGGGCGGTTCAGGCAAACCACGGAGGCGCATTCGGAGAGCCCGTAGCCTTCGAAGACCGGAAGCCCCACTGCTTCGGCGCGCTCCAGCAAGCTGCTCGCGACTTTGGCACCACCTACTGCGACGAATCGCAGGGGGCCGACTTTCATCATGCCGCGTTCGATGGCGGTGACCAGGCCAAGCAGGAGTTGCGGTACCAGAATCAGGCTCTCGGCGCCGCTGAGTGCAATGGTGCCGAGGAAGCGTTTCCAGTCGACCTGACTGGCGCCACCGATACCCATCTGCGCTTGCGGATAGAGCGTGATGCCGGCTCCCGCCAGTAGGGCAGCATAAATGCCGAGGTTCTCCAGCAGGACGGCCAGCGGAAGCACTGCGAGGTACTTCGAGGGCTCGGTGGGACGGCTCGCCGCTTCGAGCTCCTGTGCGACGCACAGCAGTGAAGAGGCGCTCAGGCATACGCCCTTGGGCGACCCGGTACTACCGGAGGTGTAGGTGATCTTGGCAGTGCCTGCCGGTAGATCGGCGTCGACAACGGCCGGCCGCTCCCAGAAGCGCTTGCCTGGTGTAAAACCGGCTGCTTGCAAATCTTCCGCGAAGGCGTCGTTGGCAACGGCCAGTGTCGCCTGGGTCTGCATCAAACAATGCAGGCGCTGTGCGGCACTAAAAAAGGGCGGGAGGATGACACAGGGGCGCTCAGAGAAAATTGCGGCCAGATCCCAGAAGAGCGCTTCGGGGCCGTTCTCCAATGCGAGGGCAAACGGCCCTTCGGGTTGCTCTCGCAGCCAGGCTTCGCGACGTTCAACTTCAGCCAGAAGCTGGGCATAGGTGACGTTGCCCGTGAGTCCGCGTACAGCCACTTTCGACGCATGCTCCGTGGCGTGCGCCTGCAGCACCTCACGAAAGGCATTCAGTTCATGCGGCATGGCCGGCCTCCTGCAGCAGCATCGGGAAACCCATGCGCTTGTACACACCCGTGCGCTCCAGTTCTTCATGGCCGTAACCGATGTTTCCTGCGTAGACCAGTGGATGCTGCGCGTAATAGCTGCCCCAGCTGGCCAGTTCGCCATTCAGACGACGCGGATCTGCTTCGGCGATGACGGTTGGTTCCAATCCCAATCGGTGGAAGCTGTTGACCAGGGTGGAGGCGCCGGTAAAGGCGACCCACTGCAGGTCGCGCGCAGCCAGCAGCCAGGTCACGGCAGTGATGATTACGCGCGCACTGCCAGCACTCAGGGCAGCAAGGTTGCCTACCTCGACCAACTGATCACGCGCCACAGCGCGGCCGGCAAGACGCGACACCACGCCTTCCAGCGGCTCGTCGAGGTAACGTTCGAGAAACAGCGCCCCCTGGCTGGCCGGACGCATGCCGGCCGCGGCGATCAGCCGTCCATGGCTGTCCTGCAGGCCGATCAGTTCCGGTAGAAAGTGGTGGACGTCCGCGTGGTGGATGGACTCGAAGCGCGCATGGATGAAGGCTTCAAGCTCCCCACGGTCGGAGTCGCCCTCGCGGCGCAAGGTCAGACGAGCCTGCCGCTCGATGACGGATCCAAAGTGGAATGGAAACAGTGCGCTCCATTCTTGCTGGGTCATGGATGATCCCCCCGGGGTCGTTCGATGAGGGGGATTATCAGCAGCGAATCTGAACGTAGTCTGAAGTGGCGGTACGCCGGCTCGGCGGACTGAATCAGCGGCTTGCCGGCTGGCCGGCCAATCCGGCCCCGGGTGGCGACCGAGGCGGTGTCGGTGCGCTTCAGGTTCCTTTAAGGATTGCGCGCGCAGTCTGCGTGTACAGCGCGGTTGAGGATGGCAGGAGTGCCAGGCTGGAAAACTCGGGTTCCTTTTGAGCCGCAGTGCGAAGGCTCAGGCGGAGCCACATGAGGGTGTGAAAAGAAGGACGCCGTTGTTCTGCCCTGTTTATTGGCGTACTGCTGGCAGAGTATTCAATTGGACAGTCAACTTGGCTCGGGTCGCCCGCCGACCTACCTGGTCACCGCCATAGGCTCGCTTTGCGCCGAAGCGGTCATTCAATCGCTGCGCCGGGAGCCCCGGGCCAGGGTGATCGGTATCAACACCCTGGCACGGGAGTGGAGTGCGGCCTCGGTCCTGCTGGATGCCTTCCACCAGGTTCCACCCGCCCGCGAGATTCCCGCCTATATCGCGCGGGTGCTGGAGATCTGCCAGCTGGAGCAGGTGACCCATGTGCTGCCGTTGATCGATCTGGAGGTCGATGCCTTCAACCCGCACCGGCAGGCGTTTTCCGAGCGGGGTATCACCCTGTGCATGGCACCGCCGGAAACCGTCCGCATCAGCCGGGACAAATGGCGCGTCTACGAGTTTTTTCGGGACCACCCCGTCGTACACCCCATCCCCACCTGGCGCATGGACGATCCGGACGTGGAACAGCTGCCATTCCCGCTACACGCCAAGCCGCGCGATGGACGAAGCAGCGAGGGGCTGGCGCGCATCCTCGATGCGGACGACCTGAGTTACCTTCGCCAGAAGCTCAGGAGCCGACCCTACGTGGTCCAGCCTTTGCTCGACGGCGATGTGTGCGTCGTCGACATCGTCCGGCAGCGCAGCACCGGGCAAACCGCCGCCATGGCGCGCCAGGAACTGGTGCGAACCTCCAACGGCGCTGGGGTAACAGTGCAAATGCTGAACGAACCGGCGCTGATCGATGCTGCAGCTCAGATCGCCTCAGCGCTTGATCTTGATGGCTGCATTAACATCGAGTTCCTGGTCGGTGGCAGCTGGCCTTTAGTCATGGACATCAACCCGCGTTTCTCGGGTGGGGTTGGGTTCACTCATCTTTCAGGTTACGACATGGTGACCAATCACCTGCGCTGTTTTGCAAGCGAGCTGCTGGATCCTCCGATTATCCCGACGCCCGTCATTCATGCCCGGCGATATGTGGAGACCACATTTGCAGTACCCGAAGAACGGTAAGGGTGTCACTGTTGACCAACTGATAGGAGGACAGTGGAGTTCCTAACGCTGTGCATGCATTTCCCGGCGAAGAGCACCACTAGTTAAGTACTGGATCCATCACCTGTGAAGCCTTGCCAGCAATCCAGACCTGGCGACACTCATCCTTGTCTCGAAGCACGGAGAGTGCGCTCAGAGACCATATTCTTTGTCACTGTCGCGCCGTGCTCTAGCCGAGTGCAATTGTTCATCCGAAGGGCCGGTTCGATAGACCGGCCCTTCGCTTTTTCAGCGGTCAGATGCTCGTCGAATGAATCCGATCTTCTGGGGTATCAACACCGCCGCTAGAGGCGGTTACCACCTCATAATAGCCGGTCGGGAGTAACCGCCTCTGGCCGTCTGCTGCCTTTGGCGAGAGGCAGCTACCGACCCAAAGCGGACATCAAGCCTGCTCAAGCGAAACACCGGCATATGCGACAGGCTGCTGCGCCACGGTGCGCGAGCGCAGAAGCGCACCGGCCATCGCCGTGAGACCAAGTCCGGCCGCGACAACCCAGTTCTGGTGGAGCCCGACGCAGGCCAGACTGAAGGCGATGCCCGCCCAGAAGATGCAATATGTGACCACTGTATCGCTCGCGAAAGAATGTCCGAATGGGGCGAACGATAGTGATCGGACGATCTGTGGAAAATCTGGGCATCCCCTACGCGACATAGGGGATGGCGGCACGGGGCTCAGGTTCACCAAGCGTAAAGTGCTAAGGGGCCCGGCTTTCTATCCGCCAAAGCCGGGCGGGGTCTGACGCCGTTCTGAAAGGCACCTCGACCGAATTTTTTGAGCGTAAGCGAGGGACTGAAATTGCCTTCAAACCCTCGAATTTGGCAGCTTGCCTTGTAGCAAAATTAAGGGATCGATTCGTAGCCTGGAGCCATTCGTCGGCTGGTGGCTTTTTGGTATCATATCCCTGCGTAAAATGTGCCTATAGGAATGTCTATTCAAGGAGAGTGCCACTGTCGGGCCGAACCACGCCAGAGAACTAGCGGCCAGCCATGCGCTAACTTTTCCGTTTCTTTGAGTTTGCTTTATGCCGTGCAGGCCCGTACCTAGAATCAATCTGCGCACACTGATTCTGCTATTTGCTCTACTGGCGATCCTCGCAACGCTGTTGAACGATCTCTATGCGACCTACCGGATCCAACGGGAGACGCTGGTTCACAATTCTCTGGAGTTTAATCGCGCTTACGCCGCGAAGGTTGCGCTGACTATTGGCCAGAGTTTAGGAGATGATCTTGCCCGCTTGGAGTACAGCTCCCGGATCATTGGCGAAGATTTTGATCACGAAGCCCAACGAGGTGCTGAAGCTCGCCGGCTGGCCGAACAGGACAACAGTTTTAACACCGTGATCATTGCCGACTCTCAAGGACGCATCGTTTCTTCCTTCCCCCCCTCGCTCAGCGTGAACGGACAGACCCTTCGCTCCAAAGAGCCGCTAGAAGAACGTAAGGCGATGATCAGCCCTGCGTTTAGTTCACTGGTGGGGAATCTGATCGTGTTCGTCTCGCAGCCAATATGGAGTCAAGAAGGAAAATACCTTGGCCTAGTAGGTGGGACGATTTACTTGCATAAAGACAATGCGCTCAACGAGATCATTAGCAAGCATTTCCACCAAGATTCGTCCTACGTGTACCTCGTTGATGAAAAACGCCAGCTACTCTTCCACCCAGACCCGAACCGCATCGGTGAACAAGTCGGAAGCAACGCTGCGGTTGATGCGGTGCTGCGTGGAGAAAGCGGCGCAGCTTCTGTGCGCAGTTCTACAGGCAGGGATATGCTTGCCGGTTACGCGGCTGTGCCTCACAGTGGTTGGGGAGTCATTTCACAGCAGCCACTAAGCGTACCCCTCACCACTCTTCGTACTCTGATGTGGCGAGTAGTGGTAGGCATCATCCCGATGAGTTTGCTCGGCCTGATACTGTTGTGGTGGGCTGCAACGCACATAAGCCAGCCGCTTAGCCAACTTGCTGAGTATGCGGAGCAAAGAGCTAGCGAAGAGGGCATTCGCAAAGTTCGAGCATGGTATGTCGAAGCTTGGAGAATTCGCCGAGCGATGATCATTGCTGCCATATTGACGCAGGAGCGCATAGGCAAGCTCAACCATCAAGCATACAGCGATCCGCTCACTGGTCTCGGAAATCGCCGCGTTATGGAGAGAGCGCTAGAGGATTGGCGCCTATGCGGGAAGTGCTATGCGGTAATAAGCATGGACATTGATCACTTTAAGCGGGTCAATGACATGCATGGGCACGCAGTCGGCGACAAAGTCTTGCAGGCCTTCGCGAGGCTACTTAAGCAGAACTGCCGTGACGACGACCTGGCGTGCCGGATAGGTGGAGAGGAGTTCATCTTGTTGCTCCCGCAAACCGACCTAGTTGCCGCAGCAGAGGTTGCCGAGCGCGTGCGCCATTCGTTGGAGAGCACTCCCATCCCTCCTGCTGGTCAAGTCACTCTATCTCTCGGCGTAGCCTGCTCCGAGGACGGCCAGGCTGATCCGATACAGATTCTTGCTCGCGCCGACAAATTGTTGTATCAGGCTAAGAAGGCAGGCCGCAATCGTGTGGTTGCTACTAACTCAGTTGTAGCGGGCATAGAAGTTTGAACTGTCATCGGTCATTCAGCTCGCTCGTCCGTTAATGGCCGCTATTGGCCGTTAGCTGCCGCCTTCCAGGTGCCGGTGGTACCGCGTCCAACGCTGCACATGTCATGTACTGACCAGCATGCCGAGCCGATAGTGAAGGCGCTCCTTCCCTCGCCGGAGAGCGAGCGGTTCCCGCGCGGTGATCCGCCAGCCCTCGCTCAGTAGTTCCTCTACGTGGGCGCGCAGCCCCGTCAGTTTGCGTTGTTCCTTCATCGCGAGCCCTCCAGTTGGCGGGCTCAAGAGTAGCAAGTCGCACCCAACCCAGCCCGCCGATACGCGGGCTTTTTCATGCCCGGAGAAACCCATGGACCTTCGTACCGTGCGCCGCTCGATGATCGACCCGGCGCTGTTGCTGCTGCCTGCCAAGATGGAAAGCCCGGAGGCAGTCGTCATGCTGCTGGCCATCGGGCTGCAGGAGTCGCGCTTCGAGCACCGCCGCCAGATGGGCAACGGCCCGGCGAAGTCGTTCTGGCAGGCGGAGCAGGGCGGTGGCATGGTCACCGGCCTGCTGCGTTACCGCGTGGAGGACATCCGCGACTTGGCCACCGGTTTGTGCGCAGTGCGCGGCGTGGCGCCCGCAGCGCCGGACGTGTGGAACGCCATCGAGCGCGACGACGTGCTGGCGGCCGGCCTGGCGCGCCTGCTGCTGTACACCGATCCCGCCCGCTTGCCGGATCTGGGTAAGGAATCCGCTGCCTGGGACCTGTACCTCCGGACCTGGCGGCCGGGGGCCTACGATCGCGGCACTCCAGCCCAGCGCGCCGAGTTGCGGAAGAAGTGGGCCGCGAACTACACCGCGGCGCTGGAGGTGGTCAAGTGATGGGCGGCTGGAAGTTTCTCGCCGTGGGTCTGGCTGCCGCGCTGCTACTCGCCGCCGGCGCGGGCCTGGGCGCGTGGCTAGCTGCTGGCCACTACCGCCCGCAGCTCGACGCAGCCAACGACGCCAAAGGCAAGTGTGTAATCGCCCGCGGCAACCTGGAAGAGCTGGCCAAGGAGCAGGGCACCAAGCTCGGGGAGTTGGCGAATCAGGCCGAGCAGCGGCAGGCCAAGGCAGCTCAGGCCGTCGCCGCCGCCCAGCAGCAGGCCGGCCAGCACTATGCCTCCGCCCAGCGCCTGCAACAGGAGCGCGCTGAGGGCGACCCGGCCGCCGTGGCGGAGGCACTGATCGACAAGGAGTTGGGGCTATGAAATGGCTTCTGGTGTTGGTGGTCGCGCTGGCGGGATGCGCCGGCCAGGTCGAGCCTGAGCCGCGCACGGTGCGCGTGGAGGTGCCGGTGCTGGTCCCATGCCGGGCGCCAGCAGTAGAGGTACCGATCTGGGCGACGGCATCGCTGCAGAAGGGTGACAGTTTGCAGACCAAGGTACGGGCGCTGCTGGCAGAGCTTGAGCAGCGGAAGGGCTACGAGGTGCAGTTGCTCGCGGCCATGCAGACCTGCCAGTAGTGTTCAAGTGCCTGTCCGGCGGCGTTCCAATTTGCGGAGTTGCACAAGATGCTTGGCAAAATCGACCGGTTCGAGGCCTGCACGTTGCGCGGAGGAGCAAATCCCCGCCCATGCTTTTTGTTCCTGTATCGAGCGGCGCTCTTCTAACGATGTCCCTTCAGGAATTTGGCTTTCAATCTCATCTCTAAGGGAGGGTACAAAATACAGGAAGGCCGAAGCCGCTTCTTTAAGGAATTCGTCCGGCAGCTTATTCATCGCTTGCTCCCTTTTCCTCTCTCATCCTGAGATTAGATCACGACACAAAATTGACGATCAATTCATGGCGGTACCAGCTTAGATCGTGCTGCGGGCGCTCACGGGGGCATCGATAGGAGGACAAACAGTTTTGAATGTAAACGCGCTGGACGCCCGGAAAACGAGAAGCCCCGCTGGGGAGGCGGGGCTTCAAGACATCTGCTCACTGTAAGGAGATTCATGGCTAAGCCGATCCGTCGGCTACAACTCCATGGTAGCCAGAAAGCGGCGCTCCGCCAGTTTTCCTGACACAAAGGCTAGGTGCGCCTTTCGGTTATGATCGCCACCTCGATCAATAGGTCATCGGTTTTTTTGCTGTCCAGAACGGGCGAGGCGGGGCGCGTTCGGAATCCTGATCACCTCTGTCGAGCCGACTACTGTAGGAATATCCAACGCTAAGTTATTGATTCTTATAGGGTGGACTGACCGTTTTTCAGAGAGTGTTTTTGGTCTGAAAAATATTTAGAATCAATGGGATACGCTAGTCTTGCAGTCACCTTGACATGGTGGGGGTCGTTGGTTCGAGTCCAATTGTGCCTACCAAACATAATCGCTTCGGCGATTTCAAAAAGGGCGATCCGAAAGGGTCGCCCTTTTTGTTTTGGCGTATTTTCTGCGGGCGCCCTCGGTGTAGGTAGTTCGCGTATCGCGCCGTTGCGTTCTTCCTGCCCACCCTGTCGTTCCTTTATTCCTCGATCCGGTGGCGACTCGGTCGTTGCGTTGCTGGCGGGGTGCGAGCGGGCTGTCCGGGCGCTGCTAGTTCATCGCATTCCTGCGTTCGCTGTAGGCTTCGTACTGTCGGCATTTCTGTTCGGCGTTGGCATACGCCTCATCGGGCGTCTGATCGCCGTGGTAGCCGAAGCGCACGAAATACCTGACGACGACCTGGGTATCCGCATCGAGCTTGGCGCTTCCTTCGTGGACGGCGGCAATTGCCTGCTGTTCGGTTTTGCCTTCGTTTCGATACAGGGCGCCGGCGCGTGCGAAGAGGCCTATGCCTGTGCAGAAGTCGGAAGCCTGGGCGCCGCTGGCAAGCGTCATGAGCAGGAACAACGCTGTGAGCTTCTTCATGTGACCTCACTGAGCCTGCGATCGGGTGCTCTGTCCTCCTCAGTATGGTGCTTGCGCTTGTCTTCTGCCTGCCGGGTGCGGGCGCTGGGAGGGTTTTCTCCGGCTCCGGGTTTCTCGGTGGGCCTCAGGCGGTGAAAGCGAAAAATCGCCGCGCCAAATCGTGTGGGGCGGCGATGCGCTGCTGAGTTGTCGATTCTCGTGGGGTGATTCGGGCGCGCCTGCTATGGTGGTCGTTGTCTGTGCTCGGAGGTGATGATGGGTGGTCTGCGTTCCTGGCTGTTCCTTGGTGTGTTGCTGGCGCCGCTGCCGGCGTTGGCGGAAATGCAGGTGATCTGGCCGCAGGGGTGGGAAGTCTCGCGGTCGCCGGCAGATTCGTCAGTCGATGCGCCGGTGGTGCGTCAGCGCGGTGTGCGCATGGCGCAGGACGGCTCCCAGGACCTGGTGATGGAGGTGACGCGCAGTCGACTGGCTTCCGGCGTGGCGGTCAGTGTCGAGAATGTCATCGTCGAAATGCGCAAGGCGTTGCAGAAGGATTTCATGCGTCAGGGGTTTCAAGCGGCATGCAGCAAGCCGCTGACCACCAGGCTGGGAGGGCTGGACGGTCTGGAGGTGCATTGCGGCATCAGCCAGAACGGCACTGAGGTGCTCAAGCAGACGCTGCAGGTGGCCCTGGGTGATGGCGCGGCGTATTCGCTGACCTATGCGGCGCCGGCGCAGCGCTACGCGGCGCTGATGGCAGAAATCGAGTCGGTGAAGGCAGGCATCAGCCTGAACTGAGGTGCTGCCTTTATATAGAAGGCAGAAAAGCAAAAGCCCCGCTCAGGCGGGGCTTTTTCGTTTTCAGGCTCATGCAGCGATGGTGGCTTGCACTCGCTGGATCACCGCGTTCAGCGGCGCCTCGCCCTGGTACTGCTGGGGGTAGAGGCGCTCGGTGTGCTTGGCGATGCCATGCTCGTTCACCAGGGTGAAGCTGAAACCATGCTTGCGCTTGGCCTGGATGACGCAATTCAGAGGGGCGAAGGCCGCCGAGAGGGTGCGAATCGCCTCCTGGATTTGCAGGGAGGTTTTCATTGTCTTGTCTTTCCAAATAGGTAACGGTCCTATGACCGTCGAAATCGTCAAAAGCTCCGGGTGCGATCTGAGGATGCAGAAAGCGTATGACCGGAATATGGCAGCGATTGAAAACTTGAGGTTCGGTTCGCGTCAGACTGCGGCGTTGGGTCGGGCAGATGATCTGACGTAGGCGTTATCGCTCGGGCAAATGTTCCTGGCGCGGTTGGCGTGCTCTGGAATCGATGCGGAGGATGCGCTGGCCGTGGCCCTGTAGAGCCCAGCTTCTGCCCTGGATCAGGTAGGGAGTGCTGGGAGGGGCGACCTTGGGTTTGGTGTTCGCTGGGTGGATTATAAGGATTTACGCTAACGATGGCTAGTTTTTATACAGCCGTCGGTCAGATCTTGCCGGGTGGAGCAGGTATACCGCGGAGCGGGAGCGCTCCGCGGTACCTCGATATTACTGCAGCCAGGATTCTACGGTGTCGCCGCCGTATTGTTGTTTCCAGGCTTTCAGGGTCTTGTGATTGCCGCCTTTGGTTTCGATGGTTTCGCCATTGTGCGGATTCTTGTAGACCTTCAGTTGGCGAGTGCGACGCGGTTGTTGCGCGGCAACCGGCTCGGCGGAAGTCTGCGGGTCGAGAATCTCGACGACATTGCGCAGGTTCATGCCGTACTGGTCCATCAAGGCTTGCAGTTGATCCTTGAACTCCAGTTCCTTTTTCAGGCCGCCATCGCTCTTGAGTTTTTCAAGCAGAGCGAGTTGTTCCTGGAGTTTGCGCTCGGCTTCGCGGAATTCCGCAAGTTTGGACATCTGGGTGCTCCCGTATACAGGGTGATTAGTTCGGTGCGATTCTGTGTGCTTGTGATTGTTCGCGTCAACTGAATATATGAATTGTTGCGATTGGGAAATACACACTTGCGAGGTGGGTCGTGCACAAAGGGGTAGGGGATTAAGAAAGCAGTGGACCATAATGCGCGAGCTAAAGGGCATGGTTCGGGTTTTCGTGGACTCGTCGCCCTTGTGCAATCGGTGTGCTTTATTGTGGTGCGTTGCGTGCGGGTTGTAGATGAATAACGAAATAGTGCAATACCGGGTCAATAATTATGAACTGACGTGCCAGGTCGCCGGCCAGGGCGCGCCGTTGCTGCTGGTGCATGGGTCGCTCTGCGACTATCGCTACTGGCAGGGGCAGTTCGACGCATTATCTGCCCATTACCGGGTGATAGCGCCCAGCTTGCGCCACTACTTTCCGGAAGTCTGGAATGGAGATGGTGCGGGGTTTACCACCCAGCAGCATGTGAATGATGTGTTGGCATTGCTTGATCAATTGCCTGGCCCGGCTCATCTCGTGGGGCATTCACGAGGCGGTAATATTTGTTTGCGCGTGGCGCTGGAGGCGCCTCGGAAATTACTTTCGTTGACACTGGCGGATCCTGGGGGCGACTTTGCCGATGATGTATTCGCCGCGGTAAATATCGAAAAGCCAGCATCTTCGATGGCGCGCAATCAGTTTCGTCAGCAGGCATTGGAAATGATTCGCGCGGGGTCGGTGGAGGAGGGCTTGCGACTCTTTGTCGATACCGTCAGTGGCGTGGGAGTCTGGTCGCGTTCTTCGCGGCAGTTTCGCGAGATGGCGGCCGCCAATGCCATGACCTTGATCGGACAGGTGGTTGATCATCCAGTCCCGATCAACCATCAGCAGATTGCGCAGTTGCAATTGCCTGTGTTGCTGATTGGCGGAGCCAGAAGTCCGGAACCGTTTCCGCGTATTCTGCAGGCCTTGCAGTCGACGCTCGCCGATGCGCGGTCGATCATCATTCCTGGTGCGTCGCACGGCATGAATGTGATCCGTCCCGCGTCCTTCAATCGTGCGGTTCTGGAATTTGTCGAGCAGTACTGAGTGAAGTCAGGCTTGCCGCTCGTCAGCTTCCCCAACTTGCAGTAACATCGTGCGCCTTGCCCGCTATCGTTTGCGGGCACGTTTCGATTTCTTCCAGTGATCTACGTCCGCGCGCGACTGCGCAGGGTGCCGACAAGGCGCCTGCCACTGTGAGGCAGGCTTGCCCGGCGGACGACGCTTACTGGCACATCCCAACCCATGTGGCCTTTCGTAGGGGTCACCACTAGGAGAGGAGGCGCCATGCCCATCATTACTCTTCCCGACGGTAGTCAGCGTTCCTTCGATCATCCGGTCAGCGTGACCGAGGTGGCGCAATCCATTGGCGCGGGCCTGGCAAAAGCCACCCTGGCCGGCAAGGTCAACGGCCGCCTGGTCGATGCCTGCGACATCATCGACAGCGACGCGACCCTGCAGATCATTACCCCGAAGGACGAGGACGGGCTGGAGATCATCCGTCACTCCTGCGCTCACCTGGTGGGTCACGCGGTCAAGCAGTTGTACCCGACCGCCAAGATGGTCATCGGCCCGGTGATCGACGAAGGCTTCTATTACGACATCGCCTTCGAGCGCCCCTTCACGCCCGAGGACATGGCGGCCATCGAGAAGCGCATGGCCGAGCTGATCGACAAGGACTACGACGTCATCAAGAAGATGACGCCGCGCGCCGAAGTCATCGAGACCTTCAAGGCCCGTGGTGAGGAGTACAAGCTGCGCCTCATCGACGATATGCCGGACGAGAAGGCCATGGGCCTGTACTTCCACGAGGAGTACGTGGACATGTGCCGCGGCCCGCACGTGCCGAACACCCGCTTCCTGAAGGCCTTCAAGCTCACCAAGATTTCCGGCGCCTACTGGCGCGGCGACTCGAAGAACGAGCAGCTGCAGCGCGTCTACGGCACCGCCTGGGCGGACAAGAAGCAGCTGGCCGCGTACATCCAGCGCATCGAGGAGGCCGAGAAGCGCGATCACCGCCGCATCGGCAAGCAGCTCGATCTCTTCCACCTTCAGGAAGAAGCGCCGGGCATGGTCTTCTGGCACCCGAACGGCTGGACCGTTTACCAGGTGCTCGAGCAGTACATGCGCAAGGTACAGCGCGAGCACGGCTACGTGGAAGTGCGCACCCCGCAGGTTGTCGATCGCATCCTCTGGGAGCGTTCCGGCCACTGGACCAACTACGCCGAGAACATGTTCACCACCTCGTCGGAGAGCCGTGACTTCGCGGTCAAGCCGATGAACTGCCCATGCCACGTGCAGATTTTCAACCAGGGGCTGAAGTCCTACCGCGACCTGCCGCTGCGCCTTGCCGAGTTCGGTGCGTGCCACCGCAACGAGCCGTCCGGCGCGCTGCACGGCATCATGCGCGTGCGTGGCTTCACCCAGGATGACGCCCATATCTTCTGCACCGAAGAACAGGTGAAGAAGGAAGCGGCGGACTTCATCAAGCTGACCCTGCAGGTCTATTCGGACTTCGGCTTCACCGATGTCTCGATGAAGCTGTCCACGCGTCCGGCCAAGCGCGTCGGTTCCGAGGAGCTGTGGGACCGCGCCGAAAGTGCGCTGGCCGACGCGTTGAACGAATCCGGCCTGGAGTGGGAATACCAGCCGGGCGAGGGCGCGTTCTACGGTCCCAAGATCGAGTTCACTCTGAAGGATTGCCTGGGCCGTAACTGGCAGTGCGGCACCCTGCAGTACGACCCGAACCTGCCGGAGCGTCTGGATGCCAGCTATATCGCCGAAGATAACAGCCGTACCCGCCCGGTCATGCTGCACCGCGCGATCCTCGGCTCCTTCGAGCGCTTCATCGGCATGCTGATCGAGCACTACGCTGGCCAGTTCCCGGCCTGGCTCGCGCCGACCCAGGCCGTGGTGATGAATATCACTGACAAGCAGGGCGAATGGGCCGAAGAAGTGGTGCGTCAGCTCGAGCAAAGCGGATTCCGTGCCAAGTCTGACTTGAGAAACGAGAAAATTGGCTTTAAAATCCGCGAGCATACTTTGCTCAAGGTTCCCTATCTGTTGGTTATCGGTGATAGGGAAGTTGAATCGCAGGCCGTCGCCGTACGTACGCGCGAAGGGGCAGACCTCGGCTCGATGCCGGTCGCCCAGTTCGCTGAGCTGCTCGCTCAGGCGGTTTCCCGGCGTGGTCGCCAAGACTCGGAGTAATCATTATTAAGCGTGAAATGAGACAGGATAAGCGGGCTCTCCCGAAACCGCCGATCAACGAGAACATCACCGCCCGTGAGGTTCGTCTGATTGGTGCTGACGGTCAGCAGATTGGCGTGGTCTCCCTCGACGAGGCCCTCCGTCAAGCCGACGAGGCCAAGCTGGACCTGGTGGAAATTTCTGCTGATGCGGTGCCCCCTGTCTGCCGCATCATGGACTACGGCAAGCACCTCTTCGAGAAGAAGAAGCAAGCCGCTGCTGCGAAGAAAAACCAGCACCAGCAACAGATCAAAGAAATCAAGTTTCGTCCAGGGACGGAAGAAGGGGATTACCAGGTAAAACTACGCAACCTGGTACGTTTCCTTAATGAAGGGGACAAGGCCAAGGTATCGCTTCGATTCCGTGGTCGTGAGATGGCCCACCAGGAGCTGGGCATGGAGCTGCTCAAGCGAGTCGAAAACGACCTCGCTGAAATCGGCACCGTGGAACAGCATCCTAAGCTGGAAGGACGCCAGCTGATGATGGTCATCGCTCCCAAGAAGCGTAAATAACCTCCCGGGCACTGGCAGGCCTGATGGTTATCAGTTGTTAACGAATGCGGAGTACTAAACATGCCAAAGATGAAAACCAAGAGTGGCGCCAAAAAGCGCTTCAAAGTGACTGCTGGTGGCATCAAGCACAAGCACGCTTTCAAGAGCCACATCCTGACCAAAATGACCACCAAGCGTAAGCGTCAGCTGCGCGGCACTTCGATGCTCGCTGCTTCCGACGTTCGCCGTGTAGCACGCTCCCTGCGTCTGCGTTGATTTCTGGTAGAGGATAAATAAATGGCTCGTGTTAAGCGTGGCGTGATTGCCCGTCGTCGTCACAAAAAGATTCTGAAGCTCGCAAAAGGCTACTACGGCGCGCGTTCGCGCGTGTTCCGTGTTGCCAAGCAGGCGGTAATCAAGGCTGGCCAATACGCCTACCGTGACCGTCGTCAGCGCAAGCGTCAGTTCCGCGCCCTGTGGATCGCCCGTATCAACGCTGGTGCTCGTCAGAACGGTCTGTCCTACAGCCGTCTGATCGCTGGCCTGAAAAAGGCGGCCATCGAGATCGACCGTAAGGTCCTGGCCGATCTGGCTGTGAACGAAAAAGCGGCGTTTACCGCGATTGTCGAGAAAGCGAAGGCCAGCCTGGCTTAAGCCCCACGACAGTTACCGGATCTCGGTCCGGACGTAACGTCACCGATAGGGGAAGAGCCTTACCGCTCTTCCCCTATTTTGTATCTGGAGTTGGTACATGGAAAACCTGGACGCGCTGGTTTCGCAGGCCCTGGACGCCGTGCGAAACACCGAAGACGTCAACGCCCTGGAGCAGATCCGGGTTCACTACCTCGGCAAGAAAGGCGAGCTGACCCAGGTCATGAAGACCCTGGGCGACCTGCCGGCCGAAGAGCGCCCGAAAGTCGGCGCGCTGATCAACGTCGCCAAGGAACAGGTTCAGGATGTGCTGAACGCCCGCAAGGCCGAGCTGGAGGGCGCTGCCCTCGCCGCCAAGCTGGCAGCCGAGCGTATCGACGTGACCTTGCCGGGCCGTGGCCAGTCCTCCGGCGGCCTGCATCCGGTCACCCGCACCAAGGAACGCATCGAGCAGTGCTTCACCCGCATCGGCTATGAAGTGGCCGAGGGGCCGGAAGTCGAAGACGACTACCACAACTTCGAAGCGCTCAACATTCCGGGTCACCACCCGGCTCGTGCCATGCACGACACCTTCTACTTCAATGCGAACATGCTGCTGCGCACCCATACCTCGCCGGTGCAGGTCCGCACCATGGAAAGCCAGAAGCCGCCGATTCGCATTGTCTGCCCGGGACGCGTCTACCGTTGCGACTCCGACCTGACCCACTCGCCGATGTTCCACCAGGTCGAAGGTCTGCTGGTCGATGAAGACGTCAGCTTCGCCGACCTCAAAGGCACCATCGAAGAATTCCTCCGCGCCTTCTTCGAGAAGGAATTCTCCGTCCGCTTCCGTCCGTCCTTCTTCCCCTTCACCGAGCCTTCGGCGGAAGTCGACATCCAGTGCGTGCTCTGCAGCGGCAAGGGTTGCCGCGTCTGCAAGCAAACCGGCTGGCTGGAAGTCATGGGTTGCGGCATGGTCCACCCCGACGTGCTGCGCATGTCCGGCATCGACCCGGAGAAGTACCAGGGCTTCGCCTTCGGCATGGGTATCGAGCGTCTCGCCATGCTGCGCTATGGTGTGAACGACTTGCGCCTGTTCTTCGACAACGATCTGCGGTTCCTCGGCCAGTTCCGCTAGCCCGCACGACCGTCAACGCATTCAGGAGAGCAGGATGAAATTCAGTGAACAGTGGCTGCGGAGCTGGGTAAATCCGCAGGTATCCCGTGACGAGCTGTTGGCTCGTCTGTCCATGGCGGGCCTCGAGGTCGACGCCGTGATCCCGGTTGCCGGCCAATTCAGCGGCGTCGTCGTGGGCGAAGTGCTGTCGACCGAGCAGCACCCGGACGCCGACAAGCTGCGCGTCTGCCAGGTCAGCAACGGTTCGGAGACCTTCCAGGTCGTCTGCGGCGCGCCCAACGTGCGCCCGGGCCTGAAGATTCCCTTCGCCATGATTGGCGCCGAACTGCCGGGCGACTTCAAGATCAAGAAGGCCAAGCTGCGCGGCGTTGAATCCAACGGCATGCTTTGCTCGGCCAAAGAGCTGGAAATCAGCGAAGAGAACGCCGGCCTGATGGAGCTCGCCGCGGATGCGCCGGTGGGCGCCAACATCCGCGACTACCTCGAACTGGACGACGCCTCCATCGAGATCGGCCTGACCCCGAACCGTGGCGATTGCCTGTCCCTCACCGGCCTCGCTCGCGAAGTCGGCGCGCTGTACAGCGCCGAGGTCAAGCCGGTGGTGGTCAGCGCCGTTGCCCCGCGCATCGACGAAGTGCGCAGCATCGAACTGCTGGCGTCCAAGGCCTGCCCGCGCTACTTGGGCCGCGTCATTCGCAACGTCGACCTCAGCAAGCCGACCCCCCTGTGGATGGTCGAACGCCTGCGCCGTTCCGACATTCGCAGCATCGACGCCGCCGTCGACATCACCAACTACGTGATGATCGAACTGGGCCAGCCGATGCACGCCTTCGACCTCGACGAGATCAAGGGCGGTGTGCGCGTACGCATGGCGGAGGAGGGCGAGAATCTCGTACTGCTCGACGGCCAGGAAGTCACCCTGCGTGCCGATACGCTGGTGATCGCCGACCATGAGCGCGCCCTGGCTATCGCCGGCGTGATGGGTGGCGAGCACAGCGGCGTCAGCGCCAAGACTCGCGATCTGTTCCTTGAAAGCGCCTTCTTCGACAATATCGCCGTTGCCGGCAAGGCCCGTTCCTATGGCCTGCACACCGATGCCTCGCACCGCTTCGAACGTGGCGTGGACTCGCAGCTGGCCCGCCGCGCTATGGAGCGCGCCACCGAACTGCTGCTGCAGATCGTTGGCGGCGAAGCTGGCCCCATCGTCGAGCAAGTCAGCGAAGCCGACCTGCCGAAGGTCGCGCCGGTCACCCTGCGTGCCGAGCGCGTCACCCAGATGCTGGGCATGACCCTGGAAAACGCCGAGATCGAGCGCCTGCTCACTGCCCTGGAATTCGACGTTCAGAAAGCGGGTGCCGATGCCTGGACCGTGGGTGTGCCGAGCCATCGTTTCGACGTCTCCATCGAAGTCGACTTGATCGAAGAGCTGGGTCGCCTGTACGGCTACAACCGCCTGCCGGTCCGCTACCCGCAGGCTCGCCTGGCGCCGAACACCAAGTCCGAGTCTCAGGCCGAACTGCCGGCGCTGCGCCGCCTGCTGGTCGCCCGCGACTACCAGGAAGCCATCACCTACAGTTTCATTGATCCCAAGCTGTTCCAGCTGTTCCACCCTGGCGTCGAGCCGCTGATGCTGGCCAACCCGATCTCCGCCGACATGGCCGCCATGCGCGCCTCGCTCTGGCCGGGCCTGGTGAAGTCCTTGCAGCACAACCTCAACCGCCAGCAGACCCGCGTTCGCCTGTTCGAAAGCGGCCTGCGCTTTGTTGGTCAGCTGGAAGGGCTGGTGCAGGAAAACATGCTGGCCGGTGTCGTCTGCGGTGCTCGTCAGCCGGAAGGCTGGGCCAACGGCCGCGAGAGCGTCGACTTCTTCGACGTGAAAGCCGATGTCGAAGCACTGCTGGGTAACGCCGGCGCCATCGATGCCTTCACCTTCTCCCCGGCAGAGCACCCGGCGCTGCACCCGGGCCAGACCGCCAAGATCGAGCGCGACGGCGTGCTGGTCGGCTACCTGGGCGCCCTGCACCCGGAGCTGGCCAAGGCGCTGGACCTGGATCGCCCGGTCTATGTCTTCGAACTGGTACTGGCCGAAGTCGCCAAGGGCCGCCTGCCGAAATTCAGCGAGCTGTCGCGCTTCCCCGAGGTGCGCCGTGACCTCGCGCTGATCGTCGATCTGGATACCCCGGCCGAATTCGTCCTGGCAAATATCCGAGAAACGGCAGGCGAATGGCTGACGGACCTCAGGCTCTTTGACGTCTACCACGGTAAAGGCATTGATCCGCTTAGAAAAAGCTTGGCGGTTGGCTTGACCTGGCAGCATCCATCACGCACTCTTAATGATGACGAGGTGAACGCGACTACGCAGAATATCGTCGCCTCGCTGGAACAAAGGTTCAACGCCACGTTAAGGAAGTAGCGTATGGGGGCTCTGACGAAAGCTGAAATTGCTGAACGTCTGTACGAAGAGCTGGGCCTGAATAAGCGGGAAGCCAAGGAACTGGTGGAGCTCTTCTTCGAAGAGATCCGCCAGGCGCTGGAGCATAACGAACAGGTGAAGTTGTCGGGTTTCGGCAACTTCGACTTGCGCGACAAGCGCCAGCGTCCCGGACGCAACCCGAAGACGGGAGAGGAAATCCCGATCACCGCCCGGCGCGTCGTCACCTTTCGTCCAGGGCAGAAACTGAAGGCCAGGGTTGAGGCTTATGCTGGAACCAAGTCATAACGACGAGCTGCCCCCCATTCCGGGCAAGCGCTACTTCACCATTGGTGAAGTGAGCGATCTGTGCGCGGTGAAGCCGCACGTGCTGCGGTACTGGGAACAGGAGTTCCCGCAACTCAACCCGGTCAAGCGACGAGGCAACCGGCGTTACTACCAGCGCCAGGATGTCCTCATGATTCGCCAGATCCGCGCGCTGCTCTACGACCAGGGCTTCACCATCGGCGGCGCTCGTCAGCGCCTCACCGGAGACGAAGCCCGCGAAGACGCCACCCAGTACAAGCAACTGATCCGGCAAATGATCGCCGAATTGGAAGACGTGCTGCACGTGCTGCGCAAGTAACTGAAAAAAATGAAAAAAGTACTTCTCCAATGCAATTGCTTGGGGTATAGTGCGATCCGCTTCTGGGGGAACTCGGAAGCAACGTCGGGGCGTAGCGCAGCCTGGTAGCGCACTTGCATGGGGTGCAAGGGGTCGAGTGTTCGAATCACTCCGTCCCGACCAAAAAACCCTAAAAAATCCAGTCACTTAGCGGTGACTGGATTTTTTTATGGGCGGGTGTTTTATCTATACGCTGAATTTTGTGCCACTTTTTGTGCCACCGGAATTTTGTGCTGCTTTCGAGTGTGAAGCTGGTTAGCTGTCAGCCGTCTTTGTTCAGTGGACGGAGGCTCAGCTTTTGTTCTGTGCTCTCATTGCGGGGCCTGGGATTGTCCATCTCTACAGCATTCAGTTTCCGTTTCGTATGCGCACTTCGTGCTTCTGCTGTGAAGCAGATCGCTTTTTACCTCTAAGAGCTGGGGCGGGCTGCGATGGCCGATTACGGCGTCGCGATTCCTGCTATCGGTCAATTTCAGCTATCGGCCGATTCTGTTGAAAAAGTCGGTCTCAAGGAGAACCGCTTCTCGATAGCTCAAAAAACGCTCGATTTTGGCGTCGCTAAGTAAAATCCATGACAGCGCCGCCTTCTGAGCGAGCCAGATTTCAACGTCACCAACGTTCTTTCACGGGCAAAAATCGCGGTGGGCCTTTTTCAACAGAATCGGCCAGGAGCGGCCATAGCATTGATGGATGTTTCAGGTTCAGGTATTTGCCCTACGGAGGTTGAGCAAGAAGAGGGGGCTTACCTTCGTGTCCATCGTCTGTGGGACAGTTCAGTGGGGAGCAATCGCGCGGCAATTATGCCGTTAACACCCATTGGATTGATGCGCTTGTCGATGATGGCAACGCGACATAGTATCGCTCAATCCGCCTTACGGCATGTGGCTGGGTGGAGTTTTCAGGGCATAAGGAAGGTGGCGAAATGGCGGTTCAACGCGGCAGTGAACGTGGTTCAGAGTGGCGGCAGTGGGATTTGCATATTCATACTCCTGCTTCATTTGAGTGGAAGGGGGCGAAGTTTGATCGGAACAATCCGGCCGCTCCTGCCAATACGGCCCTTGTGGATGAAATGATCCATGCGTTGAACGAAGCAGAGCCTGACGTTTTTGCGCTGATGGATTACTGGACGTTTGATGGATGGTTTGCGCTGAAGCGAAGGCTAGGTGAACCAGGCGCACCAGCACTTACCAAGGCCGTTTTTCCAGGAATTGAACTTAGGCTCGCGGCCCCTATGCGAGGTCGTTTAAACGCGCATGTCCTGTTCTCCAACGAGCTTGATGATCAGGCGCTCAAAGACTTCCTTTCTCACCTCCGACTGGCTGAAAACGGAAGGCCATTGTCGGATCGTGCTTTGATTGAATACGCGAGGGAGGTTCCAGGGTCACTGCTCAATCGTCACGGACTCAAGGCAGAGCAGGTTGTGGCTGACGATGAGTACGCATATGTGGTAGGCGCAAAAATCGCTGAGCTGACATGCGAGAGCTACAAGGAGGCGATAGCTAAGGTACCTGACGAGCAAGCTATTGGCTTTATGCCGTATGACACCAACGATGGCTTAAGCGATGTGAAATGGACAGAGCACTATGCTTTCTTCATCGGCCTGGTACGTAATTCTCCGATTTTTGAGAGCCGGAACCTGGATATTCGAGCTGCCTTTGTTGGCGAGGAAACCCCCGGTAATGCCAAGTTCTACGCCGGAATCAGGGAAGGCTTGAAGGATGTCTCAAGGCTGGTGGTAGCAGGGAGCGACGCGCATTGCTTCAAAGGCGTTGCTGGCAGCAATGACCGGCGAGGGTACGGTGATTTCCCTTCGGACAAAAAGACCTGGATCAAGGCGGACCCTACGTTTCGTGGCTTACAGCAGGCGATTAGGGAGCCTGCGAAGCGCTCGTTCATCGGTATGACGCCGCCCAAGCTTGGCGAGATCGCGGCTAACAAAACGTATTTCATCGACCATGTTCGGATAACCAAGTCCCAGGGTTCTGACCTGACGTCCCGCTGGCTGGATGAGGTCCAGCTCCCGCTAAACTCTGATCTGGTTGCGATAATCGGCAACAAAGGCAGCGGTAAGAGCGCTCTAGCTGACGTCCTCGCGTTGTTGGGCCACTCCCGCCAGACCAGCCACTTTTCGTTTCTTCGAAGAGAGCGTTTCCGAGGTCGCTCTGGTGATCCCGCGCGGCATTTCGAGGGCTCCATGCAATGGCATGATGGGACCGTTAATGTTTGTAACCTCAATGATGACCCGCCAGCGGAAAAGGTTGAGATGGTGCGCTACATCCCTCAAGGTCACTTCGAGGATCTGTGTAATGCGCACGTCACCGGAAAATCTGAGGCGTTTGAGAATGAGCTAAGAGCCGTCATCTTTTCCCACGCTGACGAAGCAATCCGCTTGGGAGCGTTGGATTTCGACCAATTGATTGAGCAGCAAGAGAGCACGTTCCGCTTGCGGTTGAACGAGTTCAGAAAAGACCTCAAGCGAGTGAATCTTGAGATCGCTAGTTACGAAAGTCAGCTTCATCCGCTGATCAAAAAGACGCTGATGGAACAACTCGCGCTCAAGCGTCGACAGGTGGCTGAACATGAAGATCTCAAGCCCGCAGACATGGAAAAGCCTTCAATCGAGTTGTCTGAAGAGCAGCAAGAGACGGCGAAAGCCCTTGAGGCAATAGCTGCCGACTTAAAGCGGTTGGATGATCAGAAAACCCAGGATACTGAAAATGTCGCGCAGCTCGCGGCAAGAATAAAAGCTGTGAAGGACGTGAGAGAGCAAGTTCACTTGCTTCAGCGAACCTATGATCAGTTTGTGCAAGACTCGAAAAGAGACCTCGATCTACTGGGTATTACCGCCTCGGATGTTGCAAAGTTTGAAGTCAATCTCGGACCGATAGGACAGCTCGAAGAAAATTTTCAGGCTGAGGAAGCTGCTCTGCGCGGCAAATACGCTGATGCTGACGGTGAGCGCCAAAGGCTATTGGACAGACTGACCGATGCGAAGGCAAGGTTGGATGCGCCACAACTGGCCTATCAGAACTATCTGCTTGCTTTCGAGGATTGGCAGCGTAAGCACCAATCTCTGTTGGGTGCCGATGATTTACCAGAAACCGTAAAAGGGCTTGAAGCCAGGATTTCTCAGCTTGATGCGGTACCTGAAATGCTGGCGGCGCATAGAGCCCTCCGGCAGAAGTTAGCAGGCGATATTTATGACATTCTCAATGCTCAGCGCCGAGCCAGAGAGGCATTGTTCAAGCCTGTCCAGGAGCTGATTCAGGGCAACAGTTTGATCCGGGATGAGTACAAGCTCCAGTTCAAGGCAAAACTTGGTGGCTCGATGGACGCGTTTGCCACGAGCCTGTTTTCTTTGCTGAAGCAGAACGTTGGCGAGTTCCGCGGTGAGGACGAGAGCTACAACACGGTTCGTCGATTGGGTGAAAACGCCGACTTTGATAAACGAGAGGACGCGATTAGTTTTGCTCAATCGTTACATGACAAGATCGCAGCTGCGGCAGCCACGATTGGCGATAAAGTTGAGTACGGCATCGATTCCATGTTGCGTAAGGATAAAAGCGCCAATGAGGTCTATGATCTCCTGTTTGACTTGTCCTACTTGGAGCCTCGTTACTCGCTGCTATTCCAAGATGCACAGATTGAGCAGTTGTCGCCTGGACAACGTGGTGCTTTGTTGCTGATTTTCTACTTGCTGGTAGATAAGGGGCGAAACCCGATAATCCTCGATCAGCCTGAAGAGAACCTTGATAACGAAACCGTGGTAAGCCTTCTCGTACCTGTTCTTACCGAGGCGAAAAAGCGTCGGCAGATCATCATGGTCACGCATAACCCTAACCTTGCTGTGGTCTGTGATGCAGAGCAGATAGTCTGGTCGAATTTTGAACGAGCGAATGGCCACAAGATTTCCTACACCGCAGGGGGAATTGAGAGTCCGGTGATTAATGGTCACACAGTGAAAGTGCTTGAGGGAACAAAGCAGGCGTTCGATAACCGCCGAATAAAATATCACTGACATTGCGAAATATTGTGCTCTCAAAACCAAACGCCTGTGTGACCGCTTCATATTTAGCGTCAGCAGGCGCACGAAAGCGGATTAACATGGATAGCAATTTTGAATTATTTTTTGGATAAGGACGTCGACCCAAGGGATATAGACTTTCAAGACGGAAGTGCCTATGGAAAAGTCGACGACATTGAAGTTCTGGATGAGCAAAATGGACTACTGATCATTTCCTACAATGCGATCCTTAAAGAAGATCTACATAATTGCGGCATTCAAAGAAAGAAGAGTTATCGGCTAGCGGACCCACTCAGCAGTTTCAGCGTAAGCCCCTATGAAAAGGCGGTAATCTTCAGGGTCGAGATTGAAACCACAGTCAAGAAGGAAGGCTTCAAGAGCATAGAGGAACTTGAAGTATCATACGAAAATAACTGGTTCAACATCTACATACTGGAATACGGAGTAGGGGCGGGTGACGCAAAACTCTATACAAATCTATTTAACCCACCTACCGATGCAAAGTTAAAGATCACAAAAGTGAAACCGTCTCATCGAAGAAAACTTAATGACGAGTTTTCGTTGGCGGCCGCTGATAAGATTTCCACCTTGGAACTTGAGCAAGAGCTAGCAAGTCGCGTTCTCAGCGCTGACTACCTGGCTATTTATGATGTAGGGCAAGGTAATTCTAATGCGTTGATTTCAAGCACTAACGAGACCTGCCCAGTTGTTTACTTTGATATGGGGTGCGGGATAGGCGCACACGCATCAACAGTCCCAGCAGGTCTGGATTTTTGCACTTGCAACAATCCTCTGGTTATTTTGTCGCACTGGGATCAAGATCATTGGGCTGGTGCATTGCGTATAAAATCCAAAGCCTTTTCCTTAACTTGGGTGGTCCCTCGGCAACAGTTAGATGCAGTGCACAAAAGTTTTGCTCATGAAATAATTTCAGCAGGTGGGAGACTGCTGGTCCTAGACATGCCCAAAGACTCCGCCGGGTCGTCGAGGCTGCCCAATAGTCAACTTCTGAAATTCACACTCGGAATTGGTTCGTCGCGAAACAATTCAGGAATAGTGTTAGCAATCGAAAATAACGATCCGCAGTTTCCTTCTAGCTGGCTACTAACGGGGGACTGCGCATATAGTCACATTCCCAAATCGCTCCAATACCCCCCGCCAGTTGCCGTAGTAGCCCCCCATCATGGCGGAGTCACTAAACTGCATAATATCGCGCCTTCCCCAGCCATCCATAATGACTATAACCGGCTTATCTACTCTTACGGACCAGATAATAAATTCCGAACAACTCAGCATCCAACCTCTAGTTCCGTCCGCATCCACGATCTCGCCGGATGGGACATGGGAATATGGAATACCGCGCCAGGAAGCTCCTCAAAAACTGGCAATGTACGCGCCACTTCCAAGCATAGTCCATCACCTTTTGAAAGAGGCGGCGTTCTGGTCGGATGGGAATCCTTACCAGCCCTACCTATGGTATGTCCTCTAGGTGCCCCCATTTCAAAGCACTGAGCACGAAATCAGGATCATCTACGCTACAGAGTGCAAATGTCCGCTATTTGCTGATTCTGTTGAAAAAGTCGATGTCGTCCAGGCTCGCTCGCGCAGCGCCGAAAAAACGCGCGTTTGACGTGTCGCTGCGCGAAATCTGGGGCAGCTCAGTGCCGAAAATTGGTTCAGATTTCAACGTAAGGCGCCTACTTTCTCGGGCAAAAATTGAAGTTGGACTTTTTCAACAGAATCGGCTGAAAGCGGCCACCGACGAGCGACTGCTTTGGCTAACTTCGGGCGCTCAAAGGTTTTTGCGAAATTAGGGGTGATTCGGATAGCAGTATGGTGCAGGCGGGACTTATGTGCTCAATGCTAATTACTTGGCTGTCCGTATTTATTCCATCTGATTTTTTTCGCTAGGAATATCATAAGTCCCAGAGCTCAATGATTGTAGAATTTTGTTTAAATGCTCTGTGATGCTCAAGTCTAATGAGATTCCTTCGTTTAGTAGCTTTTCTGCCAAAGTGAGAGCTATGAGCCTAAGCGTGGCTATCTGGCCTTCTTGTTCTTCTATTTTTCCTTTCAGTTTAGAGAGTTCTGGTCGGTGGGCTGCAGTCTTCTCGAGAGCGTTGCTGAAATTATGTAACTCCCGTGAAATGCCAATATCTTTTTTAGGTCGTCTGCTTTTGAGCTTTTCTTCAAAGTAATGCTTGTAGTGTTTTTTTGCTTCGTAGTTAAGATCAATTATTTCCTCAAGAGTCTCGGTCAGGCTTCGTTTTCCTTGTATTTTTTTGAGCGTACTAAAAGCTTCTGGTGTTATGTCGCAACTAATAGATCTTCGTTTTGATCTGTGAGAGTGCGAATTCCAGCGTTGCTTTATTTTTCTTAGATCTTCTTCCGCGAGATTGCTAAGCGCTACTATAAGTGCGAATTTATCATTCGCATTAGGGAAAGTAGTATCTATCAGCCAATCCTTGATGCCTGGGTCTTTGTTTAGCCACTCATATGTGCTTTGTTTTCTTTTCATGGTTTTCATGCTATTTTCAGATCGTATCACGTGTGATATTACGTGTGATTTGTATGGAGTGGCAATGGGGTGGAATTTCAGGATAAAGACATTTTAGAAGCTTTCTCGTTTCGCGCTTTCTTAGCGGATAGCCATATTTCACTAAGGGCGCGATACCTGCTTTTTCAGTTGGTCAGGGTCTATTCTCTAGTACGGCTAGGGCAGGTTGTTTCAGCTGGTGCACAGCAGCTAGCCAAGGACACTGGATTCAGTAAGGATGGAGTTGCACGTTGCTTGGCTGTTCTGGTTTCGAAGGGCCTTTTAGTTAAAGCGCAGGAGCCTACAGGTGGGCGCCCAAGAACCACCTATCGGCTTGATAATGGATTTGCGGAGTCTTTGCAGCAACCCAAGCGAGCTGATCTTGTCGCCCCTTTAGTGCTCAGAATTCTCAAGTCGGATGAAAAGCCCTTCAGTGATCTAACTATATCGGAGCGATCATTCTTGGCTTTTCTTTGGGGGCTGACCGATGGCTCGCGCACTGGTGTGCTGGATGGTCGAAGCATTACTAGCTTAGCTAAGGATAGCGGTAGTGATCGTTCCGATGTCATTCGGATGTTAGATAAGCTCCATGGTAAAAGGTTATTGGTATCGTCATTGTCAACTTTTACTGAGAGCGGCTCGAAAGATAAGATAAAAGCTTATTTTCTCCTTGGTCCGGATCTAATTGAATCCTGGTCTTGCGGGTTTAGCTGGAGTGTTGAGCTGAGTGGGTTGCTCGGATGGTTTGCGGGAAATGAGGATGCTTTAAGTGGCGATAGTCTGGTAAGTCTGGTTGAGCGCGGAGCTGAAGGTGTCAGCTGCCAGTGGTCTGCCGTTCGAGGTGAGCTCTCCAGGTACTGGGGTCTCACGCAAGAACGTTACTATGTGCTCATGCAGTGTTGCGTCGCGCTGTCGCATGCATTTTCCGCAACAGAAGGGGATTTCTGGGGTAGCCGTATTTTATATTCAAAAATTCAGATTGCCTTAGTAATAGAGCTAGGCCTATTAGGCATTATGAAGAGACCTGGCAATCCGGTTATTGAGGAAATCGACTCGTATGAGCTTGATTCGCGCACTCGTGCCTTGCTCAGCTTTGCCGAACAGGTATCACTGTTTTTAGTCCATGAAATGAGGCGGCTATTGCCCGTGTCGTTTCAGGCAAGAGATTTAGGGCGTGGGGCAAGGCTATGTTGCTATCCGGTGATAGCTAACGGAATTGCTTATATGCGGATGGACCTTGTAACCGAGGATGAAGACGCTGGGCATAAGTTCGGAGCGAAATTACTTGAAAATAATAAGCGCTATCAGTCGGAACTGCCGGAGCAGCTTAAGGGTGAGGTGTTGCCTTGAGGGTGCACTAATGTTGGTTAGTTAATATTATTATTAGGTGTTGGATTGTTTGTTATTGGCGTTGGTGGTGATAAGTGTGGTTTTTAGGCGTTAGTGTGTAAATATTTACCGATCAGAGTAGCTCCTATGAAACTCATCATAGGAGCTAATCATGTATTTCCAACCACCACCTGGCTCGCTTCAATGGCGAGGCCTTCCTGTCCCACCCCATGTCCTTAAGTCTGAGTATCTGGAGAACATCCACTCCTTGCTCTCAGATATTGTGATGATCCACCCACGGTGGACAGTGATCAGGGTAGATCTACACGTGCCCGCCGGATGTTTTCTGCCCCAACGGGCAATAACCGACTTCATCGAGTCCCTTAAAAGCCAACTCGAACATGTCCGGTCTGTCAAGGCTGCAGCGGGGAAGAGAGCGTACGACCCGATGCTTCGGTATGTATGGGTGCGCGAGTGGAACGGTGCTGGCTATCCGCATTATCACCTGGCGCTAATGCTGAATCATGATGCCTATTTTTCTCTGGGTGATTATACGAAGTTACAGTCAGTTGATTGCAGTTATGACCAAATGCTTGCAGGCCGTATTTTCAAGGCCTGGGGTGTGGCACTGCGCCTAGATTGGGCCGTCGCTATGAAGGGCGTTCTATTCGCACCACGCCCCGTATCGCCTCTACAGGTTCAGCACGAAGATTTTGAGAAACAGTTTCGTGCGGTCTTCTATCGCCTGAGCTATTTCGCCAAAAAGAAGAGCAAGGTGTATGGGGACGGGCAGCGTAACTTTGGCATGAGCCAGCTTAGCCGTCTTCAAACCGCACAGCCCTGAGCCATCTCATGGACTAACTATCGGAGTGCCGACCATGAGGCTGATTCGACTGAAAGAAGTGATGCGACTGACCGGTCTTGGCCGTTCTACTGTCTACAAGGTCATGAAGGAGGGGAGCTTCCCTGGCTCGGTTGCATTGGGAGGCAAGGCTGTAGCGTGGGTTGAGTCCGAGGTGCAGGAATGGATTCTGGCTCGGCTTCGGGAGCGAGATGGCCAGGCATCTCTGTAACCCTACGATGCAATCGCAGATGGGGTTGTCATCGCGCCCGTCTGCAGGTGTAGAAGGCTCCTTGACCTTGACCTTGACCTTGACCTTGACCTTGACCTTGACCTTGGCCTTGGTCTCTCAATGCAAAAAAATATCGGGCATGGATCGACGTGGGCAGCTGCTACGCTGCCCACGCTGGATCTATCCGGTGATGATCAATCTCGATGTGTGTCTTCAAGGAAGACCCGTCGCAGTTTCACAGGTATCCCTGTTCGGCGAGCGATACGCAGCCTTCAGCACCCACAACAATGTGGTCGAGCGTGCGTACGCCCACCATCTCTAGAGCCTGTTTGAGTCTACTGGTCAGCACACGGTCTGCCTGGCTGGGTTCAGGATCGCCGGAAGGGTGGTTATGCACCATCACCATTGCTGCAGCGTTGTGCTCCAGCGCAACCTTGACGACCTCCCGTGGGTAGACGCTGGCACCATCCAGGGTGCCGCGGAACAGCTCCTCGAATCGAATGACACGGTGTTTGCAGTCCAGCAGTAGCAGTGCAAATACCTCGTGTTCATAGCCCTGCAGCAGGATCTGCAGATAGCTAAAGACTTCCTTGGGTTGATGCAAGGCCTGGCCTTTACGCAGCCGCTTGCTGGCTAGGCGTTGTGCCATCTGCACGATATCGGCTTCGGTCACAGGTGCATCGGCGATATAGGTGCCAGCGGACTCGCCGGCCTTGAACTTGGCAGTCATAGGACCTCCATACGGCTGTGTTTGCAGGGGCATAAAAAAACCGCCGGACCATCGAGTGATCTGGCGGTTTGAGGGGGGATTAGCTGAACCGGTATTTCAGGTCAGCTATGTCAGTGGAGCATCAGGGCAAGCGGCCTTCGCTACACCATTGCTGCCATTCGGTGATCTGGTCGTGGATGATCGCGACTTCGTCTCCTTCTTCTTGTCGATAGGCATCGATCCAGGCATTCAAGCACGCTTCGGCATCCACTGCTGACGATGCTGGATCTGCTTTCACTCGGCCCAGCTGAAGCAGCCGGCCCTGGAACTGATATTCAACGCAAGCGTAGTTCTGGCAGTTGGTCTGGACGCTCTGCTCCCAAGCGTGTTGTTCCTCCAGAACGCTCTGCTTGGTTCCTTCGCTGTAGTTCGGGCTACTCATGATTTTGTTGAGACCCTTGTCGACAGCTCGTTTGAGCGCCGTCAGGGATTGTCGATAGCAGGTCTCAACCTCTTGGGCAGATCGCCTGGAGTCGCAGTAGGCATTGGCCTGGACGTTGATCGATGTCGCCAACAGCAGTACGGGGACAAGTGTTGTCAGGAGCTTCATGAGCATGCCTACATCAGGGGCGCTTTTTGGCGCAGATCTGAATAGGCTTCCGCGCTATTGCGGTAGACGTCTTGTAGGCTTCCAAGCCGATCTATATGACCGAACTTCTTGACCTGCTCGTTGCTGTAGGTGCCTTCCAGTCCCGACCAAACGAGCTCGATCTCTTCTCCCTTTACGACCCACTGAAAGACCTCGGCCACTGACTCTATGGCGGCGGCATCGTCAAATTGCTTCAGCTTGGCAGCGTGCTGGGCATCCAGCTCCTCAAGCTTTTTGGCAACGGAGTTTTGCAGGTTTTCATAAATCTCTTTTGCCCGATCCAGGCGCTGCTGAGCATAAGCAACAGATTCTTGCCCTCGAGCGTTCTGGACTTCGCTCAGGCGAGCGCGTTCTTCGTCAATATCGACTTGCACCTTGGCGCGTGCGGCCTCCATGGTCCGAAGCAGCTCCCGTTCGTTCTGCTTGTGCGCGGCGAATTGAGGGGAGGCTGGGTCACGCACGTAGCTGAGGAAGTAGCGCTGCGCGGCTTCAGCAACCTCTGGGCTGCCGGTGTAGTTCTGAAGCGATCGTGAAGGGGGATTTTCGGTGAGCAAGGCCTCCTGGGCCAGCAGCTCATTGAGCTGGTCGCTGTCCAAGGAGACACTGCTGGTAGGACGCGGTTTATTCAGCGCGTTTTCGGCTGCCTCCACCTCCATGCGTGCCGGTTCCAAGTGGACTTGAGCAGCACGTCTTTCCATATCGAAGCCGCTGAGTAAGTTCTCCCGGGTGCGTTGTTTTTCCCGTTCGTAGTACGACTCGATGCCGGTGATATGGCATTTGTACTGGACGAGTTCTCTGTTTCTATCATCGGTGATGACGTTCCAATCGACGCTGTCGCAAATGCTTCGATTACTGAATGCTTGGTCGACGGTGTATTGATCGTTGATTTTCATTCGACCGTTCTTGACGGTATCGATGGCGTCGTTGCATCCGGCCAGAGCCAGGGGCAGAAATGGCACGAGAATGATCTTTCGCAGGCTCATGTGATCCTCGAATGGTCTGAAAATGAAAGGGGGGGATTGAAGCGGGCTGCATCCTGCAGAGATGATTCCCTAGCTGTTTAAGTCGTGTGTAGGCATTAGAGGTTGAGATTCAACTCTTTAGGTCCTTCATGTCAATAAGTGGTTCGCCAACCATCCAGGGCGAGATGGGAGGCGACATGTCCGAGATTGATCAGAGGCACTTGGCTGAAGCTGTAGGTCGAGCGATTGCCAAGCAGCGTGTCCGCGCGGGTATGACGCAAGAGGACGTTGCCGAGCGGCTTGGTATTGGCAGCGAGGCGGTTTCCCGCATCGAGCGGGGTATCGTCATCCCCAACATTTCTCGCTTGCTGGAGTTTGCTGCCATTTTCGAGTGCGAGGCCGCGGACTTGCTGACAGAAGCAAGTCCGCGAGCCGATGACCAGGCCCAGCGAATCAGCCGCCTGCTGGCTACGGTCGCACCTGCGGATCGCCAGCTGATCCTTGGGATGGTCGAGCAGTTGGCGGATCGCCTGGCTGGGGCGTGACGGTATCGCTGAGGTGCTGGTCGAAACGTGCACCGCAGCGCAGGCAAAGGCAGTCGAATTCTCCGAAGTGATAACGCTGAACGTCCTGGGCGAACTCCCAGCTTTGGGCACACCCAGAGGTAGCGCTTTCTACGGCACTTGTAACCAGCTCCAGCCCGGCCTGAAAGTTTTCGCCGGTACTGCGGTTTCCGTGTCCACTGCGCTGGTCTCGCCTCTGCGAAAAGCCGTCCAAGAAGCCGCCTAAGGTTCCCAACAGAAGCGAGAATGCTTGCGCCTGAGCCTTGGTGATGACCAGGGTCGATTCGCAGATCAGGCATCGTGTTTCCATGGTGAGTCTCCTGATGGTTTAGGGCCTCGATTCGCTGCTGAGCGATTCCAGCTTGGCGGCCAGGGTTATGCGCTGTGAGGATGAGGGCTCGCTGATGGCGGGCGCTGGCTCGGTGAGCGGGAAGAACTCATCGACAATGGCGCTGCTGTCCTCCTCGTTGTCTTCAAAGGTGCCATTGCCTAACCCTTGTTGCGCTGCACTATCCAGCGCGCGCTGATCGAAGCCAGCTGATTGCCGTGCCTCATCCAATTGATTGGCGGCCAGCAGGTTCTCCTCCACGCTCATACCGCTACGCAGCGTGATGTCCACGTAGAAAATTGGCGTGCCATGGCTTTGCCGGGTGGACTTGCCGCGCAGACGCAGCTCCAACGCCAAGCAGGCCAGACGGTTGCCTGAAATGGCCTGGAAGTATTTCAAGCGGGCCGCGAGGGTACGAATGCTGTTGAAACCAGTGGTACGGAAGACAAAGCTGCCCAGCGGATCGTCATCGCCAATGACGACATTCAGTCGGCCATACGGCTTGCAGGCGCCACCTTTGGCCAGTGGGCAGGCATCGGGGGAGGGGCAGGGCAGTGACTGGATTCCATCCTGGCCAATGCGCTTGCAGGTTTCCCCATTACCCACACAAACCGGTCGCCCGGTTTGCCGATCGAAAAGGGTGTAGTCGGCGCGGAAATTAAGCTCGGGTTCGTTGAACATCAGGCGAATCGGGATACTGCGCAGCTTGTCTTCTTTACCCTGGCGCAGCTGGTCGTTGAGCGGGTGCAGTAGCCAGCCATCCTTGCTTTGCACCTGTGAGGTGATGGTGAACTGATCATCCTTTTCCGGCAGACGCTTGCCGTTCTTCTCAACAACTTTGCCGATGGAGATGCGCCCAATCACCGGGGGTGTCAGAGCTAGACCTTTCAACATGGTGGTTCTCCTGGAAACGAAAAAAGGCCAGCCATGCAGCGTGAACTGCACGGACTGGCCAAGGGGGGAGGGAACAGATGGAAGCGGTTGGATTCAGCCGACCAAGAAGCGCCGCGCACCGGGTTTCAGCAGCGGGTACTTGGCCTGCAGGTAGGGCTTGTCTTTGAGCAACTGGACGACGTCCAAGCCGATGCTGTCCTTGGCCTTGCGCCAGCTGACATAGCCGCTGGCGAACTCAGCCCGGCAGGCATCGCCCATGGCTTGCTGCAACATCTGCTTGAGCTCGGCCTCGCGCTTCTCCTTGTCGGCAATCGACTGTCGAACGGCTTTGAGCTCGATGAAGGCGGCGGTCAGTCCGGCATTGCGGCTGAAATCGACGACCTGGCCGTTGTCCTCTGGATAGAGGCAACGCAGGGCCGCTTCAGCAGATGCGGTGCCATCGGCCGGCGGAGGCGTATCGGTCTCCACGTACTGCCAGAACTTGCGCTCCAGCTCGATCAGGCGAGCGATCATCTGCTCATCCCGCTCGATGCGGTGGATCTCCAGCGCCTGGCCGCCGAGTAACACCGCCACGTCGGCCGTCTGTTTGCCGGTAACCGCCAACTGGTGCATGACCTGCAACTGCACATACTCGGGCACGCCTTCTTTCCAGAGGCGTGCCCCATTTATGCCGGCGGTCTTGCATTCGAGGATCTGCACGTCGTCGGCCCCGATTACCTCGCGGTCGATATTGGCCAGCATCCAGGGCAGCTCTGGATTGGGATGCTGCAGTACGGCGTTGATGCGTCGTACGCGGTTCTTGGTGCGCCTGCTGTAGTGCCAGGCCACGATGGGTTCCAGGACATTGCCCCAGTACATCGGGCTTTCCTCATCGTGGGGATCAGCCTTCGGCAAGCGAGCATCGCGTCCGGTCTTCTCCAACCACAGTTCCAGCTGCGATTTGTAGGGATTGAGGCCGACCGCAGCGGCTGCATCCGAACTGCCAATACCTTGCTTGCGGATCTGCAGCCAGTCCTCGCGTGGCAGCTCCTTGGTGCTGACCAGGCGCAGGGCAGGGCGTTTCTTGCGGGTGCTGCTGTTCAATGACGTTGCTTTCATCGTATTCACCTGCAGACATAAAAAACGCCCGGTCAGCACAAGGCTGACCGGGCGCGAGAGTGTTGTGGGTGAGGGTTAAGCGGCGAGCTGCAGCGCGGCATCCAGAGCGCGTTGTTTGATCTGAGCGCCCTGCCCGAACCAGGCAGAGTCCATGCGGTACTCGTTGCTGCGCGCACGGCGCTCGTGATCGACGTACTCGGTGACGGCGTTAAGCAGGCCCCAGGCGGTACCGCGTACCGAGTCCAGCTGACTACCGCGGCCGCGGCCTTCGTATAGCTCCTGGACCTTGCGCAATGCGCGTTCGTTGGGCAGTTGCTCCGGCAGAGCGCCGGTCGGGCTGGTTTCGCACATCACATTCATGAAGAAGCTCAGCGCCTCATGCCACTGCACCTTGCGCTCGGCCAGTGCGCGCATGCGGTACATGAAGTCATCCCATTGCGAGACAGCGATGCCGAGTTGCTTCTTCACTACCTTGGGATCGAAGCGGGTGTTGTGCGGCACCTTGATCGCCCGGCTGGAGCCGTCCAGGGCGATGGTCAGGGTGTTGTTGCAGACCACGCGCACGGTGGTTGGGGTTGCCGTGGTGGCCAAGGTGCCGTCGCAGGACGTGGCCAACAGCAGATAGCCATTCACCTGGTCGTTGCCCTTGAGCGCAGCACCCTGCCCTGTACGCGCCAGCGCCCAGAACTTGCGCCCGCCCTTGAGCACGCCGGCTGTTTCCAGCTCGTAGCCAGAGGCCTCAGTGAGATCCCGATAGAACTCCATGACCTCACGAGGCTGCACGGTGTGGTAACGCTGGGAGACTACCGACAGCGGCGACTTGTTGTCAGAACGATAGAGCACCTTCTGTTCTGGGAACGAGTGGATGGTGCCCAGGTGGCCGATGGCGTCGGACTTGAAGTGGACGGGACTTTCGAGAATCTCCCAGTCCATGCCAGCCTCACGTAGCCAAACTTCGATGGGTTGCTTCTGAGTGAGTTGATTACCCAGGCCATGCCACGGAGTAGCGCCGACATAAGCTATTTGCTCAATGAGGTGAGCCATAAAATTCTCCTTGCCAGGGGAGCTGGCGAGCGCCAATACCCGGCTTCAGTACCGAGCATCAACGTATGGGGAAATTGAGGGAACGGACGTCACACGGGAGCGCCGTACTGCAGTGCGAGGGCTAGTTTTCAGTGACCGAAAACACGTGGCCGCAGGTCTGGCATTCGAAGTTGTCAAGTACTCGGGCATCGATTTCCTCGCCCATACGAGCACCGGCCAGGCTGCCAACGGCACCTCCGGCCAGACCACCCAGAATGGCCCCAGCCAAGCCGCCGAGTGCCGCGCCAATCGGCCCGGCAACTGAGCCAAGGGTTGCGCCACTTTGGGCGCCGGTTACGGCACTGGCCGCACCGGTCGCCGCACCACCTAAGGCTCCGGCAGCGCTGCCCAGCTTGCGGGCGAGGTTGCGTGTAGCGATGCGCGGAGAGTTACAAGACGGGCAGCAGATCGACATCATTCAGACTCCTGTTGAGAGGGAAGGGGGCTGAAGAGGGCGATACTTGCCCATCTTCCCTTAGGTAATTCAGGTCTGAAATTTCTTTGAATCAGGTTAGTGTCTACAAAACTAGGGGCGATTCAGTGGCAGGTAGTTCGGAAACGAAACAGTGCCTGCAGAGTCGTAATCTTTTAGGTCAAAATTCCAGGGGCGTGTCGAGATATTGTGCTTAAGAAATTAAACGTATATGACGGGTTTATAGCGATTGGCTGGAAATTCTTAAGGGCGATCTGATGCTCACCTGTTCTGGAATAGTCGGCAACGTAACTTCCTTGCTCGATTTTTGATTAAATATCCCTGGGCGCAAGTCACATGCTTTCAAGCAGTCAACTCAGGAACAAGCTTGAGCAGCAAAGTAAAAATCCCTCCCGTTGCCAGCATTAACAGACCTAGAAGTATTTTAAACCGGAAGCGGTGTACCTGTTGTACTTGCTGGAAATGTTCACGCTCGATTGATGTCACGGCCTTCAAACCCTCCAGTTCCTTCGAAACCTCGGTAATGGCCTTGCTGTATTCCGCCTGTTGAGTGTGCAGAAGTGCAGTCACAGCTTTGAATGACGTGGCATTGTGGTGCAATAGCGTCTGCAATAAATTGGTCAGACGCTTCTCACTAGACACGATCCCGGCAGTCAGGTTGTTCAGCGAGGATTCCATACCCTCCAGCCGCAGTTGAGTGCTCTGCGCTGCGTGGGCGACCTCGTTACCGACTTTCGAAACCGCCGAACGAACTTTGTCCACTGCGTCCCCAAGGTCATCATTCGTCGTCGTGAACCCCGTATCGATTTGACGCCGAAGACCGCCGCCCTGAGCCTGAATATCACTTTTCATTTGATTGAGGTTGTCGCCTGCGATGCGTCTGGCCTCGTCAATCAAAGGTTGGTTGATCAAATCGTCGAGCAAGCGACCAAGCTCTTCACGTGCCTGCTGAATCTCAGGGTCAAGGGTTGTACGGTCCATCATTTCTCGTCTCCTTTAAGCATTTTGTCGAGCTCATACGGCAAGAGCAGCAAGTAAAAGACATCACACAGTTGCTCGACACTATTCCTGGGTCGGGCAATTGCGCCGCGTACAGCCCGGAGCTCAGCGCTGAACGCCTCGAAGATGTACTGTTTGAATTTAAGGGCGTGCTCAAGGCCTTGTGCCATTCGCTCATTGAATTGGGCATGTTGCTGCTCGGCGTCCAGCAATCGCGCCTTGGTCTCTATCAGGTTGAACTCATGACGCGCGACTTCCCGTGTCATTACCTTAAGGATCGTTTCGCTGTTACGCCTTTGTTGAATCAAATGAGCCATTGTTGTCTTGAACTGTGTACCCAGTGCTTCGGCGGCCGCATTGGCATAGGTGTAACATACGGTGCTCGCGTGCCTTCGAAGGATCGAGGCATCGGTCTGAAAGTTGCTGCTCAGCAAGTAACTGTCGGTCCAGTAACTGTCGAGCTTGTCCTCGATCGTGCGTAACGCCGTGGTAGAAGGCGGGCTAAAATCACCGACGACAAGGTCGGCGGAGGAGCATTTCAATCCCTCCCAGAGGTTACTCCAACGGCGGCGAATACGGCCTCGAAATGCGTGCAGTGCCTCCTGAAGCACGGTCACGGTTTCGCCACGGCCGAGTTCTACATCGACGTCAAAGTATCGGCTCAGGCGCTGGGGAATGGCCCCTCGATTGAAATGCCTCAATCTCCATTCATATCGACTATACAAACGCTCCAAACTTAGGTGTTCGCCTGTTGCATCACTTAGCCGGATCTCGGCTTCAAGTAGGAGTTTTTGCGCCTGGGTGATGCCGTCTTCTAGATCGTGCCGCAGGGTTTCGAATGCAGCGTTACGGTGCTTGACCTTTGCTTCTATGAAATCGCCCACCCGAAAGGCGGACCACAATCGAGCATACGGGCTGGCTGCTTCGGTAATACTGGCCAGCAGTTCACGGCGTAAAACTCCGATTACGTTACTTGCACGCTCGAAGTAAGCTTCCGAATGTTTGCGCATGCTCTCGAGTGAATCACCAAACTCAAGCGGGTAAACATGCTTCAACATTTCAGGGGGTGGGCGTTCGTCGTGGGTGCACATTTCATTGTAAAGGTGTTGCTGAACATCGTGGGCTGTTAAAGATTGCCCGTCTTGGGCCCGGCCGAACCAGGCTTGGAAACTTGCTGGAGAAAAGGTATAGGTCAATACAACGCGAAATCGGCTGGGTTGCAGCATCCAATCGTTAAGCGCCTCAAAATCGAGGGCTCGAGGATGGAGGAAGCCAAGGTTGTCCGCGCGCCCTACCAATAGGATCAAATCAGCCGATGCCACATATCGCTCGGCGATTCGCCTAACTTCGTTTTGTTCATGCTCATTGATCGCATTGATCCCCGGAATATCGATCAGCCGTAGGTCCAGGCTAAGCGCATCCTCCCCATCATTCAGAAAGAACCGCCCCGGGATGCGTACATTCAGGAGGGACGAGGCGTAGGCGCTCCCCTTCATCATCTGTTCGCGAATTTCACCAAAGCGCTCCGCGGCCTCTTCACTATTCAAGCCCGTCGTATTGTCCCCCAAGTACCACAACTCGTCAGAGGAACGCCCATAGCGAATGGGGGAGGCGGTAGACGATTTGCCCAACCATTGGCCGCCACGCAAGACTTTGGAGACTTCTGGCAACGCTTTCTTGCGAATACCGAGTAGATCAAGAATCAGCGTGGTTTTACCAACCTGGGTCGCGCCGTAGACCACGACGGTGATATGTTCAGCGCGAGTGAAGTCTCCGACCAGCTCCGGGTCCACCTCGGCGATGAAGCGGTTATAAGCACGCTGGGCCCATTCGTTGCGTTGACGAAATTTTTGCAACCAGACATCAACCACGGTCCAGGGCCTTGATCACATTGGTACGGGCCACATCCATGCGGTGCAAGTTCCGTGTCAACGAATCGTGCTTGGTCAATTCGCCCCCCAGTCCGTAAGCCAACCGCAGGTTTCGTGTCATCCGATCATCGAGGTTTTCCATCAGGTCGTCGTAGAGTTCGAGGCTTTTTTGGATATGCGTTTCGGCAAAGTGAGTCAGGCTTTCCCGAATGAAGCCTTTCTTCGCGGCATCGTACGCCTGAACCTGATTGGCCGTTTTGTAGGCGATAAAGCCAAGCGTGATTGCCCCCGCGGCCGCCATCGAGAGCGAAGCGCCCAGCCCAGCCGCCGCGCTCCCACCGGTAATGGCGTTCAACACATCGAACTGCCCATCGATGGCAACGTCTACCGCCATGATTGCGGCGATGGACTTGATCAGTGGACCGAAGGTCTTTTGAGCCTGCGGCAGCTCTCTTTCGATTTCCTGTTGCAGTTTGTTGAAATCAAAATTTACCAAGTCCTTGTTTAGCAGCTCTGGCTTGCGCAGAGCAATCGCCTGGCTGATTCGAACGTATTCCATCGTCATTGCAGGTAACTGACGCAAGACCTCTTCAAGCTGCTCGCCTTTGAGCAGTTGAAGTTCGTTACTTTCCTTCTCGGCCAGGTTCTGCCCCATCAACAGGCGCAGGTCGTGACGAAGTTCGAGAAGTTTTTCGTCCGTGATGTTCTGCCTAGCCTCCCCATGGCCGATCAGGTTCTGTAGCGACAGTTGCGGCAGAGCCAGCTTCCCTTCCTCCGGGGGCTCGATATCGAGTTCCTTCCGGGACATATCGGTGATGGCGCGATAGTCGCTGATCAATGGAGACTGTGCGTTGTCGCCCACGCTATTCCAGCAGTCAACGATACGCTCATGAAAGCGTTGCTCATGCTCGCCTGACTGGAACGCTAGGAAATTACCTACCTGACGCAACTTGGCCTTGAAACCTTCTTCTTCGGCGACGTACCGGGCCGTAGCGATACTGATGGTATGGCTGGCATAGTCCATCATGTTGTTGCGCAGTTCCTTCGAATACCCGCGACGATAGCGATCAGACGCTTTGCGAAACGCGGCTCGTACTTTCTCGACTTGGCGTTCCTTTAGGTGTTCGCTGATACCTTCACCTGCGGCTTCCTCACGAAGCGCCGCAGAAACGTTGTCCAATTCGTCATTGAGGATGCGTTCCAGCTCTTCGATCCGAACGGACTCCGAGCCCGCAGACGACAAGGCGTATTTGCCGACGACATCCATGATGCTTCGGGCCCACCGTGTCCGATAGTCGTCATCGCTCACGCCTGTACAGACAATCCGATCACGCTCTTCGCTAGGTACTCCAAACACATCGGCAACTGTGGCAGTGAGCTCCTCAATCTGCTGCCCCTCCAGTGTTTCGGTCTTGGTAACGGCAATAACGGGTTTGCGATCTGGAAAATACTTGGATCTGAGGTCATCCAGAATCCTGAGCTGGGCGTTATCGGCAATTCGAGTTCGGTCGGTCACCAGTACGCTACCCAGTGAGTGGATCAACGTGTGGCGCATCAGCCCTTGCCATTCGGCATTCTCACGGTTGAGCGTCTCGTACCCAGGTAGCAGAACAAGCCCGAAACTCTGGGCTGCGAAATACCGTTTCGGAACATACAGTTTGGTGAACAGGTAATCATCGTTCACGTCGTATGCACTCACGATGCGGCGGAAGGATGCCTTGTCGAGAGCCTCTTCTTCGCTGCCATCAGGACCAGCCTTATAACGCACTCCGACGGCATAGGGTGCGGTGCAGTCCGTTTCAAGAATAAATACCGGAACTCGCTCACCACGACCTTGATTATCAACCAACCACTCGTGTTCTCCATTGAGCTCGTAGAGCTCCCTGACAAGGCGCGTCTTGCCTGCACTCTGGCTACCCGCAACGCAGATGTAGTACAGGGACGAGAGTTCGCGGGTTATCCGCAACTTGCGTAACACAGACTTCAACGTGGTGCGGTGCGCTGAACGGCTATCGAGTCCGGCCACTACATCTAGGACACCGGCAACGGCGTGTTCAAGATTTTTGATCAGTTCGGGGGTCACTTCATTATCCTTTTGGTTTGGCCGGCGATGCGATGTACGCCAGCCTGAAGGTTTATTGGCGGGCGTCTAATTGGTTTAAGTTCTTCGCACGCATCCACTGGATAAGCAAATAGGCATTTCACCTTGTCCTATCAGGCAGGATGCCTTCGAGGCGTAGCTTCCTGTTCTGAGTCGACACCTCGGTAGAGTTCGAACATTGAGCGCAGTCGTTGTTGAATTTCGTCGACCCAGATCTGGGGGGCGTGTACTCGAATGTTGTCGTTAAGCCCAAAAATCCACCAAAGTGTTTCGCGATCCAGGGGGACCCTGACGCTTAAGCGTTGCCAATCGTGACCGGGCAGATCACTCAATGTTTGTTCACGGCTGAGTGGTGTCTCTCGTAGCAGCGATGCGACCTGTGGGTGAACGTCGGCAACCAGCTCTACGTCGATGTCGGCTTGGCGCAGGCTGAACGCGCCGTCGGCGATGTAACGATCGACCTCGAAGCTGGTGTGCAATTCGGCTGGCTCATCAAGCAACTGCACTTGCTTGATGCGATGCAGAGCGAACTGACGGAGATCGCTGTACCCCTCAACCGTAGCCAGCAAGTAACTGATGGCATGCCGCGACACTAGTCCTGCCGGATGCAGGCGAAATTGCTTGAGGACACCTTTACTGCGGCTCTGATAAGTGACCCGCAATTGTCGGCGCTCCAGCAGGGCGGCGGACACCAGTCCCCATACTTGGGAGTCCAGCGCAGCGGGCAGCAGGGTTTTTCCATTGGGGAGCGCACGGACCCGGCGTGCCCAATCTGCCAGTCCATTACCGCCAAGGCCATTGAGGAAGTTTCGGGCACGTCGGAACTGCGGACCAAGCTGGTCTAGGACTGTCTGTGGCAGCAAGGTATTGAGATGGCTTTCCGACAGGTACAGGGCCAGAGCAGTGGGGGCATCCATGTCCTCCAGATCCAGTGGCGCATCGCGAGTGAAACTCCAGCGGAATGGAGTCTCGCTGTCATCACACTGCAAAGAGAAGGGTATCGATAAGCGGTTCAAATCACGCTGAATCGATCGTAGTGTCACGGAGAAACCGCGGTCGCGGAGCTTTTCCAGCAGGGTGGGAGTTGCGATGCGCTGCGGCTCGGTGGGGATCAGGCGCAGCAACGCGAACAGCCTGAGCAGCGTATCCTTCGCTTGAGACATTGAAACTACCTTGTTTTGAAAATCAACTAATCGCCAGAGGCCTGGCGCCAAGTTGGCATCGATGCTACCCAGGTGGGTGGCGTTGTGCCAGCTTTTATGTGCCAAAGGCGACCAAAGTGATTCTGTCTTTCGCTACTTTGATCGAGATGGCTGGCCGTGGGATGGTTGTGTGTGCTCAGCGAGGGGGAGACTGGCGTGCGTCCTTCTCGCGCTTCAGTTCGCTGTATTCGCAGTACAGCTCATAGCCTTTCTTCAGTACGACAGCAAAACCAATTGCGGCGAATAGGTTCTTCATTAAACGGTCCTCTGGTTGCTCTTCGATAATTTTTACCAACCGAGCGGAAGACTGGGTCGCGTGGTTCGGACAACGATCAGTTTCCGGTGAGGTCTAGGAATTGCTCGAGACGTGCCCTGAGAACTTCCTTGTGGCTCGCAACGCGGCGCTCAAGCGAAGGGGTATGGCACTTAGGGCAACTGGTGAACCACTCGTGGCCGAGTACCAGCACGTCACTGCGGGGCAGAATGGTTTTCTTCCACGAGCAATAGGAGCAGACGAGGGTGAACGGGCGTGGGGGAATTGGCATGGTGGAGTCCGGCGGCTTTCGAATGGCGCCAGATTGCCGACTAGAGGCGACAAGTTGTGTCGCCTTGCATGAATTCGACTAGCCAACCACCAAGAGCTTTCGCTGTTCTTGTGTTCCGGAAGTGGAGGGTACGTGTGTTCTGCAGGATCAGGAGAGCCTATGGTGGATATTTGGCTTGAACGAGAGCACTTACGTTCATGCGCCGCAGGTTTGGGCGGATGCGATTAAGGAAAAACTGGAAAAGGCGCGCCAGATGTACGTTTATCCCCCTTGGGGCTGGGGCTGGGGCTGGGGCTGGGGCTGGGGCTGGGGCTGGGGCTGGGGCTGGGGCTGGGGCTGGGGCTTCGGGACTCGCCATGCTCCGAAGGGATCTATAGAAACCTCATTGGCCAATCGCCTTAAGCCAGTAACTCGGTCAGCAGCTGGCCAATGGCGCTGACGTCATCAGCGCTGGCGAGCTCGGCGAGGCCTACTCCGTGTGTTTTCCGGAAGTCCGTGCTTAGCAGCGCTTTCACTGCGCCCCCGCGGGGTACTAGCAATAGTGCGCAGTCCGGGCGCATTCCGTGCCAGCGTAAGCTGTCATGGTAGATATGTGCCGAAGCCATACCATCGAGTACCCCTTCGCGACTGGTTCTGTACTTGGCGTCCAGCAGCACGAACCTACGCTGGTCTCCCGACTGCAGGGTGATGGCGATGTCGGGGTAACGTACTTTCGAAAGGCTGGAGAAGCCGGCGTAGGGCTTCTTGTCGATGGCCGGACAGCGGACCTGGAGCCAGACTTCCAGCTTGGAGTCCAGCCCTTGGCCGCTCCAGCAGATGCAGTCGCCCCTCCGTGTCGGATAGCGACATTCCCAGACCAGATTCGAGTAGCGTGAGCGCAGTTGCTCAACGACCTTGATGTAGCACCAGCGCTCGTATATTTCCCAGGAGGGGCTGACCCACAGGCTCTCGTGCGTGGCCGCACCCTGCAGCCCGGGCCGCAGGCTATTCCAGCCGAAACGATAGGCTCGTGCATAGGCTGGGTGGGCGGAAATGGCGTTAAGGCCCGCTGCCGTGATGCGTCGAGCACTCAGGTGGCAGAAGGGCTCCATCCTTTGCTGGCGTTGCAATGTCCGGTACAAGCCATCGAGGTAGGCAATTCGTCTATTCAGGCGTGGCGCCAACTCCGAACGGGTATCGGAGTGACGTTCTGTTTCGGCAATGCGTTCGAATGCTTGTATCGTCTGACGGCAACGTAGCATCACCTTGTGGAGTACCGCTCCCAGTACCTGGTTGGCAGGGTTGTCCTGGTGCTCAAAGGCCGTGGCCACCTCGAAGGTAACCTGCGATGACGGCAAGGTCACACCTTCAGGCCCCGGCATTATCGAGCGGTTCTGCAGGGCTGCCCGAACCGCGTGCTGATCCAGGCGCCTGACTTGGTGCGCGCCGACTGCAATACGCTCCCGGCGAAGTCTGGTCAGTGGTTTCTCCGACACCTGGCGAAGGGCAGAAACCAGGGATTCGCCGTAGCGGCGAAGACGTGCATATTGCAGGTGCGGGTTCGCGTCATCGCCCTCGGCCCCGATTGAGGCCTGGGCGCTTTCGGTACCGAACAGCAGTTTGGCGTCGAAAGCGAAAATTTCGTCCAGCATCTTCGCGAAGACTTCTCGGCCGAGCTTGTCGCGGCTGGGAGCGACATCGAGCCGGTAGCAGGCCACGACGCTGCCGTGGAGGTCCGTCAACTCCGCCGATACCTCGCCGGCGAAGTAGCCTGGCTCCCAGCGCCAAACGCTTTCGCCTCCGAACAGCTGCTCCACTAGCAGTGCGTCGTCAATGTAGAGCCGATGCTCAGGCAGCACTCTGAAATGGTAGGTACCCAACTCATCGAACCCCGAGGCGAGCACGTCGGGGAGTAACGTGATGGGTGAGCCTTGTTTGTCGTGGCAGAGGAGGGTGGTCATGATCAGCGCCAGAAGCGAGCGGAGCCCAAGTGGCGCAGATCGTCGAGCATTTCCTTGACTTTAGTCGCCGAAGCCGTCAGCTCGGTTTTCGTCAGTACCTCCAGGGCCTGGCCGAAAACCTTCTGTAAGCGCGGACTGTCCTCACCGCGCAGTTTGGGCAACACTTTGGCGTAGATGGCCTGGTCTAGAGCCCGATCAAAGTCGATGACTCCGCCGCTCGCGGCCTCCTGCAGATAGCCCATGACATCGTGCAGAGTCCGCCAGCCGAAATGCAGACGCATAGGTCGTAGGGCCTGGACGAGCTCCTTGAGTAGCTGGCGAACCTTGACGAGCTGCCCACTCGGTAACGAGGACGTAGCCCAACCGGGGAAGGCGTCCACGTCGATGTCCCAGAATTCGATCACCGATGCCCGATCGAGCACCTTGTCGCTCAGCCCATGGGTGGTTTCGTCCATGTTCACGGTGCCGATGATCAGCAGATTGGCGGGGTAGGGGATCGAACTAGGCACGTCACTGATCCCGTCGCCCAGCGCATGGAGCTCGATGTGGTCGCCGGTTTCCATCGCGGACAGCAAGGGCGCCAAGTACTGCTCTGGGTGAGACAAGTTCATCTCGTCCAGCACCAGCGTGTAGGGCTTGGTGGTGTCAGCGCTGGCGCGTAGAAGGAAGTCCAGGCAGGCAGTGCGCACATAAGTGTCGGCCTCCAGCGGATTCACGTAGCCGAGCAGGCAGGAGGGGTCATGCCAGCCGGGTTGTACGGGCACTATCAACAACCCTTCATGAGGATTCTCAAGGTGTTGCCAGAGGCTCAGTGCGTATCCTCGCGCCAACTGCGTTTTGCCCGCCCCACTGAGGCCGGTGAGCACGGCCAAGTGGCGGCGAGTATGGCTCCAAAGCCCGGCATCGAGCTGGGCGATGAGTTCGCGGGGAAATTGGATGTCCGGGGCAAAGCCTTCGATGATGTCCACCAGCGGTGGGCGCTGAGCTTTGGCGGAAGTCGCCGAACTGGGCTGCTCGGCATCGCTGGACTCCGTCGCGGATGGTGTCGCCTTAAGTACGCCGGGCGTCCAGTGGATGCGCGCTACCCATTGCTCGCCCCTTTCGGACAGGTGCAGTGACTTGGTCTCGTCGAACTCCACCAGCAGTAGTGAGCGAAGCCAGCCGACCAGAGCGCTCGGCGCGAAATTGGTGGTCCAGCCGGGGTTCACCTTGCGCAGCAGATCGTTGGCCTGCTGGGTGGACATTGGCGTCTGCTTGAGCGCATGCAGCAGGTTATCGAAGCCGAGAACTCGGGTAATCATCCAGTCGATGACTTCATCCGGGTCGCCCGACTCAAGGAACGCTTCGCCACGAGGGGTGAGCTGCAGTTCACCGCCTTGCGCCCGCAGAACTCCCCACTCTGCAATCAGCGCATTAAGTTGGGTGTTCAGCGAAGATTTCTTGGCTGCAGGGTTCAGCGACTGGAGGTGCTGCATGAAGTCTTCGCGTGTGCAGCCCTCGCGTGCAAACTCGATCATCGCCAGCAGAGTAGCCAAGCCTCCGCCTATCGATAGCAGCCCCCGACGCCTACGTTCTGCAGGCAGCGGGTTGAGCATCTCCTCGCCGGTTTCCGGGTCGGCCACCTCGGTAGATTCCTGCTCCGGACTCTGAACGTATGCCACGTAAAGCAGCCACGGCAGGGTCAAGCGCTCGACTCCGGCACTAGTGAATACATCCGCTTCGGCGCCCAGCACTTCATCAAGGCGATCCAGCACCCGGCGATGCAGGATCTGGCGTGATTCGCCGCGCTGGAATACCCCCATTGCACTGGCCAGCTCCCGAAGTTTGCGTGCATGCCCGATGGTGGTGAAGAACCCCGGGCAGAGTACTGCGAACACTCGGTACATCTTCAGCTTGGGGAGGCGTTTGACCAGCGGCGTGACTGCGGTAATCAGTGCACTCCACGTCTCGGTGATCAGGGCTTCCTGCTGGGTTCGCTCAAGGCCGGGAAAGCGGGTCTTCAATCGCCACAACATTTCGACTACAGCCGGGTCCTGAGCGACCTTTGAAATGTCGACATGCCCCATCCCGGTGGACGTGACCTTCTCGCTGTCCCACAAGTTGCGCTGGAACTGTTCGCTGGCAAAGGTCGTTTCATCGACATTGCGGACCTCCTGCAGCAGCTTCAACAAGCCGGCTACCCAGTGCTGATTACCCGTGTGCGTGCGCGCCTGTTGCAAGGTTGTGTCACACGCAAGTTTCAGTTGGGTGTGGTCTTTCAGGTTCAGAACCATCGAGGAGTTATCTCCTTTGCCGAAATCAGCGCTGTCGATTGGGGGGACGGGACGTGAGATGGTGACGTCGGTGTGCGTCTAGCTATGTCGCGAGGAGTCTCGCCATCGTTCAGGCGAACTCCTGGAGCTTTTCGTGCTCTTCCAGCACCTCTTCAGTCACATGCCGCGCACGATTGCCACGCCCGCTGGGTTGCATGACCACGCGGATCGAATCTTCCATCGTCATGGCATTGTCGTCAGCGTCCTCACCAATGACGTAGGTTCGCGAGAAGGGGGCCAGGGCTTGGGCCAGTAGTTCGATCATAGTCTCGCGATCGGACATTTCGTCCTCGTCTAGCTCGAGCATCGACGCCATGATTGAGCAGTCGATCATGGTACCTGGCAACCACTCGCAGCTTGATGAATACCCGGCGCACCATTTGATGTTGGTACCCTGCATAAAAACTTCAATCGTGTCGGTTTCCGTCCCGACGAAGCAGGAGCCAAGCATGATGCCGGTGATGTTCGTGTTCTTGGAGTGCTCGCCGATTGCGAACAGTAGGTCTTCCAACTTAACGCCGCCGACCTTGCCCTTGGTGCCATGGGCGGCGATGTAGATGACTGCGTTGTTGAAGCGAGCGCTACAAAGGATTTCCAGCGCTCGGTCGAAGCTGCGTTTGTCATAGAAGTTGGCGTGGAATACCTCGGTATCGCCAGCCAGCTTGGCAATGCCCTCGACGAAGGGCAGCACGCTGGTACGGTTGCAGTCGCCGTCATCCAGCTTCCAAGGGTTTTCGAGGATCAGGACGGCTCTGTTCGAGCTGTGGTGTCTGGGCATGGTTCGACTTCCTTGTCAGGGGCTAAAAAGCATCCGAGGATGTGTAGGGCGTTAAGGCGGAGGGCAATCATCCGTGGCCGGTATGCTTCGATAATCCGTAGAGGCGACTCGTGGTATTGGCCCGCCTGGAGTCAATCGAACAGGACTGCCCTGGTAAAATCAGGGTCTGGATCGTTCTCGTCGACCAGATGCGCCATTTTCGTGAGGCGGCGAGCGAGCGCCTCATACTTCTTCCACAGGACGAGTAGGTGCTCGAAAACCTGGCAGATAACATCCTTGGCATACAGCGGAAGTCCCTTTACGTCCACGAAGTCACAGATCTCCTGAAGACGTTGGGACTCGAAATGCTCATCTAGGATGGATTGTTGTTCAATCAGCAAGTTATAGCCATCGTAGCATTCGCTACGCAGCCGATCTGCATAGCTGCAGAAGTCTTGATCGTTGTCGTCGAAGTGCTCTCGGAGGTGCTCCGGAATGTCCTGTAGGCTACGAAAACGCTGACGCTTCCCGTCACGGCGAATCCGCACGGTGAGCCACTCTAGTTCGTCGAAATCACGGCCTTCCGGGAGGAAGCCGCACAGGGTATTGGCATTCTCCGCCTCACTGATGCAATCGGAAATCTCAGTCATGGTTTCGCCCACGGCGGTCCCGGTAAAAAAGGGAGCGAGCTGTTCCTCCACTTCATGGAAGTCCCCGAGGTACTTGTAGTAGCGGGCAGCGATGCGATTGGCGTGTTGTCGGTCCATGAGAGGGCTCCCAATAGTTCATTCGAGTTCAGGTACATGGGCTCAAAGGGAGTAGCGCATCCTTGGCCTGGGGCATGGGCACGAAAGTTAAGCCTTTCGATCTACGCCTGACACCATGTTGGACTCGATGCTACCTAAGAGGGTGGCGTTGAGCCATCTTTCGTGTGTCAAGGAAGACCAAAGATCATTCTGTAGGTCACTGCATTGACCGAGATGACTGGCCCGGAGGCATGTACTCAGCGAAGGGGCGATTGGCGTGCTTCCCTTTTGCGCTTCAGTTCGATGTGCTCGCGGTACCGCTCATAGCCGGTCATCAGTACCACGACAACCCTTGGCCGCGAGCAGATGTGATAGAGCGACTCGAGCAGGTTGCCGCGAGTCTTGGCGCTCATTATCCGCTGGAAAGGTTGGCTGGTCATATAACCGCTTTTATGGCCGCGACTGCTTCGGATGCGGTAGCTTCTAGTCTGGTGAAAAGGGTCAAGTGGAGTGTTGCCGGGTGAACGAGAAGGGAAATCGGTGTCTGCAGCACTACCTGTCGATCTACGCGGTAAGCCAATCACTGAGCAGCAATGCGCAAGCACTGGATGAGTGCCTGCACCATTTTTTAGATCAGCGACCTAGCGGCAAGAACCTATCTGCGTTTGATCGTGCAGTCGGCTTAACTTCAGCTCCGTTCTGGTGGGATGTGTCGGCGGTGCAAGGTGCTGGCTTGGCCAGCCTGGCCTTGAGTCGTGTACTGCATTTTGACAATGCAATCAGCGTCGAATTGCTCGAGCATCTGGCCATACACAACCCCGAGCCCCTTAGATGGGCAATTCGCTATTCGAAGCTTTTTGAGCGGCCTGACTCGCCTCTATGGGCTTATTTGCGCGCAAGCTTGATCAGCCCCGATTGGCAGATCTTCTTTGGCGTGTGCGATCGTCTGCTTGACCAGCTCAAGCCATTTGATGAACTCATACGCCAAATGGAGGACCAGCTAAAGCCGTTATCGCTGCTGGAGTTGTTCTCGTATCTGAGCATCCTGGCTTATCAAGAGCTCGCCGGAGAGGGTACAGATATTCCCGCAGGTAAGCAGTGGGAAGCCTACAACCGCATTATCTTGAGGAAGTTGCAGGTATGCGATGAGGAGCATTTTCACCTCAGCGAGGTGCGCTTGGGTGAGTCCTTGCAGCGGCATCTTTCGCCCCTTCTCTTCGCGGGTCCCGACGCGTCGGCAGAGTGTCGATCTATCCTTGAGGCGCTGGTTGTTTTGGTCGAAGCAACGCAGGAACGGATTGACTATGAGGGTTCAATTGACTGGTTTTGCTTTGACCCCGAGTGTCGTTACCAGCTCAGGCCTGGCCAGCCCGTAATTTTCAACGAATCGAATGAAGGGGCTGCGCAGTGGAAGCGTACAGAGCGAAAGAGCGAGCTTCTCTGGCTCTACTGGATGAACCGTGCGGTTCAGGAGTATGTCGATTCCGGCATGGCCGATGAGACTATCGGCTCCGTCGAATACCACGAAGCAAACCGGGTGGCCTTCATCAAGGCTATTCGCAGCAGGCTGCAACTCCAGCAGATCTATGGGCTCGGGGAGCAACTGTCGCTCAGCGACGGGGCCCAGGTCCAATTGCACCATGTGCTTTTGGCCAGTGAGCTGACCTCAGTCTTTTTTGAGCAAGCGTTCATTCAGCCGTTTCAACGCTACTTCAGTGAGACCGGTGTGGTGGTTCACGCCCTCGGTCAGTTGGCATTGGATGGGCTGCGCACGATGGAGAATCGATTCCCCCTGACTTGGTCCGAGGCAGAGGAGAAGGTCCAACGTATCAAGGGATGGACCGTCTGCACGGAATACCCCAATGGGGACACGGAATCGGCCAAATCGATTCTGAAGTTCTGGACCAGTGATCTCAAATCGCTGTGCCAGCAGTTGAGACAGAACCCCCGGATGCCAGCCCCTAGGCTGTATGAGCTTCCTTTCTACAAACTTGGGCGCTACAGCTTTCAGTTTCCCTGGCTCGTGGCCCAGCAAAACAACCTGACAGCGGCCATAAACAACCTTCGACGGGTAGGCGCCCGGAGGGGGGATCTGCAAATGGAAACGCGGCGGGTAGAGCAGGTTCTGGCCGAAGCCTTCAAGCGCAGAGGGTTTTCTGTTGAGGTTGGCTATACGCCGCCATTGATGATGGAGGAGGACGCGGGAGAGGTTGATTTGATCTGCCATCAGGACGGTATCTTGCTTCTGCTGGAGGTAAAGTCGGGCTATCTGCGTTCGACCAGGCATGAAGTCTGGCTCCATCGGACCAATACGCTCCGTAAGGCTGCATTGCAGTTGCGCCGAAAGCGCGCAGCGATTGTGGATGCGCTGATGAGTGATTCAGGGCTGCGCTCTCGATTGGGCTACGACGGCCAGCACCCAGAAGCAGATTTGCATGCGTGGGTCGTTGATACCTCAATCGAGTTTGACGAACAGATTGTGGATGGCTTCAAGGTCGTCTCCCGAGAGGTGCTTGAGGTTGTCCTGCGTGACGAAAAAGCACTATTGCGGCCGTTGGACCAACTCGATTCAGCTGAGAAAGACTCCCTTTTTCCAGATGGTTTCTCTGCCGTTCGATTCACTCATGTCATCGAATCTGGAGAGCTCTGGCGAAGCCTCTGCTGAGCGCAGGATGGAATTGGAGAAAATTGATGCCGGTTCGATGAGGGCTGTGCTCGATTTAGAGCGGGCAATAGCGCCATTGGTTATTGTGTAGGAGTGTTCTTCCAGGCTCCGAACGTCAGTGATACAGCCAGGGCTGCAGTTCATCCAAATTGGCCACCACGATCTGTTGCGCAGTAGCCTTGGCGTGCACCTTGGTCGGGTCGATCTGATAGCGCTGCAGCACGTACTGCACCAAGGCGCCGCGGGTCTCGATCACTAACTGACTGCGTTTCATGCCGTAGTCGGTTTCGATGATGGCCTTCTGTTCAGGCTTAAGGCGCAAGTCAGGTTCGATAATTACGCTCACCGTGCTGTTCCAGCCATCGTCTCCGTCACGGTCATTCTCTGAAACGTCGTCCATCAGCTCTGGGATACCGCGGAAGCGGCTCAGCACAAAGTCGCGGTAGTCCCGATTCTTCTCGCAGTAGGCGCGCACATGCCAACGCATGCCGGTGTAGATCAGGGTGTGAGGGGCAATGAGACGGGTTTCGACGTCCGGGGTGGTGAAGGAAACATAGTCGCACTCCAGGCGCAGGCCCTCGCGGCAGGCGCGTAGAAGAGGGCGCAGCAGTTCCGGGCGCACCGTGCGATCCGGCACCTGTAGCACCTCGGTATGCGCGTAGGCCAATGCCAGACCCTCGACATGCGGGGCTCGGTCATGGTTTTGGTTCAGCAGGTGCAGGTAGGCGCTGGCGCTGTCGTCGATAAACAGAGGTTTAAATTGCCTGGAGGGTACATACCCCTTCAAATGCTTGTCATATTCCAGGTTCTTTGGCGCGTGCTCGCTGATATAGGAATTGATGTCCTTTGACGCCTGCTGGCGGCTGATGCCGAAGCTCTGTATCAGGTGATTGGTCGTCAGGCGGCCTTCCCACCAGGCTACCGTCTCGATCAGGCGATAGCGCAGGGCCAGGTCCCAGCGGACAGACTCGATTGATTGCTTGCGTTTCATCGCACCTCCATCTGCATGAAAACTTTACCTGTACAGGCAAACACTCTAGATATGTCGCTTCAGGCTACATATCTTGATGCTGTCGTTCAAGCCGCCCCGTTAGGGCCGGCTGATTGATGGAGTGTCGAGCACAAACATGATGATTTTTTTGTGGATGGTAACTGGGACGAACCGATTGTGGGGATCGTTCTGGAGCGTTCCTGCCTGGTCAACGGCAAGGCTATCCTGGTCAAGGAGGTCGGCGACTTCCATCAACTGGGCGTAGTTGTCAAAGGCGAGCTAAGTGAGACCTGGATTGATCGGGCGGGGTTGGAGCTCAATCTGATTGCTCAGGTTCCTGCTGAAGGTCAGGCCGAAGTTATGCAGTTGAAGGAAATGCGTGGGCAAATAGCGAAGGAGCACGACAGGATGAAGAAACCGGCATCGGTACAGGCCCTTGAGGATCTGGGGCGCGTCAGACTTTCCAAACACTTTTTCATGCGTGACTTTCTCTACTCGGAAATCAGCCAGATCGAAGGCATCCCCAACATTCCGGACTATCCGGATCGCGCCATCGAAGCCGGGCGAGGGTTGTGCGAGCAGTTGTTGGAGCCTCTGCAAGAATGCTTTGGGCGGATCGTTATTCGCTCCGCTTACCGGGCGCCGGCGGTCAACGCCAAGGGCGCCGAGAACAACAACCAGTACAGCTGTGCTGCCAACGAAAAAAACTACGCGGAACACATTTGGGATTATCCGGACGCCGAAGGACATCTGGGCGCGACTGCCTGCATCGTGGTACCGGCATTGCTGCCCTGGTATGAGGAGCGCAAGGACTGGACGCCGCTGGCCTGGTGGATTCACGACAATCTGCCGTACGCAAGCCAGTTCTGGTTCCCCAGGCTGGCGGCATTCAACCTGCGTTGGAGCGCAAACCCGAACATGCTACCGAGCATCAGCACCTACGTTACCAATCCTCATACCGGGGGCAAGAAAGCGCTGGTGAAGGACGGCGTAGCAATTATGGGCCTCGAAGCTCGGAAATCCGTTGTAGGACCTTGGTTGGCCAGCTTGAGAGTAGATAGTCTGTTAAAGCGCTGACACTTGTTAATCCCCGAAACATTAGCCGACTATCGATGTGTCGGTGCCATCTGAAAGGAATCAACGATGTCTCAGTTGCTCAAGATAGTTCTTATCGACTCGCTATGCGCGGGGGCCAAAGCTGAGATAGCGATTAGCGGGAACACCAGCGTCAACGGCACAAATGGCATCGGTAAGTCGTCGTTTCTGAAGCTCATACCAGTTTTTTATGGGGCTGCTCCTGGACAGTTGGTCAAGGCAGGGAGTAACCGGGAAAGCTTCGCTAACTGGTATCTGCCCAATGCCTCCAGCTATATCGTCTTCGAGTACACCAACTCCATGAATGCGCCGCGGTGCGCGATCATGCACCGCAGTGGTGACAGCTACGCCTACCGCCTCGTGGCACACGCTTGGGAGCCAAATCTGCTTTACCGGGACTATGCGTCCGGAGAACTGGTCAGGGCAGGGGAACTGATACGCCATCTAGCAGTGAAAGGTATCGACTGCAGCCCTGAGCTTCAGCCGATTCACTACCGGCACATCATCCAGTTCAACAGCGGCTACTCCCACATGGAGAAGCTGACGGATCCCCAGAAGCGAAAGCTGGTCCTGGCTCTCCGTCCCTCGTTCTCGCTGGCGCCGAAGCGGACTGACTTCAACGGTATCGACAATGTAGCGCTCGCGCTTCTGGCCAGCGCCGGTACGTTCGACACCATGAAGACCACCATGGCCGAGATCCTCGAGCAGGATAACTCTGACCTCGGCCGCACTCTGGAAACCCTGAACGCTGCTCCGTTCAACAAGGTACTGGAGAACCGAGCCGGTTATCTCCTCATGGACGACTTGAGACCTAAGGTGGTGTCACTGTCGCGACTTCGAATTGACCATCAGGCAACCACGCGCCAGCTTGGTATTCAGAAGGCCCGTGCAAACCACATCGTGACGCGGCTGAGCGAGCGCGAAGCTGCACGAATGGAAGCTCTGAGTGGGCTTACTGAGCGAGAGACGCGCATAAACGATGACGCCTACGCTCGGCGCCAGGAGCTGGCAGTAAAACGCGGCCACCTACAGGCAAACTTCACTGAGGCCACGGACTCGGTAAGTAAAATTGAGTCGGCCAAGGAGAAGTACGAACAGGCGGGAATGGCAGACCTGCTGGCGAGAGCGGACAACATTGGCGAGGTGATCTCTCAGCGCGATCTGAAGCAGGATCACCTGACCAAGCTCAACGCTAAGGGCCTAGATATCCGGCAGATCTACGACGCGCGGGCTCAGAAAGCCAAGGACGCTGCGTCAGCGCAGCGAGAGGAGGCTCACTCTCGTCACAATCTTGCGCTGGAGGCTATCCAGGGACGCCAGGATGAGCTTGAGGACAATTTACGCCGTCGTAAGGAAGACGCTGAAAAGGAACAGCGTGCTGAGCTCGAGGAGCATGAGCAGCAACGCAAACTGCTGGCCACTGCCGCCGCTCGCGCAACAGCCGAACTTGAGCATCTGAAGAAAACGAAGGTACTTCCTAGCTCCCAAGACGCCCTTGACGCAGTTCAGCACGCGATTGATGAGCAAGCTGCTCTGCTGGCCGCTTTCCAGGCCGAATTAGCAGTTGTCCGTGGAGAGGAAAAGAGCCTGCAGGATGAGCAATCCAGGCTGGTGTCTGCGTTCCAGGGGCTTGATAAGCAGCGTAGCGAAACAGCGAAGCTGCGCGACGCGCTGAAGGAGCAACTGAACGCTGGTGCAGAGACGATGCTTGGGTACCTGCGAAAGAATCATCCAAGCTGGAAAGACAGTATCGCTAGGCTGGTTCCGGTAGAGACGCTCCTGCGAACCGATCTGAACCCTGCAATGCTGGAGTCCCCCCAGCAATCTCTCTATGGGCTTGAGCTGGCGCTTCAAGGGCTATCAGTCCCAACGTTCGCCAGCGATGAAGCATTGGAACAAGAAATTGCGTCGCTAACGCTCCGTCTTGAGGGTATCCAGGCCGAGTTTGAGAGCCTGGATAAGCAGAATCGTGTTCTGGAAGATCGCTTCCGGAAGCATGCGGCTCGGTTGAGCAAGTGCCAGAACGATGAGAGCCAGGCCGGTATTGAACTCGCATCGCGGCGTGAGCAACGCAAGGCGCTGTGCGAACGAGCACAGGATGAACACAGCGCCTACGTCGAAGAGCAAGGTGCACGCGCTGCTGAAGCGCAGCGGGCCTTGGCCGAGAAAGACGAAAGTATCGCGCAACTGAGGTCGGTTCACGGGCGGCACATCTTGGAGCTGACTACGAATGAAAAGCTTGCACGTGACGACCTTGCTGAAGAGCGTGCGCGACAGACCGAGCGGCACAAGGCAGCATTGCAGCGAATCACCGAAGGGCTGAACGCAGAGCTGCAGACCATCGAGAACGACAAGTCGGTCAAGCTCCGCAGTGAGGGCATTGATGACAGGGAAAATCGCCGGCTTGAGCGAGAGATAAACCAGCTTGACTCACAAATTAAGGAGATCACTGATCAGCGATCGATTATCGAGAGCTACCGCCACTGGGTGGAGAACGTGCTACCGCAGCTCCCGATACGAATCGCCGAGATGTCTGACCTGGACGGTCAGGTAGCCAGGGTAGACAGGCAGATCGCTGACTACAACGAAGAGGTCAAAGCCCGGCTGACAGCGATTGTCGACCAGCGCAAGGCACTAACGCTGGAAGGGCAGCAGGATGAGGCCCAGGCCAGGTTACTCAGTGGTGTGCTCAACCGCCTTACTCAAGTTGATATCGTTGATCCCGGTACCTTGTTAGACGGATTTACTGCCCAGGACATCGACGAGGATGTGACCAGGTTGATACACCAGCGTGGTGTGCTCCATAAGTCCGCCTCTGAAGCTTATCGCCAGATCCTTTCTCAGTTCAGGACACGTCAACTCCTGCACACACCGCAAGGAGCTGCTATCGAGCAGATCGCTAGTCAGGCCAGCAATGCGGCAGCAGAACCTGACTTGGCTTGGCTGGAAGCGGCACCGAGCCTTCAGGAATACATCGACGTTTCGCATCCTGACCAGAAGACGAAGCTCATCATGCAGGCGAAGAACCTTTCTGATGAGCTATGTGACCGCCGTACCAAGCTGCTGGAGCTGCATCGGAGCATCCAGCAGCTTGGTCGAGATGCGACGCAGAAGGCTCGGGAGGTGCTTGGCGCATTTGCCCAGATCAAACAGTTCGAGTTCAGGGTCACATCTCGCATCCAAGAAATGTCCTTCTGGTCTGATCTATCCATCTACGATCAGCACTATCGCCGCTGGCAGGCCATGGGCGATGGCGTCATGCCTACCGAAAACTTCGTCGAGGCCCTGGAGAACGTGGCTAGGCAGATCAATGAGGGCAAGTTTACCTCTGACCTGGAGCAGTGCTTTGACGTGAGTGTGTCGTGCAACGACCAGGGCCGGACGAAGATTGCAACCAACAACTCAGAGCTGATTGAGCTCAGCAGCACCGGCCTGACCAAGATTATCGTGGCAATGATTTACGTCTCCCTGTTCGAGTTACTGCGCCAGGACGCTGATTTCTTAATGTCGATCCCCATTGATGAGGCCCTGGAGCTCTCGCCGGAGAACTATGTTGCCTTGGTCAACTACTTCAACCAGCGGGGAATCTCCATGCTGGCATGCTTCCCAGGTGGGGCGCCGGAGTTGCTTCGGCAGTTCACCAACCGCTACTTCCTGGAGAGGCAGGCTGATACCGGCACGATTGTCGTCAAGGAGTACGGACTGGACGTGCACGAGGAGCTGGATGAACTGAACGAGGCCTTGGCCGCTGAGGATGAGGTGTACCTACCGTGAGCGAGATTCGCGAAGTCCTCGAAACCCTTCTCTCTGGCGGCTTCATCTGCCAGTACGCATATCCGGAACTCCATCGTCAGCTTCGTGCGCCTGGTGTTGAGGCTGAGGTCAGGGCGGCTCTGGCGCCTCTCGGCCGGGAGCTGGGTACCATCGGCGAAGAAACTGCCCCGGACACTTACTTTTCGCGGTACGCCGATCTGTCGGACCCCAAGGATAGAGCTGCAGCTGCTGTGCAACTTGTGCAGATGCGCGACCAGCTCAAGCCCTGCCTGGAATTCATCCGCCTCTTCAATCGCTCTGGGCGCACCGATGCATGCCTAGCGCCCGGTGACACGGTGTCCTTTTCGGATCTGCTCGAGGCCATCGAGAACAATCCCACCTACAGGGATCAGCTGCGAGACCTGAGTGGCCACGAGTTCTTCAGCAAGTCCAAGAGCGCCAAGGACAACAAAGAGCGATTGGCGCTGGTGCTGCGGCCCCTGGCCGACGCGGGTTACCTGGTGAAGCGCAGTAGTGAGTCCGTGAACTACGTGGCCACTGGCAAGATGGGGTACTTCTACATGATTCTGGCCTGGGTGGCTGAGTTCAGCAGCCTAAGCCTGGATCCGGAGCCGGAACCATCTTCGACTCAGTTGGAGCAAAGAGGCCTCGAACTGTGAAGGCAGAAGACTGGGTAAGGCTAGGCGAGCACCTGAAAGCGAACGCTGATCTGCTGGAAGCTATGGCCTTGGCCGATGAAACAGGCATCACGCCCCCGGAGCGTATGACCAAGGGCCTCTCGTGGCTCATGTCCAAAGGCCTGGTGGAGGAGGACAGCGACCTGTTGCATCTCAGTGGCCTACTGCTCGACGTGGGCGCACAAATTTCTATCCAAGGGTTTGATCGCGTAGCGCCTGACCTCAAGGAGATCCTAATCAGCATTGAGGAGGGGTGCGAGGCCTACCATGGCGCCAAGGCAGCTGGCGATCCGGCCGAGACCGAGCGCCACCTGCGGCGTGTCACCAACACCACCCGCCAGGTGGTGCAGCACCTGAGAAACGAGCAGAACGTCACCAGGGCATTCATTGAGGGAGGATATGGATTCTCCGTCCGGCTCACCGACAGGATCCGCGACATCAAAAATGCGATCGATCGGCTCAAGCGACTGCACGAGAAGTTGGGCCTGTTTACACACACGGGCCTATTGCAGCTGACAAGAAGCGACCGGGCGCTGCGGGGCAAACTTATCGACGGTCTGTTGGGTGCGGTGTCCCGCAACCGCTTCGCTCTCGACGAGATGATTGGTCGGCTTGATCGGCTCAGTCTGACAGTGCGTAAGCGCAACAAGATGCGCCAGGTGGCCCAGGCCGTCGACGCTCACCTGCAGGGCGGCGGCGTAATCGATCTTGAGCCACTTCTTGAACGACTTGATGCTGCGGTTTGGGCTGGTGCTGCTCCACTTTCACTGGGCGGCAATGCGTTCTGCGACGTCCACGCCGGTGAGAACCTTGAGCAACTGGAGTTGCTGATAGCCTCACTGCCGGCACCGAAGGTCAAAGCGGCGTCAGCGGCAGCCGCCCAGGAGCGTGAATCGAAAATTGTCCCCTCAGGCGCCAATCAGGAAAAGGAGCTGGAAAAACCCTTCGTGCGTGCCCACTTGGAGGCCATGCTTCGGGAGCTGATTGCCACTGGTAAACCTCAATCGGCTACCGCTTACTGGCAAGACTGTGGTGATCCCGACATCCCTGACGGGATATGGCTCTACGCCCTGGATGGCTATGCCCAGTTGCAGGCGGCATTCGCCAAAGCCCACGGTAAGAAACTGAACTACCGCCTTGTGCCGACGATGGCGCCACATAGTCGGTTTTCGGCGAACCGGCGTGTCCTGGAGTTGACCCTGGATAGGGTGTCGAGGCGATAACGCATGCTGACCAATAAGCGCCACCTGACGGCGATCATGAACGCGGTGCGGCGCAACCAGGACAAAATCACTCTTACGGATACCTGGCGGCAGATCCACCAGCTTTACGGCGTTGGGACGAAGCTCGGTACATCGTTGCTGCTGACTGCTGCGGATCACCAGACACTGCTTGCGCTGGTGAGAAAGGACATGTCTCTGGATCCGCTGAAGCACAGCACGGCAGCGCTCGAGGGGGACAGGCTGGCTCTGGCTGCGATCTCCAGGAACGAAAAGGTCAGTGGCCGAACGGTAGGCGAGGGCCTGGTGCTGGTCGCTCATCAATCGGGCAGGGTTCTACTGCCATCCGGTAACTATCAGCACCCCCGCGGCGGCACGCTGAACGTCCAGGCCATCGACCTGCATGGTCTAGAGAAGGTGCTGCTGGTAGAGAACCTGAGCGTTATGCTCGCGGCCCACCGTTACCAAATGCCGGCAGAGCTTCAAGACGTACCTATGTTATTCCGGGGCGATCGACAGTGGTCGCCGAAGGCGGTTTCTGCTGCGAGGAAGGGGATTTCCGATTTAATCAGCTTTCCAGACTACGACCCGCAGGGCCTGATGAACTCGCTGACTGCTGGGGCTTCGGCGGTGGTGGTGCCAGCGCCGGCGACGATCGCACGCATTCTTGAGGCACGCCTCAACAAACCTGCTGATTTCGATAGGCAGTCTTCTGCAGTGGAGTGGTTAGCGAGGGGAGGGGCAGCCATCGCGGCTGATATGCTCTGCCGTCGTCTGGCGATCTCTCAGGAAACTATGGCAGACCAGGCCCTGGAACTCCTTGCGCTACCGGGTTGAGCCGAACGCGTCATCAATCCGGACAGATTCCCCGGAGGTCTGCCCCGGTTTTGATCGGAAGCATCCCTAGGAGCTGTCAACCCGCCTGAATACTTGACCTGTATGAAAGCCCATTATTGGTGCGTCCAGTTGGGCGACATATCCTGCAGCTATGCCCACTGGATGGGCAGGATAGAGCCACAGGCAGGGATGCCTAACTCAAACAGGATGGGGCATCACAGCGCAGAGGAGAAGGGCAAAGGAGTACACCACACATGCCATGCAACGATGCAGTCAACGTGGTATTCGGCAGCAGCAGGTCCAGTGGCTTCTCGATTTCGGATGCCATACCTGGAATCGTGGGGCGCAGGTGTACCTCTTTGACCGAGCGCGTTTTAAGCGGCTGTTGTTCAAGCTCTCCTCGGCTGAGCGGCAGTTGGCCGAGAAAGCCCAGAGCGCTTATGTAGTTGTGGTAGATGGCTCGGTGGTTACCGTTGGGCACAGAGGCTCAGAGTTCTGCGTCAGCAAGCCTGGTGCTCACCACCACAGACGTCGGCCGCAGCACCAAGCAGCTTGAACCGTGGAAGATGACAATTTCTGGGGGCTTAGGCGGGATGCTGGTAGTGGCTAACTGATGTTGTTTGTCTCATGCCTGCCTATCAGGCACGCTAAGAAAAATCAGAGCTACTGACGCTTGTCGCAGAGGTGGCGAGCACACTTGCTGCGGAGAAAGGGAATATGAATGAGCTTAAGCCGGGCACAAAGGTGCGGCTGAGGGATAATCCGGCGCGAATGGGCATTATCGGGGTAGGAACTGAAGGAAGTGGGCGGCGTCTTCGCCTTCAAGTTTTTCTTCTGGATGGCACGGAGGATCATTTCCCGCCAAGTGCTCTGGATCCTATCCTACATGAGAGTAACAGTCCCACTGCCTGCTTCAACGCAGGCCGTTATTCCCTAGCAAAAAATCTGCGTACAGCCATTACTCACCATCGATTGAGTGGCAAGCTGGCGAACCTCATTTACAGCTTGAAGACAACCAATACGGACTTCTACCCGCATCAGTTTAAGCCTGTACTGCAGTTCTTGGACTCACCCAGCAACGGCATTCTCATTGCCGACGAGGTTGGTCTGGGAAAAACAATTGAGGCGGGATTGATCTGGACAGAGCTAAGAGCTCGATTCGATGCGCGGCGGCTACTGGTTATCTGTCCTGCGGTGCTGCGCAACAAGTGGCGTGAAGAGTTATTAAACCGGTTTGGCATCAAGGCCGAATTGGTCAATGCCGAAGAGCTGCGTGAGCGTCTCGAAAGCATTAGAGGCAGGCCTAGGCAGGAGTTTGCATTGATCGCCAGCATGCAAGGGCTGCGTCCACCAAGCGATTACGACGCCTTAAACAATAAGCAGGGTGCGGCCAAGCTGGCTCGCTTCCTGGAGGATGCCGACCCAGCTGGTGATCCGTTGCTGCATCTGCTAGTGATAGATGAGGCTCACTACCTGCGCAACACGGGTACAAAGACCAATCTTCTGGGTCACCTGCTCAGACCTCTTGTTGAAAATCTTGTTCTGCTTTCCGCTACACCTATCCAGCTAGCAGACACTGATTTGTTCAATTTGCTGAAGTTGCTTGATGAGTCGGCCTTTCCGCACGAGTACCTGTTTGACCTGAGCATGGCCGTCACGCGTCCTATCGTGCAATTGCGTGATGCGGTATTGGCCGGTCGGGTTAATCGTGATGAGTTCTGTGTGGCCATACGTCAAGCGATGGACAACCAGTTCTTGGATGAAAGTACGCAGCTTGCGTCCATGCTCAAGCAGCCCCCCTCAGACGAAGAGCTCAAAGCACCTAATAGCCGCTCCGAGGTTGCTGATCGACTCGATCGGGTGCACCCGCTGAGCAAAATTGTTACGCGAACGCTTAAACGCGAAGTGCAAGAAAATCGGGTCATTCGCGTTCCCTTGGATTTCCGCGCTCCTCTCAACGAGGTGGAGCAAGCTTTCTACGATCGGGTGACTCAACGAGTGCGTGAGTACTGTCAAGAGAACGGCCTCTTGACGGGCTTCATCCTGACAACACCCCAGCGCCAGATGGCCAGCTGCATGCCCGCCGCTTGTCGTGCTTGGCAGGAAAAGCTAAGTCGTGGGCGTATGGCTGGGCTCGACGAAGCGATGTACGAACTGTCAGAGGACGAGAGTGATGATGAGATCGACGAGCCCCCGGTCCTCGGGAGCCTGATCGAGCAGCTAGTTGAGATATCTCAATCAGTTGGCGACTACGAGCAACTGAAGCTGCATGACAGCAAGTATCGGTTGCTACGCGATCATTTGCGCAAATATCGTGCGCAATTTCCCGGGAAGAAAGCCGTGCTCTTCTCGTTCTTCCGGCAGACTCTTGCCTACCTGCGTGAACGGCTGAGCGAGGACGGCATCTCTTGCGTCGTACTTCAAGGAGGGGATGATAAAGACGAAATACTGCGGGCTTTCAAAGCCGACTCAGGGCCCCAGGTTCTGTTGTCGTCCGAGGTCGGTTCGGAGGGAGTGGACCTGCAGTTCTCGTCTCTGTTGGTGAACTACGACCTGCCTTGGAATCCGATGAAGATCGAACAACGGATTGGTCGGGTTGATCGGTTGGGTCAGCAGTCTGAGAAGATCCTGATCTGGAACCTGATGTATGCCAACACCATTGATGAGCGCATCTATGATCGTCTGCTGATGCGTCTGGACATCTTCCGTCAGGCGCTCGGCAGCATGGAGTCCATCATTGGGCGCGTCATCAAAAAGATGACCAAGGAGCTTTTCAGTCATCAGCTCAGTCCTGAGGAAGAAACGCAACGTATCGAACAGAATCTTCAGGCCCTTGCCGAAACCAAGCTTCGGCAGGAGCGGCTGGAGGCCGAGGCTCCAAATTTGGTTGCTCATGGCGACTTCATCATGAACAAGGTACGTGCGGCTGAGCAGCTGGGGCGTTACGTGCGTTCCGATGATTTACATGCCTATGTGACGGATTTCATTCTGGACAGCTACCCGGGTACTCGCTTCATCCCTGTAGACGATGAGCTGGAGCTGTACAACGTCGAATTGTCGATGGATCTGCGGGTGCAACTCAGTCAGTTTATTCAGGATAAGGGACTGCAAGGGCAGACGCAGTTGCTTGATGCCAGGGCGCTCCCGGTACTGTTCGAGAACTGCCATCGTGCACCTTCTTCGCGTTTTGAACGTGTGGCTCAAGATCATCCATTGGTGCGGTTCGTTACCAGTCAGCTCGGTAGCCAGGATCAAGCCAACCAGCGTTATCCCATCAGTGCTGTCCAGCTGTCGCGCTTGGCATCGGAAGGTATTGAACCTGGTATCTACGCCTTCGTCGTTTCGCGTTGGAGCTTTAGTGGCGCACAGACGAATGAGCGACTGGTCTATGCCGCCAAGGCGCTTGATAGCGAGAATGGACTGGAAGCAGAGCGCGCCGAGCAGCTAGTGAATCTCGCCGCGTTAGCAGGGGAGGACTGGCCGGCAGCAAAAAATCTACTGGTGCCAAATTCGGTAGTAGATGCCTACGAAGAGTGCCGCAGCCAGATTGCTGACCAGTTTAGCGATGTCAGGCAGGCAATGCGGGATGAGAATAACGACCGCGTCAATTTATTGATCAAGCTGATTCGCGACCGCTGTGATTTGGAGGTCAAGCGTATCAATGAGCGTATGGTTGCTCTTCGGCAGTCTGGCAAAGAGCGCATGATCCCGGCTGAAAAGGGTAAGCGTGATGCCGCATTGAAGCGGCGAGAACAGCGTGAGGCGGAGCTGCGCCTCAAACAAAAGCTTGAGGCTGAGAACCACTTCGTTACAGCTGGAGTCATCAAGATCGATTGATAGGGAGGTCACATGAAGCTCGCAGGAATACTCAAGGAAGCTTTTGAGAAGGCCGGTGTGCCTTTACCGGAGACCCCGAAAAAAAAGGCCGTTCCGGTACTGGATCAGCAAAAGAAGAAAGTTGCCCGGTCTGATGCCAATCAGGAACGGAAGGCGCGGCCCAAGACTGCCAGAAAGAAAGCCAAAGCCAGTCAGCCTGCAAAGTTGGCTCCAGCGCAAAACGGCAAAAAAGTTACGTTGACGGCCAACGGAACCTGCATCACGCGTTGGTCAAGCCCGGAGCCGGTAGCCAAGGGAGCTACCAGCAAGACTGCGGCCCAATCGTATGGTGCTGAGGGGGCCAAAGGGGGCTCTACTGAGAGTGTGCGCAGTGCTCCCGATTACTCGATCACCGCCACCGCTGAGGCCTGCGTTACTTGGCATACGCTCCAGCATGGTCAGCTAGCCTCTCTCATGGAGTGGCCGCTGGAAGGGTATGAGACTCAGTTAAACAAAAGCACTGACGAAAAGTTCTTGTGCCTGGGACTGGACTTTGGCAGCTCGACGCTCAAGGCCGTCATCAGTGACGGGGAGAGGCAGATTACATACGCAGTTCCATTCAGAGATATCCAGGGCATTGAGGGCTACCTGCTGCCGTGTAGGGTTTATCTGGGTGAAAACGGATACAGCCTAGAAGGGCAGGGCCAGGTCTATCAGGATCTCAAGCTTGCTTTGTTATCTAACGCCGAGTCGTTGCAAGCTCAATTGCCTGCCGTGGGGTTTCTTGCCCTGGCGCTGAGGATGATCAGAGGCTGGTTGCTGAGCACTCACGGAGAAACCTACTCAGGAGCCATCGTCTGGGATCTTGCTATTGGGCTACCAGTTGCAAGCCGCCGTGACGAAAAAACTGTAAGACTTTACCAACTGGTAAGCACTGCGGCCTGGATCGCCTCGACCGAGAGGCAGTTGACGCCAGAGACGATAGGCCTAGCACTAAAACGAGCAGAAGCCTTGTGCAGTGGTGCCGAGGCTGAGTGTGACAGCGAAGACATTGAAGTAAGGGTGGAGCCAGAAATTGCTGCGCAAATTTATGGCTTCGTCAGTTCAGGTGCCTACGATCCTCACGCCGCCAATATCTATCTAATGGTTGATGTAGGTGCGGGAACACTGGATGCCTCTGTGTTTCGCGTCGAGCGCAAGAGGGGACAGCGCAAAGACAGCCTAGTCATCTTTAGAACCACGGTTGAGCCCCATGGAGTGATGAATTTTCACAAGAAGCGTATGGATTGGCTGCAGTCGGCGCTGGCACAAAAGCTTCCGGATAGGCTGGACCTGCGACAAGCCGTGCAGGCTATTAGTCACTTGACTGATGCCGAGGAGGCTCTTCCCAACAGGGTAGATGGGTATTTCAGCGGGGTTGATGTCCAATTCAAAGGTCGAAATCTCGATCAGCTTTTTTATGCGCAGGTGAACCGCCAGGTTGTCCAGGATACCTACCTTCACGTGGCAAATGAGAGGCTACTCGACAGGCAACAAATGGCTGGTATGCCCATGTTTCTCTGTGGTGGCGGTAGTCGTTCGGGCTTCTACGCCAAGCTGAAGAGCGACCTACATTCTGCGCGAGGATTCAGCTGGTTTGGTGTTACTCCGAAACCGTTACAGAAACCGCGAGGGCTAGTGGCGCCCGGACTGCCCCGTGCTGAATATGACCGCCTTTCCGTTGCCTTTGGCCTCAGTCAGCTCAAGCTCGATAAGTTGCTCATGGATGTACCTGCTTTGGCTGATAAACCTACGAGCATGGACTTCAGTGAACGCTATATCGAGAAGTAAATGGAATGACGCTGGTTGGTTGGACTGGGGTGCTACGTGCTGAGCAGGAAGGCTGAGTTTTTGCACGTTAGGCATTGCACGGGCTCATCGGCTGCTGCTCAGGTGGTTCTAGCCTCCGCTGCTATTGCCCCGGGGAGTGTTAGTGGGGCCTAACTTGCGGTGCAGGTGCGCCGCCCGGGGCTAATGAGTCGCGGTTTTAATGCTTTCGGCTGCCTGAATAAGGCTTTTGACTTCATCTTCGGTAAAGCTTGCTTCTTTGATATAGCGAAGCAGATTCATGACTTCGGGTTGATCATGCAGGTAGTCGACTACTTCCGGGTCCGTGGATGAGGACAAACGGAACAGCACATCGGGATCGGCTGCCAGCACCTTGGCCAGCGCCTTGATTACCTCCGGCCTTGGCGGACGCTCCTTGCCACGTTCTATGCGACTGAGATAGGCAGGGGAGATGCCTATCTTGGTCGCCGTCTCGCGCAGACCAAGGTCCTGGGCGGCTCTAAGGTCGCGTATGGTTTCACCAAAGTTTTTCATAGAGTTTAATATGCCTCGCTGTTTAGTGTTTTGCAACACGAAATTAGGCTGGTAATCTTTGGCGTTAACTGGAATTTTCTGGTGTATTCTTGCTCGGGGGCGGGAGGCTTACCCTGGTCTGGCGTTGTGCCTTGACGGTCACAAGCCCCGCAGGAGAAACGGCATGAGTGTTGATGAGGTTCTGAAGCTGAAGGACGTCGCTGCGTTACTTAAGGTCGGCGAGAAGACGGTCTATTCCATGGCCCAGGCCGGGGAACTGCCTGCTTTCAAGGTCCGAGGTCAGTGGCGATTCTCCCGAAAGGACATCGACGCATGGATAGAGCAACAGAAACACACAAGCCAAGATTTCGGCGAGGACAACCAGAAATGACACCAGCCTCGGTGAGCGGAGTTTTTAGATGAGCAGCAAGAAGAACAGCCAGGTCGAGAACACCATCTCGGCGGGATATACGCTTGACTACGTTTCCGGCAAGCAGGTCAAGGAAACAAAGAAGGAGCTGGTCCGTCAGCGGGTCGTTCGCGCCTTGATCCACGAATACGGATTCTCGCCGGAAGACATGGAGCTGGATTTCTCCATTGGCGGGCGCAAGAAGGTGGATGTGGCCATCTTCCACCACGGCAAGGAGCACACGATTGAGAATCTCAGCCGCGCCGTGATTTGCCGCCAGGAGCCGAACGTCGGCAAAAATGCCATGCGCATCCGCGACTTCGAGCAGGCCGCCAAAGACCTCGATGAGATCGAAACCATCATGCGCGAGGTCGATGCCGTTCAGTACGGCTTGTGGACCAACGGCCTGGAGTTCTTCTTTGTCGAGAAAGAGCAAAAGCGCTTCGAAACCAAGTGCAACCCCATCGGCGACTGGCCGATGGCCGAAGAGTCGGTCGGCACTAAGGAGGTCATCTCCGATGCCCATACCCGTGTCGCCGACAACGAGATGCTGAAGATCACCTTCCGGCGTTGCCACAACTTCATTCATGGCAACGAGGGCATGCCCAAGGACGCCGCCTTCTGGCAATTCCTGTACCTAATTTTCTGCAAGATGCACGACGAGAACCTGCGTGCCAAGCAGCGGCAGGCCTGGCAGCGCCGTTTCTGGGCTGGACCCAGGGAGCAGTTCGAGCCACAAGGGCGCAAAGCCATCCGCGTCCGCATCGAGGAGCTCTTCACCGAGGTCAAGAAGCAGTACAAGAATATTTTCCGAGGCAACGAGGAGATCACCCTCTCCGACCGGGCGCTGGCCTTTATCGTTTCGGAACTGGCCAAGTACGACTTCACCCGAACTGACGTCGATGCCAAGGGTGTGGCTTACCAGGAGCTGGTTGGCGTTAATCTGCGCGGCGACCGGGGCCAGTATTTTACTCCTCGAGGCGTCGTGAAGCTGGTCATCGAGATGCTCGACCCTAAAGAGACCGAGACTCTGTTGGACCCGGCCTGTGGCACCGGCGGCTTCCTGGTCGCCACCCTGGGGCACATGCTGAAGAAGTTCCGTGAAGAGCAAAACATCCAGGCCGGAAACGAGAACACCACCGAGTTCCTGAACATCCACGAACGGCTGAAAGAGTATGCCGCCGTCAATGTCTTCGGCACCGACTTCGATCCGTTCCTGATTCGCGCCGCTCAGATGAACATGGTGCTGGCGGGTGACGGCCGTGGACACATTTACAACATCAACTCGTTGGAGTTTCCGTTGGGGCATCTTGCCGATCTGCCCTCCGCCAAGAAGGAGATACCGCTGGGGTCGGTGGATATCATCGCCACCAATCCACCGTTCGGCTCCGACATCCCGATCACCGACAAACACATCCTGGAGCAATATGAGCTGGCGCACACCTGGGAACCGGATGGTGAAGGTGGCTTCCGCAATACAGGCACCCCCAAGGGAAGCGTCGCGCCCGAGATTCTCTTTATCGAGCGCTGCATCAAATGGCTCAAGCCGGGAACCGGTCGCATGGGCATCGTCCTGCCCGATGGTGTTCTTGGCAACCCGGCGGCGGAATACATCCGCTGGTGGATCATGCGCGAAACCCAGGTGCTCGCCTCCGTCGACCTGCCGGTAGAGGCCTTCATCGCCGAGGCCAACGTCAACATCCTCACCAGCCTGCTGTTCCTGCGCCGCAAGAGTGAAGAGGAAAAACGCGCCGAAGCCCTGGGCGGCATTGATGAATATCCGGTCTTCATGGCCGTAGCCGACAAGGTTGGCTTCGACCGTCGTGGCAACAAGCTCTACAAGCGCACCCCGGACGGCGAAGAGATCGTCGAGCCCAAGAAGCATATCGAGCGCATCCGCATTGGCGGGCGTTTCGTGGAACGGACCCTGACCCGCAGTGAAAAGATCGAGGACAACGATCTGCCGGTCATCGCTGAGAAGTACCGCGAATTTCTCAAGGAGCAGAACGGATGAGCGATCAAGACGACATCATTGAAGACTCACAGGATGCTGCCGAAGAGAGCAGCCCGGATAACTTCATCATTGACATCTTGACCGGCAACAAGGAAAGCGCTTCCGCCAAGAAGCTGCTGGTGCAGAAGGTTCTGCGCCAGCTCATCGAAAGCTACGGGTTTGATCGGAACGACCTGGAGGTGAACTACAATCCCCAGATCTCCGGCCAGGGGCGCAAGCGTATCGACATCGCGATTTTTCGCCCTGATGCCGAGCATAACCATGACAACCTGCAGCGGATCATTGTCTGCAAGAATCAGAAAAAGCGCGACAAGCTCCGCTCCATTACTGAGGCCGATGCCGACCTGCGCGAGCTCAAGGAGCTGCTGGAGCTGATCCCTGGCGCGACGCTGGGCATGTGGACCAATGGTCAAGAAGAGTTCCTGTTCCAGGTCGAGCGCACCCGGTTCGAGGTCCGGCCCAAGCCGCTCGGTGTCTGGCCGGCTCCGGGCGAACGCACCACCGATCTCGAACGCACCGGCGGGGTCATTCAGGTCAGTGCCGAAGTGGAGGATCTGGAAGACGCCCTGATGCGCTGCCGCCAGTATCTGAACCGCAACTTGGGACTCGACCACAAGGATTCCTTCAAGCAGTTGGCCGTGCTGATGCTGGCTAAGATCTACGACGAGACCCTGCCCACCGGCGAGCGCAAGTTCTGGATAAGGGGTGACGAGCCCTTCACCGAGGCGGGCCAGCAGGCCATTGCCCAGCGCATCAACGAATCCATTGCCGCTGCCAAAGCCTGGCAACCGAACCTGCTGACTCGTGGCTGGGAGCTGACTCTGGAACCCCACGAGAGCGCCCGCGTGGTCATGGAGCTTGCCCGTTACTCCCTGAGCGAAACCCAGCCCCGTTACCGTACTGGGGCCTTCCGTGCGGTTGCTCGCAGCGTGATGGACGGGCGAGAGGGCCGCTATCCCACGCCGCTCAATGTGGCCGAAATGGCGGTGGAGATGCTCGACCCGCAACCCGGCGAACGCATCATGGACTGCTCCAGCGGTACCGGCACTTTCCTGGCCATGACCGCCACGCACATCTTCAAGAAGAAACTGGCAGGCCTCGGCACCACGCCTGAAGAGTCCACCAACGAACAGATCCGCCAAGCGCAAAACGAAACTGCCGCCTGGGCGGCTAGCAATGCCCTCGGCTGCGACATTGATCCCTTCCTGGCCGTGGCCAGCCGCATGAACCTGCTGTTCACCATCGGCAATCCCGGTCGTGTGTTCCGCATCGATGCTCGCACCTTCCCGGACGGCGATCTGGATGGCATTGAAGCCGCTCGCCCGGCCATGCCGCTGGGCAGCATGGATATGGTTCTGCTCAACCCCTGGTTCTCGACCCAAGACACGGTCAGCGACGCCTCCATCCTGGAGCGTTACGACCTGGGCAACAACTGGGAGCGCGACGAGGAAGGTGGATTCCGCAACACCGGCAATCTAAACATCGGCGGTGTGCCGCCCGAGGTGCTGTTTATCGAACGCGCGCTGCAATGGGTGAAGCCCGGCACCGGTCGCGTGGGCATCCTGCTGCCCGACGGCTTGCTGGGCAATCCCGGCGATGAGTACGTGCGCTGGTGGATTCTGCGCCACTGCGAGGTCTTGGCCTCGGTTGACCTGCCGGTGGAGCCGTTCAAGGTCACGGTGAAGGAATATGGCCTGACGCCCGCCTTGCCGAGCCTTTTGGTATTACGCCGCCGCAGCCAGGAGGAACTGATCAATACCGAGCATCCCGAATACAGGGTCTTCATGGCCGTGGTGGATCGGGCTGGTGTCGATGCCCGGGGCAATCTCCTGTTCCAGCGAGCCCCGGATGGTGAAGAACTGGTTTTCGATGAGGAAGTGATCGAGCGAGTTCGGGAAGGTGGTGAAGTAGAAATCCGCCGGACCACACGTCGCAACCGCCGCGTTCATGACGAGCTGCCGCTGGTGGCAGAGAAATACAAGGAATTCCGCGCAACCGGCGAGGTGACGTTATGAGTAGAAAATTTCAATGCAAAGCTGTTCCAAGCACCTGGCTGGAACACAACGGTCGTCGTCTCGACTGCGGACCATATATGTCGGGTGCAATTGAGGCCAAAGAACTTCTTAAGAAGCACCGTACTGAACCGCTAGGGAGTCTTACAGCAGGCCAAAACGGTGGAATCTTCAATGGCCCTCGATTCCCGAGGATCTACGTTGATGACCCGGAAAGAGGAGTTCCATTTCTGGGAAGCACAGATATTCTTGATGCAGATTTGTCCTCCATATCCTTGCTATCGAAGAAACAAGTAGAGGGAAATCCTGCGCTGGTGGTTGATGAGGGCTGGACCCTTATTACCTGTTCAGGAACCATCGGACGGATGGCTTACGCTCGCTCAGACATGAAGGGAATGGCGGGGTCGCAGCACTTCATGCGCGTGGTCCCTAACCCAGAGAAAATCAAGCCTGGCTATCTATACGCCTATCTTTCCGGCCGTTTCGGGGTGCCGATTGTAGTATCTGGAACATATGGAGCAATTATTCAACATATTGAGCCGCACCATATCGCCGACCTTCCTGTGCCCCGTCTCAAAGCGGTGGAAAATCAAGCGCATGATCTGGTTCAGCAAGCGGCCAAATTGCGTGTGGAGGCTAGCGAGCTAATCAGTAGACAGGTAAAGGTGCTCGAAGAAGAAATTGCTGGAGGCCCCATTGTTTGGGAGCATAAGAAGCCTCAGGCATTCAGCATCGAAACAAAGACCATAAGTGGCTTCTTAAGCAGGTTAGATGCTTTTCATCATATAGGATTTGTTGGCGAAGCGGAGAAAAAGGCTCGTGTTCCACTAATACCAATTTCCGATGTGGCTGATGCACTGCGCCCGCCAATTTTCAAAAGAGTTCATGTTCAGGACGGTGGATATGAATTTCTTGGTGGCTCCGACGTCATGACCATGGGCCAGAAAAGCAATGAGAGAATTTCTGCTAGAACAAAAAATATTGAAAAATTTGTTGTAAAGCCGGGCCAAATCTTATTTCAATGCGTTGGTCAACGATATGGGATATTTGGGCGTCCAACACTTGCCAATCGCAACCTGATTGGGAAAGCGGTCTCTGAACATCAAATTCGGATAATCCCACACGACACCCGCGACGCAGGATATATCAGCATCTATTTGGCAACGGAATTTGGTCTTCGTTTCCTTCTAAAACACTCATCTGGAACATCAATCCCTGTTCTTCAAGAGGATGGCGCAAGAAAGATATCAATCTATTGGCCGGATGCCGGGCATAGGCATGCAATTAGCAAAATTGCAGAGAAAGCCTGGGAGAACCGCGCTCTGGCTGTTGAGCTGGAGGACGAGGCCCGCGCCCTCGTCGAGCGCGCCATTGAGGAGGGGGCTCGCTAATGGCAAGAGTCATACCCATCGGGCAACCCGCGAACGAATCTGAACGCCAGGCCATCGGTTTCCTTCGGGATCATCTGCCCGATGGCTGGCTGATCTTCCACAACTTCGAGATGCGCCAAGGCCAGGAGGTGTTCGAGATCGACATCGCAATCCTCGCGCCTCACGCGGTGTATCTGGTGGATGTCAAAGGGACGCGGGGCAACATCGATGTGTATGGCTCCAAGTGGTATCCGCAGGGGCGGCAACCGTTTCACTCGCCCCTCGCGAAGCTTCGTCACCACGCGAAGGTGATGGCCAGCTTCATCCGCGATAGCAATCCCGGACAGATCGAGCTGCGCAAGGCTCATGTCCATGCCGCCGTGTTGCTCACTGCCGATGACGCCGCCGTATTCGATCAGGCGGGCATCGACAGCCCGGACGTGACCGACTTCAAGCACTGCCTGAAATACTTCCGCGACGCGAGCCGCATCCCTGACAACCGGCTGGATAACATCACCCGCTTCCATTCCCAGGTCGCCAAGGCGATCACCGGCAACGCCAAGCCCAAGAGCGCGGCGCTGGTGTTCCGCGACTGGCAAGTGGAAGAGAAGCTCGGCGGCACCGACCGCTATGCCGAGTACCGCGCCAAGCACAACCTGTTGGGCAAGAGCGGCGGCATGGCCCGCCTGCGGGTCTACCAGGCCGACCCGTACCAGGACGAGGCCGCCCGCAAGGAAGAGTTCAAGAAGATCAGCAACGCCTATCGCGCCGTGGCGCACATGCCGACCCACGCCAATGTGCTGGCGGTGAAGGATCTGTTCGTCTCCGACGATGAAGACAAGGTGGTGCTGGTCACTGAGGATCTGCCTGGCCAGGCCCTGCGCCTGCACATCAACAAGGTCTCGATGGCGCTGACCTTCGATCAGAAGCTCCAAGTGATGCGCGACGTGCTGTCGGCCCTGGACCATGCGCACCGGCATGAGGTGATCCACCGCAACCTGACCCCGGACGCCATTCTGCTGACCAAGGGCGGCCAGGCCCGGGTAACCGATTTCGATTTCGCCAGGGTGGGCAAGAACCGCACCTCTACCATCGCCGATCAGGTGGTGGATGATCTGGATGCTGCCTACCAGGCTCCAGAGTGCTTCAAGGACCCGACCCAGGCCAGCATTGCCTCCGACCTCTATGCCGCCGGGCTGATCTTTTACGAACTGCTGACCGGCGAGCTGCCCTTTGAAAGCGTCGACCAGATGATGGAGGCCGATGGCAAGTTCCCCATCAAGCCCTCGGAGCACAAGCCGGACCTGCCCAAGGGGATCGACGAGTGGTTGCAGAAGTTCTGCGAGTTTGACCCCGAGGAACGGCACACGAGCGCAGCCATCGCTCGCAAGGCCCTGGATGACCTGATTCTGCCCGAGGCCAAGAACGACTCCGGCCCGGATGTGAGCGGCCCGGCCGTGGTTGTGCCACAGCTCCCGGATAACCTGATGAACTTGCCGCAGGATTTCATCCTGGCGGATCGCTTCCGTATTCAGAAAAAGTTGGGCAGCGGTGGCTTCGGCGTTGCCTATAAGGTGTTCGATTCCCTGGGCGATGTGGTGCGCGTCATCAAACTGGTGACCAAGGACCGTCGCAGCGTGTACGAACGGCTGCGCCGCGAGTACAAGACCCTGACCAATCTCCCCGAACATCCGCATGTGGTGAAGGTGATCTGGGCGGATCGCATGGCCGATGCCAAGCAGACGCCTTACATTGTCTTTGAGTATGTGGAAGGTTTGGATGTTTCCGATCTGATCGATGCCGAGGCGTTGTCGCTGGATGATGCCGTGCGCATCGTGCGCGAGGCCGCCGAGGGGCTGGCCCATCTCCACAAGCACGGCGTTTACCATCAGGACGTCAAGCCCTCCAATCTGCTATGGACGGACAAAGGCGTCCGCATCATCGATTTCAACGTCGCGGTCTCCGAGAACGATGAGGTTCAAGGTGGTGGCGGCACGCGCCGTTACCTGCCGCCGGATTACGACTACTCCTCCGAGCCGGATGCTTCGGATCGAATAGATCGTGACCTCTATGCCTTGGGCATCTCCTTCTATGAGTGCCTGACCGGCAAGTATCCATTCGACGATCCCACGCCGCCGATCAAGACTCAGCCCAGGGACCCCAAGCAGTTCAAAGGCTGCGCCGACCTCAGCTCGTCGCTGGTCAATGTGCTGGCGAAGATGATCGCGCCGGAGCGCAAGGATCGTTTTGCGTCGGCGGAGGAGTTCTTGAATGCCCTGGCCGAGGTCAAGCGCCTGCGCTCGGTGCTGACGACCGGCGAGATTGGTGCCGGACCCAAGGTGGTGTCCAAGCTGGGGTTCGAGCCGACCAAGCCCAATACCAACCCCTTTGTCACCCACCTGCTGACGCTCTATAGCCAGAGCCAGGTGTCCAACGCAGGCACCCGTGGCCTCGACGAAGTTGGCAAGGCCACCTACGTGCCGACTTATCTGGACGAAAAGCTCAAGCCCACGCTGCTCAAGGGCGAGTTCCGTTTGGTCATCATCAGCGGTAACGCCGGCGACGGCAAGACGGCCTTCATCCAGCAGTTCGAGGCCTTTGCCGAGAGCAAGGGCGCACAGATACAGCGCGGCGCGAACGGGGCTGTGTTCCAGCTTAAGGGGCATACCTACCAAAGCAACTACGACGGCAGCCAGGATGAAGGCGACGAGCGCAACGATGCCGTGCTTCAGAAGTTCTTCGCTCCCTTCGCGGGCAAGGATGCCTCCGGCTGGCCCGAGAATCAGACCCGCCTGATCGCCATCAACGAGGGACGGCTGGTCGACTTCTTCCTGGAGCATGAAGAAGAGTTCCCGTTGCTCGCCAAGCAGATCCAGCAGGGCTTGGCCGGAGCTGCTCCGGAAGGCGGTATCGCGGTTATCAACCTCAACCTGCGCTCGGTGGTCGCCGAACCCGAGGAAGGTCAGCCTTCGATTCTGGAGCGGCTGATCGCCCGCATGACGCAGCAGGAATACTGGCAGGCATGCGACAAGTGCGATCTCAAGGGCAAATGCTACGCCTATCACAACGCCCGGACCTTCCAGGACCCGGTTGCCGGTCCCAAGGTGATCGAGCGCCTGAAGATGCTCTACACCATCACTCACCTGCGCGGCCGACTGCACATCACCATGCGCGACCTTCGTTCGGCGCTGGCCTTCATGCTGGTAGGCACCCAGGATTGCGACGGCATTCACCACCTCTATCAAAACGGCGGTGAAGAAACCCAGAATCGCATCCTTGACGGTTTCTATTTCAACTCGTGGCTTGGCGGGGCGGAAGGATCCAATGACCGGCTGATTGCCTTGCTGCGCGAGATTGACGTTGCCGAAGTCAGCAATCCCGATCTGGACCGCGAGCTTGGCTTCCTCAATCCCAAGACCAAGGCCATGAGCCGCTTCTCGTTCGCGGAGCGGGCTGGGTACGACGATGAACTTGTGGCGACGCTGTTCCGCAATCTGCCTCGCGATTACTCGTCGAAGAACCGTGCTCGACTGATCGCCAAGCACCGCAATTATCTATCGCATATGCGCCGCCGCCATTTCTTTGAGCGACGTGACATCGGCTGGAAGGAGATGCTGCCATATGGAAGCATCGATCCCTTCCTGGATGCCATTGAGCAGCCGGGAGCGAAAAGCGCAGATGAGGTTACCGCCATTCTTCGAGCCATCAACCGGGGCGAAGGTCTGAGCGATCCGGCGCGTTTGGGCAACCAGTTGGCGCTGCGTGTTCGCCAGGTGGATAAGGGCACCATCCGCAGTTACCGTCTCTTTGACGGCGACCATTTCATGCTCCGCACCGAGCAGGAAACAGCGGCTCATCCTTTCCTTGAATGCCTGTCTCAGGCGCTGGTGCTGCTTTACGACTCCGGCGACGGGCACAAGGCCAGCCTGCGCATCAATCTTGACATCTATGAAATGCTGATGCGGCTCAACAACGGCTACCGTCCCAGCATCGAGGAACAGGAAGGTTTCTTGTTAAGTCTGGCGGTATTTAAAAACCTGTTATCTGCTGCACTCTATCAAGAAGTTCTGCTGACGGAAAATGGGCTCCGGTTCTACCAGATAAACAGAAAAGAGGATGGCGTATTGGCATTGGGTGTTTCTGAAAAAGGGGCTGAATATCATGTCAATCAAGGGTAGAGACAAGGAATTCAGAACACCTAAGGTCAGTTATTTGCATTGGCAGCACACGGAAATGGATCGTGTGCTGACCATGCTATTTCCTCGCCTCAAATTCAATGGCTATGGCAGTCGCAAGCCGCCACGCGCAAATATTTTGCAGCCAGAAGAATTTGCAGATGAAATGATGCTGTCCGAAGAGGTTAAGCAGTATTTTGAGGGCTTTGACGAACATCCCTCCATTGTCCACAAGTGGGTAGAGACCGAACTTCTTGATGTGGTAAATCGGGGCAAGTCGAATCAAGCTGTCGCCTCTCCGCGCCCGCTTCATGGAGAGACCTACAAATTTCGAAATGCGAAGCACTGCCGTGACTATGGGGCAGCCGAGCAGATTTATTGGATGCTCTACTATGCCCGCAAAGGCAAGGGCCAGGCCGCCCGAGACACGCTAAAACGCTTCTTTTTCCCTGGGATTGACCATGTAACCGGTAGGCATGAATCCGGCACGGTCGTCGATGTAGAAACCCAAGCGCTACTTCGCTTCGATTCTCAAGTTACTCAGGACACACAGGACTCCAAGGAGCCCGAGCGCTTTCCACCACTTCTGATCGATCAGGCCGACACCATGGCCGACGACATTCTGCGGCTATTGGCCTATGAGCCCTATATTCCTCGCTCGGTGCTGGTGGATTACCTCAAAACCCTGATGGCATTCCATCTGGCGCTCTACCACCTCAAGCTGTTGCAGATACTGCCCAAGCTGGTGAAGCAGCGCTCGGACAATGCGCTGGAGAGTTCACCTGATCCCGTCGCGCTGGTCGTGGATATGGGGGACGTCAACAATCCGCATATGGTCGAGCTGGCTCGCAAGTCCACTGACCGGCTCTATCGCCAGATTCCTGCCTTTGTGCAGGCCAATTTCGTCGTCAAGAAGCTCGATGAGATGGCGGAATACCTGAGCAAGAAGACGGGCAAGCTGGCTACTCCAGGGGGCGGCGTGTTCACCGTCGGCGATCTGGTTTCTCTACTGAAGCCCGAGCACGACGCCGAGCTCCAAGCCTACTTCAAGTTCCGCCTGGCCAGCCTGATCGAGGAATCGACCTCTGGAAACGAGGACATCGATCCGGAGATCCGGGAAGTCACCGCCATGGGCCTTGGCGAGTTCGAATCCTTCATCGAAATCCTGATGGCATATCGCGGCAAGTATCACCGCCAGTACATCACTGAGTGCCTGGACTCACTGCTGCTGAAGAACAAGGAGAACGGCCTGCTGGCCCAATCCCGAACCAAGGGAAGTCCTCGGCGGTTTGTGCTGGGAAGCAAGCTTCTTGAAGTGCTCCTTCAGGTGGCTGTGCTCACTCAGGATGACGGGCGTTTCGTGACCCGCGAGGTTCGCATTGAGGAGTTGCTGGCCTTTTTGAGAAGCCGCTACGGCCTTCACATCGACCGGCTGCCGGACGGAGCACAGGCCAACAGCAGCATCCTCGACAGACGCGCCCTGCGCCTCAACCTCGAAGCCTTCAAGCGTCGCCTGCGTGAAATCGGGTTCTACGAGGACCTGTCGGATGCCTACGTGACCCAGAAGGTATCGCCCCGCTATGCGATTGAGAGAAATGACGGAACAGATAAAAACGGGAGGCACGCATGAGTAATGCGTTCACCAAGCTTTCCCAGGATAAGTTGAACGCGGCGGTCGCTTGTCTGCTGTGCCCCCGTATCGAAGCGATCCTGGGTGACCGTGGCCCAGGCCACTGCATGCGGGTCACCGATCTCGATGACGAGGTAATGGAGTCGGTCTGCAAGGAACTACGTCGGACCCGGCCCGACGGAAACATCTTTATCCTCGGCAGCCATGATCAGGAGGGCCAGCCCTTCCGAGTCACTTCCACCAAACTGGTGGAGTTGCGCAACCCGGACGCGAACGGCGAGCTGCGTCAGCCTTTGCTGGTCTTCATACCGACTTCGCTTCGCACCAGCGCCGAGGACTCTTTCGGTGTGGCGACCTTCGAGGAGCTGACCTTCGCCGGTATCTACGAGGACCTTATCGACTCGCTGCTTGATCGGCTCCCGACAACACTGGTTGGCCATGCTCGCGATCTTTTGGGCATCCTCACCGAGGAGGAGTGGCTGTTTGCCGACCATGTTTCCCGCGTGCGGTACCTGCTCACTGCGCTCGAAAACGGGATTGATGGAGAAACCCTCGGGGCCAGCCTGTATGAATTGACGTTGATTCCAGACTTCAAGCTCTTTGCCGATCCCGGCATGGTCAATGGCAAGATTCGTCGTAACCTCGGCAGCGTCCGCAGTCTGATGGCCTCGCACAAGTCGGTTCGTGGTCGTATCGCCGATCTGGGACTCAGCGACAAGGCATTGGAGTCGCGACTATTCACCTACTTTGAAAAATACGATGTCCAGGAGCCCGAATCCTGGACGCCGCCCATCGCGACCGACAAGAGCTGGTGGAGCATTTCTTTCGACAAATGGACGTTCCAGGAAGAGCTTTCGCTGGACAAGGTCCTGCTGACAGTGCTGGAGACCGACTTGCCGGTCGTTCAGGAGGATGAGACCGACGACCAACTCTCCGGCCTCATCGGGCAACAGGTTCTGGTGCCGAACGACCGCCGCAAAATGAACGTGGTGTTCGAGGTTAGCCCTCACCCCGGCAAGGTCAGCGGGCTTGATCATTTTACGGTTCAGATCATTTCGCAGAATGACGGCCCGGTAGGAAAATCTAAAAAAGTCAAGGCCTGGACGCCGAACCGCCTGCAATGCACGACCAACTTGGTCAAGCTCAATAAGATCGAATTCGAGGAAGGATGGCATTTCATCCGTGTAATGCCTTGGACGGCCGATGGCGATCCGATTCCGCTGGACGCGGATTCCGCCTCCGAGGGCGCAAGACGTTCCTACGAGAGCGAACCTTTCTACGTCCTGCCCGGTGGCAACATCGAGGAAGAGCCACCGCAACGCGCCATACCCATTGAGCAGAGCCTGGAGCATGCGCGTTTCCGGCTGCAACTGACTGCCCTGGGCGATGAACGCGATCCCGATGATATCGCCATCAGTGGTGTCGCCTGGGCCGAGGGCGGTCGCTCCAAGAAGACCTCTCGCCAGGAAACCCTACACGCAAAATTCGGTCGTGAGGGCGCGGTTCAGATCCCGCTTTCGCGTATGCTCAAAACCATCGAGCAGCGCGTCTTGGCGGAGCCCAAGCACCCGTCAGGCTGGCGAATGCAGATCAATCTGGATACCGCTGAGCCGCCTTCCGAGGTTGGACTCACGCTGCCATCTTCCGCCGCGATGGCTTCCTTCCTGGCTGCCCGCGAAGAGTTTTTTGCAGCAGTGCGCAAAGACACTGCCGAGCTGATTATGCAGGGGCTTTCGTTCCGCGACTCGGAAAGGGAATGCCTCGCGTATGCTGAAAGCTACCTTGACTTGGTCAGGAACCTCATCCGTCAGGCCGAGACGACTTCTGGTGCCGAGCGTCAGCAGCACTTGCAAGCGCTCAGAAATGTGCTGGCCGTCGATTCCATTCATGTCATCTTGACCGACTTCGGTGGAAGGCACCGGGAGGCTGTTTTGGTCTCCCCAACCCATCCGCTCCGTGCCTTGTGGCTGAGCAGTTGGGTCGCCCTGGGTAAGGATTGGATTGAGAAGATCAAGTCAGGCGGGAAGGATCACATTCCTCACGTCCGTTCCGCGCTGTTGGATGGCCTTTTGCCCTCTGCCTATCCGGTCGGTATTCCCGTCGAGGATGGCCGCATTTTCACTCCGGTGGACAACCTGAATGCTTTCTGGGCGCTCTACGCCCCGACGACCGAGGAAAATTCCCGTGGTCTGATGGCGGAAATCTGTTCAGCTCTCGGCTTGGCCGAGCCCTCTGCGGCGGGATCAGATATTTCCGGACAAGTCATTGCGGACAAGATCGAGCGCTATCTCTCTCAGCATCCCTATGTTCGAGAGTTATCACTGAACATCTTCAACCCCGGGGCCGGCTCGGTGATTGCGGAGGCTCTGCTATCGCTCCAGCAGAAGCGCGAGCATGCCGATTTGCGCTATGACGTGCGGCTCTTTACCACCGATCCCGATTCACCTGTTCTGGGCGAGGCACTTGAGTCGATGGTCCGTCCCGGAGCCACGGTAAACGAGGCCGCCGACGCATTTGCGACCTCAACGGGCAGCCATCTGTTCTCCAAGCTGAACTTGGCCAAGCACCCACTGAATGAATTCCATGCAAATTCCAAGGAGTTCCCGGCGCACATCAGTGTTCTTCTGGATGTGTTTCCCGCCGAGGAGCTTTCCATTGCGGAGAAGCCGATGGGGGTGACCCCGCTGCATGGGCTGATACAGGACTTCGACACTGAATTCGTTGATGACGATTCGGGGACCTTCTGGAACAAGCGGCCGATTGTCGGGCGCTCCCTCGGCGCGGACAACCATGCGGCGTGCTTCGATTTGCTGTCGTCCCTGAGCCGACACCTCTGTTTTGCTACCTCAGCGGTTGCTGCTTCTGGTGCCAGCTTCAAAGCTGTGCCTGTGGTGACCCTTGGCCTCGATGTGGCCCAACGAGAACTGATCTACGAGGTTCACCAGATCAGCGACTGGGTGTTCACCATTGACCGAAATATGGGGATTGAGTTCTTCGACCATGGCGGCCGGAAGAATAGACCGGACTATCTGATTGACTATGTGCCGGGAGCCAGCTCCCAGGCGACACACAACCTGATCATCTCGTCGCGCTCAAATGATGAACTGGAGGCGATGCTGAAGCCGGTGCTGCTTGAGCATGGCTTGTCCGCCGACGGCGAGCAGTCGGTTCAGATCCTGGCAAATCTGCGGTCGCTGTCCGGTCAACTTGCCCTAAAGCTGATTTCTGCTCGCACACAACAGGCGGAAGCACTTGGCCTGGCCTTGGCTCGGCTCTACCTCGAATATCAGGGCGCATTGAGCAATCAGGTCATTGTGCCGTTGGATGCGCACACTGACCTTTACCGCTCAAGCGGTGAGTCAGACGATGTCAATGATGCAATCAGCCTGCAACGCACCGACTTGGGATTGTTCGACCTGGATTTGAACACCAGAACGATCACTTGCAACCTGGTCGAGGTGAAATGCTATTCGCAAGTGGGCGACTTTGCGGCCTTCAACCAACTGAAGGAACGGATTTCCGCCCAGATCAATCAGAGCGAGCGCATCCTCCAGCGCCACTTTGACCCGGCCTTGAAGAAGCCGGACCGGCCGGATAGGTTGCTCAAGAGCCGGGAGTTGGCTCAGATCCTTCGTTTCTATCTAGAGCGCTCACTGCGTTACGGGATCTTTGATGCGACTGCTGCGCAGGAAGCACGAGGGTTACTTGAATCCATCGAGCAGGGCTACTCGCTTCAGTTCAGACGCTGCGCCCTGATCTTCGACTTCGACAAGACCGGAACCGAGGCCCCGGACAACGAGGTTGGCATTGAATTCCACCGCATCGGTAAGGATCTCATTCGCGCCTTACTGGAGAACTGCCGCAAGCCTGTTTCCGTCGAGATTGAGGAGGAACCGACTGTGCACCTCCTGAGCGAGCAGTTTATACCGAGCGTGCCGAAGCTCGAGACAGCCGCTTTCATCGCACCCAAGAGAGCCCGGTCAACGTCCTGGACGGTGGATGAGCTCTGGGACGAAGAGCCGAAGGCACCAATCACCCAGCCAACACCACCTGCTGGAGAGGAAACGCCCGCACCTGCCCAAGAGGAAAACGAAGAGCAGGCTGAACCTGTCGAGCAAACATCTCGAACTTCCACCATTGCGCCTAAAGAAGAAAAAGAAGACGAGCAGCCCGCCGCCGTTGCTGTTGAGCCGGCGGAACCTGTTCAACCCGAGTATGAAGCGCCGGAACATCCGACACCCGAGCCTGCGCCTCAAGCCGAGGTCAGCTATGACATTATGCTGGGCGTTAATGGTGACTCACCCCAGTACGGATTGCTCGGAGAGGTTTCCGGCAGGAAAATCGCGCTGGACCTCAACCATACCCACACGATCAGTCTCTTTGGGGTTCAAGGCGGCGGCAAGAGCTACACCCTTGGAACAGTCATTGAGATGGTCTCCATGCCGCTTCAGCACATCAATGTGCTGCCAAGTCCGCTCGCCACGGTCATCTTCCATTACAGCCCGACGCAGGATTATGCGCCGGAGTTTACCTCGATGATCAATGCCAACTCGGTGGATGAAGAGATCCGCATCCTTCGTGAGCGTTACAAGGCCAACCCGGAAGCCCTGAAGGATGTCCTGATTCTTACCCCGGCAAACAAGGTGGATGATCGCCGGGCCGAGTACCCGGATATCGAAGTTAAGCCGCTTGCTTTTTCTGCCTCCGAACTCAAGGCGGCGCACTGGAAATTCCTGATGGGAGCGATTGGCAGCCAGAGCATGTATATGCGGCAAATCAATCTCATCATGAGGGGGCTGCGGGACAACCTGACCTTAGATGCCCTGCGAGCAGGCATCGATAACTCTGGTCTATCCGATCACCTGAAAGAGCTGGCCCAGACGCGTCTGCTGTTCGCCAGCGAATATATCGATGATAACCAGCGGCTCCAGGATCTGATTCGTCCAGGCCGGTTGATCATCGTGGATCTGCGAGATGAATACATCGAAAAGGACGAGGCCCTCGGACTGTTCGTGGTGATGCTGCAAATTTTCTCGGAAGCAACCTATCAAGGAAGTGCCTTCAACAAGCTCGTGGTTTTCGATGAAGCTCATAAGTACATCGAGAACGATGACCTGGTTTCCGGCCTGGTAGAGGTTGTCCGTGAGATGCGACACAAGGGGACCAGCATCATGGTAGCCTCTCAGGATCCGCCATCGGTCCCTGTCTCTCTGATCGAGCTGTCATCGCAGATCATCATGCACAAATTCAACTCGCCCGCCTGGCTGAAGCATATCCAGAAGGCAAATGCTGCCCTTGGTGAGTTGACCTCCGACAAGATGAGCCATCTCGGAACCGGCGAAGCCTATGTGTGGTCGAGCAAGGCCTCGGACGACTCCTTCACCCGGGGCGCGGTGAAGATCAAGTGCCGTCCTCGCATCACGCAGCATGGAGGTAGCACCAAAACGGCTGTGGGTCGGTAAAGGAAATTTTTTATGGAGCGGTAAGCGAAGCTGGAAGGCTAGTAGTTTGGCAACAGCGCACTATAGCGCTCTCCTCTGCGCCGGCGGTCACATAGGCTGGCCCTTTAAGTAGGTGTACGGATTGTGTCCGTCCAGGCGTTTAGGATGTTTTCTGGAGAATCGTTTCTAATTTATCTCCAAGAAGCCACCAGGCATCGGTTTTCTCCTTTGCATAGTCGTGATGGAGGTAGTGTCTGCGCACTTTGGAGCCGCCGAGTAAGTGGTTCTGGCAGCGGTCAATGATTTCCAGAGTGACTCCGAGCTCCTGCATCATCGTTGCACCGGTGCGGCGCAGGTCATGCGGAGTCCACTCGCCCTTGGTGCCCTTACTCAGTACCAGTGAGTCGTTATGATGGCGGCCCGCTAAGGGCTTGCTGCGGTTCTTGAAACGACACTGTCGGTCTCCGACGAGCTTGCTGACTGTCTTGGTGTCAACGTGATTTTTGCCATCCTTGCTGGGGAAGCAGAACGGTGTATCGCTAGTTTCTTTGTGCAGCCGCTTGAACTGCTCAAGCGCAAAGGCTGAGAGAAAGACGTGGTGATCCTGGCGTTTACCCTTATGCCCCTTGGTCGCTTCGGCCGGGATGAACCAAGTGCCTTTCTCCAGATCCACGTGGCGCCATTCCGATTTGAGCAGTTCACCGATGCGGCAGAGGGTGCTCAGGCAGATCCATACGGCGCATTGCACGCGCAGATTAACTGGACGGATGCCGGAGTATTTTTGGCCGGCGGGTAAGGCCTCGTAATCACGCTCCAGGCACTCGAAGATGTCACGCAGCTCGCGAATCTCATCTGGCGAAAGCAGTCGGTCGCGCTGTTCTTCGTAGTCGTGATCCAGCAGTTTGCTCACGTCGATTAGGTCGGCGGGATTGCCGTCCGCCATTAGGGTGCGCCACGGCTTACGTTTTTCTCCCCAGCGCAGCATCTGACCGATGTCCTTGCTGCGGATCACGACGGTACGGTTCAGGCCGCGTGCTTTGACTGAGCGTAGGACGGTGAGTAAATCTTTCTCTGTCAGGCTGCGAAGCGGCTTCTTGCCAATGAAGGGGAGTACGTCTTTTTTGAAGCTCCGGATCAGTTCCGCATTGCCATCCTGCCGAGAGACGCCGTCGCGTATCCATTCGTCAAACAGGTCTGCCACTGTTTTGTTTTCGGCGGCTTCACGTTCGGCCTCAGCAATCGTAGCGACAATGGCCGCTTGTGCCTCGATCCGTGCTGCTTTGGCGGCAAGGGTAGGGTGCAGACCTTTCGTAACAAGAGTCCGGGCTTCGTCTCGCTCAGATCGGATCTGCGCCAAGCTTTTCTTCGGCCAACTGCCCAGTCGCTTTCGGGTTCTGGAGCCATCCAGTTTGAATTCATAGCTGAACTGAACCGTGACTCCGCGTACGCCAGCTCGCACCTCGGCAACCAGCCCACCATCCTCTCGGAAGACCTTTCCATGATCTTCAGCAGTGAAAGCCTCCAGTTGTTTGATCGTCAGCTTGGCCACTCTCTACCCCTAGTAAATTTTTTCGCGCCCGAATTTTGTGCCACTTTTGTGCCACCAAAACGCTTGGCTGGTGGTGGACGATGGTGGACGCTACAGGAAGGTAAAATAGCCTGAAAGGCCCGTAAATACTAGGTTTTGAGTTGTTTGTGGTTGTCCATGGTGATCTATGGAAATCCACCAAATAAGCGCATGGGGTGCAAGGGGTCGAGTGTTCGAATCACTCCGTCCCGACCAAAAATCCCTAGAAAATCCAGTCACTTAGCGGTGACTGGATTTTTTTGTGGTTGGGTATTTTGTGTGTGCTTCGAATTTTGCCCCACTTTTTGCCCCACCGGAAAATCTCGCGGTTTGAGGCTGTTTATGCGGTGTTCCTGAAGTCGAGCACTTCCAAGTATTCCAGCCATGCTAGCGAGTCACTAGAGCTCTATCCCTCGCAGCACGCGAATCTGCTTCTTCAGATACAGGTCCTTCTCATCCTCCATCTGCAGCAGGATTTCTAAGACACGGGCTCTGGATAGCTCGTGCTCTTTGGAGAACCTGTCCAGTCGCTTGATGGCTTTGTCGCTCAGGATGGCTGTGGTTCTACCTGGCACTCCGCGACACCGCTACCTACCACCCGGAGAACATCATTCCTGCGACCATGCGTGACCGTATGGCCGAGAGCATTGAGGAATTCGGAGTGACGAGGGATCAGGTGAGGGACCATCAGAACTACCTACTGATCCCTGAGAAGCACTTCTCCTGGATATCGGAGAGCGAACGCCAGCTGTCTTGGATTAAGCGCAAATTGACCCGTGAAATGGCGGACGAGCGAATCTATTCGCCGGCGCTATCCGAGAGGGAACTGTTGATAGCCACGATCGACTGCGCTGAATCGCCCCCAAGGGGAAAGACGTCATTTCTGGCAAGCCTGAAGCGCGCATGGGACGAGCAGCGGCAACTGGACCAGCAGTGGGACTGGATCAAGGAGCGGAACGAACGAGAAGCCTGTTTGCACGTATGGGAGTGGCTGAGCAAACACCTTTCCAACCAGGTGTTCCCCAACCCTCGTCCTGAAAGCCATCAGCACCTACTGATTACTCTCGACTCGTTTACGTGGAAGCACGAGGCGACTCGCGAGTTCATCACCGACAGCAAGCGCCTGGGCAATACACTGGCCGCGTGGTTCAGAGAATTGTTCAGCGGCGTTTACGATGACGCCTACGCTCTCAAGCGCCTGGGCATCGGGATGGTGCATGTGCGGATCGGCTTGCCGGTGCGCTACCCGCTGGCGATGCTCGATGTAATCGCGCAGCATGGCGAGAAGGTTGCTGCCATCAAGGGACCCGAAGCGGTCGCGGCGTTCCGCAAGATCCTTGCGCTGGACGTGGCGACCTTCAACCAGTCGTACGAAAGCAAGCAGCTCAGCCACTTGGCGGAGCTGACCGGCAGCGAGCGCCTGGCCCGCCGCCTGCTGGCCGGTATGTGAAGCCCCGGCCTGGACTTGTTCAAGCAAGGCACCGAAGGATCCTCGCCAAGTCATCAGGACTTGGCGTCGACCAACTCCCGCCCTGAAAGCGATGCATCCCGTCTTGGCCTATTTGGCGTGCTCCCTAAACGAGAGCGAAAAGGGCAGAGCGCTTCGCCAGCACCCAGATGGACAACTTCAACCACCGCCTGGAGCAGCTGCACCGCGCGTCTTGCGACCGTGATTCGTTCAACGCCAATGTGAGCCGCGGACGCGACAACGTGAGCCTGGGCAGCTTGGGCAGTGCGTTACGCGATGAACTCGAAGGCAAAGGTGCCGATCCGGACGACGATGAGCAGCGTCGAAAGGAAAAGGACAGTGCTCGCGCCAGCGCCGGCGAATGCACCGAGCAAGCCGTGGCCTTCTGGACCGACGGTTTCGTCAACACCGGCTCCAACAAGGCCCGAGGCGCCAAGGACAACAGCTTCACCACCTTCGGACTCAGCGCCGGCATGGACTATCGCCTCTCGCCACATGCAGTGATCGGCATCGGTATTGGCTACGGTAACGACCGCACCGACATCGGCGAGCATGATTCCCGTAGTGAAGGCGATGCACTGGGGCTGGCGGCCTACCTGAGCGCCAACCCGTTATCAGAGGTCTATATCGACGCCCTGCTGGGCTACAACCGCATCAGTTTCGACTCGCGGCGCTTCGTCACGGCCGACCCGTCCAACGGCTATGCCGACGGCTCCCGCGATGCCGATCAGTTGTTCGCCTCGCTCACTGCGAGCTACGAGTACCGCCAGGGGGCGCTGTCACTGGCTCCATACGTCCGGGTCAACAGCAGTTTCACTCGTCTCGACGGGTACAGCGAGCATGGCGGCGGGATCTATGCGCTGTCCTATGAGCAGCAGGACCTGCGCTACTTCACCTCGTTCCTGGGCTGGCGTACCAGCTACGACATCCAGACCAGGCTGGGAGTACTCACCCCTCGTTTGGGCCTGGCCTGGGGGCACAACTTCAACCGTAACCAGGATTATCGGATGCGGTACGCCGATCAGGGCAATGAAGGTGTGCTCTATCTGCTGTCACCTGACCCGGTGGACACCAACTTCATCGACATGGACTCTGGCCTGGACCTGAGCCTCGGCCGTGCTTGGCGCGTCGCACTGTCCTTCAAGACCGCCCTGGGCACCAACGAGCGCAACGAGATGGCTGACCTACCTGTTCAACTGGGTGGCCTGGTTCATGTTCCTCTCCTGGCTGCCCACCGTGCTGAAGACCGCCGGCCTGCCGGTAGAGCAGGCGCCGTTGGGTACCGTCACGGTCAATGCGGTGTTCATCCTCTGCGCCATCCCGCTGTCGATCCTGCTGCCGCGCCTGAACACCCGCAACGTGCTGCTCGGCCTGTTCGCCCTCGGCGTACTGGTCAGCCTTGGCCTGTCCCTGAGCGGCGACAACTGGGTGCTGGTGTTCCTGCTGGTCGGCGCTGCGGGCCTGGGCATTGGCGGGCAGCAGATCGCCCTCAACTACCTGGTGGTTTCCGCCTACCCGACCAGCCTGCGCGCCACCGCCACCGGCTGGGCCATCGGCCTTGGCCGGGTGGGCGCCATCATCGGTTCCGCCCTGGGCGGAACCTTCCTCGAATGGGGCGGCGTCGCCGGTTTCTACCTGGCGCTGGCCATTCCCCTTCTGCTGGCGCTGGTCGCCGTGGCCCTTATCCGCGGCAGCGAGAAGCCCTCGGGCGGGCTCGTGGCCGCACACTGACAGGAGAACGTCATGTCCCGTTTCGACAACAAGGTTGCCCTCGTCACTGGCGCCGCCCAGGGTATCGGCCGGCGCGTCGCTGAGCGGCTGGTGGAAGAGGGCGCCAAGGTTATTGCCGTGGACCGCTCCGAGATCGTCCATGAGCTGCAGGACGCCCTCGGCCAGCACGGCGAGGTTCTGACCCTGACCGCCGACCTGGAACGCTTCGCCGACTGCCAGGGCGTGATCGCCCAGGCGCTTGCGCGTTTCGGCCGCCTCGACATCCTCGTCAACAACGTCGGCGGCACCATCTGGGCCAAGCCATTTGAGCACTACGCCGAAGAGGAAATCGAAGCGGAGGTGCGCCGCTCGCTGTTCCCCACCCTGTGGTGCTGCCGCGCGGCGCTGGTGCCGATGCTTGAGCAGGGCGCGGGCGCCATCGTCAACGTGTCGTCCATCGCCACCCGAGGGGTGAACCGCGTGCCCTACGGTGCCGCGAAGGGCGGCGTGAATGCGCTGACCGCCTGCCTGGCCTTCGAGACCGCCGAGCGCGGTGTGCGGGTCAATGCCACCGCGCCCGGCGGCACCGAAGCGCCGCCCCGGCGCATTCCGCGCAACACCGCTCAGCAGAGCGAACAGGAGAAGGCCTGGTACCAGCAGATCGTCGACCAGACTGTCGATAGCAGCCTGATGAAGCGCTACGGAACCATCGATGAACAGGTCGGCGCGATCCTATTCCTCGCTTCCGACGAGGCCAGCTACATCACAGGCGTTACCCTGCCGGTGGGAGGTGGGGATCTCGGGTAGTTTGAGTCTCGACGGATCGGTACCAGGTATGTGTTTGGAGTGCGATCGTCCAGGTGGATGAGCGAGAAGCGTCCGCATCGCCCGCATTGCTGCCCCTGACGAGAGGCAGCTAGCGACCCAAAGCAGTCGTTGCCATGTTTATCCTGTATGCGGGGAGAGGCTGACCAGACTAAGAATGTGAACTTAGGCGCGGCAGCGCTTTCCACCGGTACACGTACAGGAGAACTGGCATGGAAACGCTCCGAGGTCCGCCCGCTAACTGTGCCTCGTTCGTACTGATCCTTGACGATGATCCAACCTTGGCCAGAGTTCTTGGCTTGGCGATGGAAAATTACGGCATTCCCGCAGTCGTTCTTGGAAACGCCGACAATGGTCTCGATTGGATCAATGCTAACCCTGGTCAACTGGCCCTTTTGCTCACTGACGTCTTAATGCCTGGTGAGATCGACGGTCTGGATTTAGCGCGTAAGGTTGCAGATCGCTCCCCAGACATCCCCATCATCATCATGTCTGGCGGCTCCTGGAGTCGGGATTTCCCGGCCTACCTCATTCTCGACAAGCCATTTGATCTCACGGCGCTCATGACTGTTGTTAGAGACGCCCTAGCGCTCCCCCACTGAGTAAATAGGACGCATGGTTAATGCAACACTGATATTGCAGTCCCCTTCTGGCCGATTTGGGTCATCCGCGAATGGCTGCAATTGGCCGGTTGCTGCCATCGAGCAGCAACGAAGTCGCACGCCTGTCTGACGAGCATTTGCCCAGGCTTTGCCGGGGGGTTGTAGGCGATGCGGTAAGAAGCGCGCCCATTCAGGGCGCGCATACCTTTATTCGAAGCGGAAGGAAGCGCCATAAGCGCTCTGTGGCAGGCGATCACTGCGATCGGCACGCAGGCGGAACGGAAGGTCCCGCTTTGTGCATGGGTGCGATAGAGGCCGCGCTTCTGCAGTTCGGGGATCACCAGCTCGGCGAAGTCGTCGAAGGTGCCGGGACTGATCAGCGGATTGAGCATGTAGCCGCTCGTGCCGGAGAGGCGGGCGTGCTCTTCGATGCGGTCGGCCACCTGCTCCGGTGTGCCCACCAGGATCAGATCGGTTCCACGGGTCACCTGGGCGAAGCGCTTGCGCACATCGCCGGCGGTCAGCGGCTGGCCGCTGCCGTCGGGGCGCATGACGTAGGACGTCAGCCCCTGGGTCTCGGTGGTCAGCGGCTCGTTGTCGGCGTAGCGGTCGAGATCGATGCCGGTGTCCCCGGCATAGCTCACCAATTGCGCCTGCAGGTGATAGTTGCTCTGCAACTGGTCGTACTTCTTCTGCGCCTCGATGGCCGTGCGGGCGGTGACGATGCGCAGCACGGTGAGCGATTTGATGTCGTCCTGGGTACGGCCGCGAGCCTCGGCCTGGGACCAGATGTCCTCGAGACCGGCGCGGATCTCCTCCGGGCGCGACTTGGCGATGAAGATCAGTTCGGCATGCTTGGCCGCGAAGGCACGGCCGCGCTCGGACCATCCCGCCTGGATCAGCACGGGCGTGCGCTGCGGGGAGGGCGCGCAGAGGTGCGCGCCCTGCACCCGGTAGTGCTCGCCATGGTGTTCGATGGGGCGAACGCGGTCGCCCCGGGCATAGGTCTGTCCGTGCTTGTCGGCCACCAGGGCGTCGTCCGCCCAGCTGCCTTCCCAGAGCTTGTACACCACATCGAGGAATTCCTCGGCGCGGGCGTAGCGGTCGCCGTGGCGGATCATCTCGTCGAGGCCGAAGTTGCGCGCCGCGCTGCTCAGGTAGGAGGTGACGACGTTCCAGCCGACGCGGCCGTTGCTCAGGTGGTCGAGGGTGCTCAGGCGCCGGGCGTGGCTGAACGGGTGTTCGTAGGTGGTGCTGATGGTCACGCCGAAGGCCAGGCGTTCGGTCACCGCCGCGAGCGCCGGCAGATGCAGCAGCGGGTCGTTGGCGGGCGCCTCCACCGCCCACTTCAGCGCGGCCTCGTGGGAGCCGCCGTAGACGTCATACAGCCCGAGCACGTCGGCGAAGAACAGCATGTCGAGGTTGGCCTGTTCGGCACTGCGCGCCAGGTCGGTCCAGTAGCCGAGAGTGTTGATGCGCAGGCGCTCGTCGGCCGGGTGGGTCCAGAGGCTGGGCGCGCCGCCGCAGCCGACGCTGGCTTGTTCATAGAGGGCGAAGAGCAGGGGTTTGGGGTCGGACATGCGGGTTTCCAGAAGAGCGATGGTCGAAGGCGCGCGCGAGTTCAGCGGCGTGTGTCGTAGGCGCGGCCGTAATGGCGCTCCAGTCGGGCCTGGATCAGCTCCAGCCCGATGGACATCAGCCAGTAGAGCAGGGCGGCGGCACTGAGCATTTCGATGTAGCGGTAGGAGGCGCGACCGTAGGACTGGGCGAGGAACATCACCTCCCAGACGCCCATCACCGAGACCAGCGACGAATCCTTGAGCATCGAGATGAACTGGTTGGTCGTCGGCGGAATGATGGTGCGCATGGCCTGCGGCAGGACGATGCGCCAGAAGGTCAGGGTGCGGTTCATCCCCAGCGCTGCGGCGGCTTCGCGTTGCCCCTGTGGCACGCCGATGATGCCGGCGCGGAAGATCTCGCTCAGGTAGGCGCCGTAGTTGAGCGATAGCGCCAGGATGCCCGCGCTGATGGCGCCCGGCACCACACCCAGCTGCGGCAGGCCCAGGTAGATCAGCAGTATCTGGATCAGCAGCGGCGTGCCGCGGAAGAAGGACGCGTAGAAGCTGGCCACGCCGAAGGCGACGGCGCTGCTCGACAAGCGGGCCAGCGCGGTGATGAAACCCAGCAGCAGCGAGACCCAGATCGAGCAGAAGCTGAGGAACAGCGTCAGCGCCGCGCCCTGGAGGAACCCGTTGGGGGCGAGGTTGATGCCCACTAGGTTGCGCCACTTGTCGAGGATGATCGCCAGCTTCAGGTCGAAGCTCAGGAAAAACGCCACGCACAGGAGCAGCATGACCGCCCAGGTGAGGTAGAGCCGGGTACGGAAGCCGAACAGGCGCGCCAGCAGCGGTTCTGCCGGCGCGTCGCGCAGTCGGGAGGGGGGAGTCTGGAACGCGCTCATTGGGTGATGTCTGAACCGATCCATTTGTTCGAGATGCGGGCGAGCGTGCCGTCCTGGCGCAGCTGGCCGATGATCTCGGCGACTTTGGCGTTCCACTGCGGGTCCAGCGCATTCGCGCCATCTCAGTTCAGGTCGTCAAACCTAGTCACGGGATTGACCGTGACGGGCGGAGGATGGAGGAGGGGTTGCCGACGCGGCAACCTGCAAAAGCGCGTAGGAATTCGGGAAGCGCGCGCTGGGGATGTGAGGTTCAGCGGTGCCTTCTTTATATAGGCAGCAAGACGCAGTTGGCTGGAAGCCGTTGATGCGCCGGTGCGGAGCGGGTGCGGGAGCGTGCTGCTTTTTTATAATAGAGGGGAGGATGGGGGAGCCCCTTTGTCATCTTTCTGCAAAAAGTCGTTGACGGGCCTTTTAAACTCCCTATAATGCGCACCACTCCCAGCGACGAAGCGCTGAAAGAACTTGAAAATCAAGTGCTTACAGAGATTCGAAGTTGAGAGTGGTGATCAGGCAGGTGATTCACTTGCCGCTCTTCACTGGCTGCTCCGGCAGCGAGCTGAAAAGAAGGTCGCCGAGGTGGTTGACAGCGACATTGATCGCTGTAGAATGCGCCTC